>NZ_JBHXPF010000024.1:0-106705 GCF_042718715.1 Streptomyces sp. NPDC058576 | reverse complement strand
GGTCATGGGGCCTGCGCCCGCCCCCCCCCCGCCCTACCCGCGCCCCGGCCGGGGGCCCCCGCCCCCCCCCCCCGCGGGGCTCGGCGGACACGGGACCTCGTCGGGATGCGGCGCGTCCCGAGCCGCTCGAACTCATCCACCGCGCTCTGTCGTTCGGGTGAAGGTTCCGGGTTGTGGAGGGAGGCGCCGACGGTCCCGACTCCCGGGCGCGCCGGAGTGGCGAGGTGCGGGGGACGTGCACCGTCGCGCGAGCGCGGATCTGCCAGAGATCTGCTGATCTATAGTCGTCGGACGTCGCACGGCCCGGGCACGCAAGGGCCAACGGGGCAATGGGGGTACGCATGGCGGAGGTTCGCGCGGACTTACTCCGCCCGCTGGTCGAGGCGTTACGCGCGCACGCCGCGCACGCGGGTGCGAAGACCGCTTTCCGCGACCGGCAACGCGTCCTGACGTGGTCCCAGTTGGAGCGCCGGACGGCGCGCGTCGCCGGACGGCTGGCACCGTTGGGCGTGCGTCGCGGGGACCGGGTGCTGCTCTGTCTGCCCAGCCGGGTGGAGATGGTGGAGAGTTGCCTGGCGGTCCTGCGGGCCGGCGCCGTCGGAGTGCCGCTGGACCCGGGTGCGGCCGACGACGAACTGGCCCATGTCCTCGCCGACAGCGGTGCGGTGGCGGTCGTGGCCGAGGCGCCGCTCCTGGACCGGCTGGACCGGCTGGAGACCTGGCGGGCCGGCCCGCGGGTGAGCGTGGTCGTGGGGCCGGTGCCCCCGCGGACCGGCCCGCCCGCCGACCGGGTGCCGTACGAGGAACTCGCCGGGAGCGACGCGCCGGAACCGCCCCCCGACGACCTCGGCCTGGACGAGCCGGCCTGGATCCTCTACACCTCCGGCACCACCGGCACCCGCAAGGGCGCGGTGACCAGCCAGCGGGCCGCGCTGTGGTCGACCGCCGTCGGTTACGCACCGCTCCTCGGCATGTCCGAGGGGGACCGGCTGCTGTGGCCGCTGCCGGTGCACCATGCCTTCGCGTATTCCCTGTGCCTCGTCGCGGTGGTCGCGACCGGCGCGAGCGCCTGCCTTCTCGACCGGGGCGTGGACATCGCCCGGGCGCTGCGGGAGCAGCCCGCCGAGGAGCCCTTCACGATGCTGGCCGGGGTCCCGGCCACCTACCACCTGCTGGTGGGCGCGGCGCGCCGGAGCCGCCCGGCCCCCGGCGGGCTGCGGGTATGCGTCACCGCCGGAGCGCCCTGCCCCGAGGAACTGCGCCTCTCCGTGGAGGAGTTGCTGGGCGCACCCCTGCTGGACGGCTACGGGGCCACCGAGGCCGGCGGCAAGATCGCGCTCGCCCGGCCCGGTCCGGACCGGGTGCCGCGACCGCTGCCCGGTGTCGACGTCCGGATCGCCGACCCGGTCTCCGAAGCCGCCCTCGCGGACGGCGGCGAGGGCGAGATCTGGGTGCGGGGCCCCGGTCTGATGAGCGGCTACCACCATCGCCCCGACAGTACGGCCCTGGTCCTACGGGACGGGTGGTACCGCACCGGCGACCTGGGCCACCGAACACCGGGCGGCGGACTGCGGGTCACCGGACGGGTGGGCGACCTGATCATCCGCGGCGGCCAGAACATCAATCCGGTCGAGGTGGAGCAGGTGCTGCTGTCCTGCCCCGGAGTCGTGGACGCGGCGGTCGTCGGCCGCCCCCACGACGTACTGGGGGAGGTCCCGGTGGCGTTCGTCGTCCTCGGCCCCGGGGGCAGCGGCCCCGCCGGGCCGGGGGACGCCGGTATCGCCGAGCTGCGGGCCATGTGCCGGGAGCGGCTGTCCGCGTTCAAGGTGCCGGACGAGTTCCGCAGGAGCGAGCCCCTGCCCCGTACCTCCTCGGGCAAGATCCGGCGGACCGTTCTCGCCGACCGGCTCGCCGAGGCACGTGACCACGACGGCGCGAAGACCCGCGCGGGGCTGCGCACCACGTTGCTCGCCCTGCCCGCCCCGGAGCGGCGCCGCACCGTGCTGCGCCTCGTCCTCGACGCCACGGCCGGGGCGGACGGGACGCGGGGAAGCGAACCCGCCCCCGGACAGACCTTCGCCGATCTGGGACTCGGCTCTCTCCAGGGCGTCCTGCTGCGCGACCGGCTCCGGGCGGCCACCGGCCTCGACCTGCCTCCGACCCTGGTCTTCGACCGCCCGACACCGGACGCGGTGGCCGGCTTCCTGTGCGACGCCCTGCTCGGCCCGCCGGCCCCGACAGCCCGACCGGCCGCCTCCCGCACCCGGGATGACGCCCCGACCGCCGACGAGCCGGTGGCCATCGTCGCGATGGCCTGCCGCTTCCCGGGGCCCGTGGACGACGTCCGCACGCCCGAGGAGCTGTGGCGACTGCTCGCGGACGGAGCCGACGCCACGTCCGCGTTCCCCGCCGACCGGGGCTGGGACCTGGGCGCGCTCTACGACCCCGACCCCGACCGGCCGGGCACCTCGACCACCCGGCGCGGCGGATTCCTGCGCCGGGCCGCCGACTTCGACGCGGGCTTCTTCGGCATGTCCCCCAAGGAGGCACTGGCCACCGACCCCCAGCAGCGGCTGCTGCTGGAGACCGCCTGGGAGGCGGTGGAGCGGGCGGGTATCGCCCCCACCGCCCTGCGCGGCAGCGACACCGGTGTCTTCGTCGGCGTGATGCACGGCGACTACGGCGGCCGGCTGCTGCACCGAGGAGGCCATGCGTACGAAGCCCACCTCGCCCTGGGGTCCGCAGGCAGCGTGGCCTCCGGGCGCATCGCCTACACCCTCGGCCTGGAAGGGCCCGCGGTGACCGTGGACACGGCCTGCTCCTCGTCGCTGGTGGCCATGGACTGGGCGGCCCGGGCGCTGCGCTCGGGGCAGTGCTCCCTCGCCGTGGCCGGCGGCGCGACCGTCATGGCCAGTCCGGTGCCGTTCACCGCCTTCAGCAGGCTGCGGGCGCTGTCCCCGGACGGCCGCTGCAAGCCGTTCTCCGCCGCCGCCGACGGAACCGCCTGGGGCGAGGGCGTCGGACTGGTCCTGCTGGAACGGCTCGCCGACGCACGGCGCAACGGCCATCCGGTGCTCGCCGTGCTCCGCGGCTCCGCCGTCAACTCGGACGGCGCGTCCAACGGCCTGACCGCGCCCAGCGGACCGGCCCAGGAGCGGCTGATCCGCGACGCCCTCGCCGCGGCCGGCCTCACCCCGGCCGAGGTCGACGCGGTGGAGGCGCACGGCACCGGCACCCCCCTCGGCGACCCCGTGGAGGCCCGCGCGCTCTTTGCCGCCTACGGGCAGGACCGCCCGGCCGACCGGCCCCTGTGGCTCGGATCCCTCAAGTCGAACCTCGGCCACACCCAGGCCGCGGCCGGTGTCGCCGGGGTGATCAGGACCGTACTGGCGATGCGGCACGGGGTGCTGCCGCGCACGCTGCACCTCGACGAGCCGTCCCCCGGGGTCGACTGGTCCTCGGGCGCCGTGCGGCCGTTGACCCGGGAGCAGCCGTGGCGGCCCGCCCCCGGACAGCCCCGCCGCGCCGCGGTATCGGCCTTCGGCATCGGCGGGACCAACGCCCATGTGATCCTGGAGGAGGCCGTCGGCGAACGGGACGCGGGGGAGCGGAACGGCAACGCCCCCGCCGCCCCGCACCCACCGCTTCTGCTGTCGGGCGCCGACGCGGGGGCGCTGCGGGCCCAGGCACGGCGTACGGCCGTGTTCCTCCGGGAGCGGCCCGAACAGCCCCTGGCGGACGTGGCGTTCTCCGCCGTCACCGCACGCGCCGCGCTCCGGTACCGGGCGGCGGTGACCGCGGACGACCGGGCCGGCCTGCTCGGTGGACTGGACCGGCTCGCCGCCGGGACGGCCGAGCCCGCAGCCGTCCGTACGGGCCGGCGGCTCGCCCTGCTCTTCACCGGCCAGGGCGCCGCACGGCCGGGCCTCGGCCGCGAACTGCACGCCGCCTACCCGGTCTTCGCCGACGCCTTCGACGCCCTGTGCGGCCGGTTCGACGCCGTGGGGGGCGTGGGGGACCTGCCGCTCCGCGACAGCCTGTGGCCCGCGGAACCGGGCGGGCCCACCGACGCCCTCGACCGGACCGATGTCGCCCAGGCGGGCCTGTTCGCGTTCGAGGTCGCCCTGTTCCGGCTGCTCACCTCCTGGGGCGTACGGCCCGATGTGCTGGCCGGACACTCCGTCGGTGAGCTGGCCGCCGCGCACGCCGCCGGGATCCTCACCGAGGAGGACGCCGTCCGACTGGTCGCCGCCCGGGGCCGGTTGATGCAGAGCCTGCCGGCCGGCGGCGCCATGGCCGTTGTGGAGGCCACCGAGGAAGAGGCGACCTCGGAACTCGCGAGGCTCCGAGCCACCGCCGGGCCGCTCGCTGCCGGACCTGCTACCGCTGGGCCTGCCGCTACCGGGCAGCCTGCTACCGCTGGGTCGGCCGCTGATGGGCCGTTCACCGTCGGGCCGTCCGCCACCGTCTCCGTGACCCCCGGACCGGCCCCCGTCGGCCCCGTCACCATCGCCGCGGTGAACGGCCCCCGGTCGGTCGTCGTCTCCGGGGAGGAGCGGGCGGTGGCAGCGGTCGTGGCGCGCTTCGAGGCCCGCGGACGCCGTACCGAACGCCTGCGGACCAGCCACGCCTTCCACTCCCCGCTGGTCGAACCGGTGCTGGCGGAGTTCGCCCGGGCCGCATCGCGCGCCGCCTTCCACGAGCCCCGTATCCCCGTCGTCTCGACCCTCACGGGACGCCCGGCCGTCGGGGACGACCTGCGCGCCCCGGAGTACTGGGTCCGCCACGCCCGTCAGACGGTGCGCTTCTCCGCGGCCGTACGGCATCTCGTGGACGAAGCGGGAGCGACCGCCTTCGTGGAGGCGGGTCCCGGCACCCACCTCACCTCGGCAGCGTTGAGCACGGTCGGGGAACCCGGGGACCGCGTGTTCACCGCGACGACCAGGCCCGGCCACCCGGAGCCCGGCACACTCCTGACGGCACTCGCCCGGCTCCAGGTGCACGGTCTCCCGGTCGACTGGGAGGCGGTCCGGCAGGCGCACCCGGGGCCGCCCGCCCGGCGCGTCGACCTGCCCACCTACCCCTTCCAGCGCGAGCGGCACTGGCTGGCCGAGCCCTCCGCCACGGCGGCACGCCCCGTGGCCACCGCCGCGTCCACCACGGGCCACCCGGTCCTGACCGCGACGACGAGCCTTCCGGGCAGCGACCGCGTACTGAGCACGGGGCACCTGTCCCGGGCCGGGCAGCCCTGGATGTTCGACCATGTCGTGCACGGCCGGGCGCTGGCGCCCGCGACCGCTCTCGCCGACCTGGCCCTTCACACCGGCGCGGCCTGCGGCCTGGCGGAACTGGAGGAACTGACGCTGCTCCACCCGCTGTACCTGCCCGGCTCGGGCGGACGCGTCGAGGTGCAGGTCGCGCTCGGCGCACCGGACCCGTCCGGCCGCCGGGCCGTCGACCTGCACGCGCGTCCCGGGGACGGCGGCCCCCTCGGGGCATGGGCCCACCACGCCACCGGCCGCCTCCGCGCGGCGGCCGACGACCTCGACCCGGCACACGGCGACGAGGCCTCGTGGCCACCTCCGGACGCGGTGGCCGTCGACCTCACCGGAGCATACGAGCGGCTGGCGGAGGCGGGTCACGCGTACGGCCCGATGTTCCGCTGTGTGCGGGCCCTGTGGCATCACGGCGAGGACCTGCTGGCCGACGTGCGGCTTCCCGACGACGCCCTGGCCGAGGCACAGGGCTACGGACTCCATCCCGCGCTGTTCGACGCCGCCCTCCACGCGTCGCTGCTGCTCCCCGCGCAGCCGGGACGACCCGGCGGGACCGGCCGGCTTCCGTTCGCCTGGCGCGGCGTCAGCCGCCGGGCCGCGGGCGCGACCGCCTTGCGGGTCCGGCTGCGCCGCATCGGCGACCACACCGTCGCGGCGGATCTCACGGACCCGGCCGGGCGGCCGGTGCTGCGGGTGGCGGAACTGACGACGCGCGCGGTACGTGCCCCGGGCGGTGCCAGGGGCACGGGTGGTGCCGGGGGCACGGGTGGTGCCGGGGGCACGGGTGGTGCCGGGGGCACGGGTGGTGCCGGGGGCACGGGCGGTGCGGGTCGTGAGGTCCGTGCTGATGACGCCGGTCTGCGGCACCGACCGCTCTACCGGCCGCAGTGGACGCCCGCCGAGCCGGCCCGCTCGGCTCCGCCCGCCTGGGAGGTGGGCGCGCCGGACGGCCTCGGGCTGGCCGCCGAGTTGACGGGTGCCGTGCGTCCCGCGTCGGACGCCGGCACGACCCCGGGCAGGGGCACCGCCCCGGGCACGGGGCCGGGCAGCAGAGCGTGGGTGAGCGGAAAGCCGGGGCCCGGGGTGTCCTCCGCCGGGTCCGCAACGCCGGCCGCCCCCGCCCTCGTCGTCTCCCTGGCCCCGCCCGGCCCGTCCGAGGGCCCGGTGGCCGCCACGCACCACCTGGTGACGCGAGCCCTGGAGCTGCTGCGCGACCGGCTGCCCGCGCTGACGCCGGGCACCCGCCTGGCCCTGGTGACCCGGGGCGCCACCGGCGCGGACCCCGATCCGGCCGCCGCCGGGGTCTGGGGGCTGGCACGCAGCGCCCAGTCCGAGTACCCGGGCCGCCTCACCCTCGTCGACCTCGACGACCACCCCGATTCGGTGCACCGGCTGCCCCTCGCCCTGGCCACGGGCGAACCCCAGCTCGCCGTGCACGCGGGCCGGGTGCACGTCCCCCGGCTGACCCGCCCGGTGGCCGCCGGGCCCGCGCGGGCGGGCGAGTTCGCGGCGGAGGGCACGGTCCTGATCACCGGCGGAACAGGAGCACTCGGCGCCCTGCTGGCCGGTCACCTGGCGGAGCGTCACGGGGTACGCCGTCTGCTGCTCACCAGCCGCAGCGGCCCGGACGCGCCCGGCGTACGGCGGCTGCGGGAGCGGATCGAACGGGCCGGCAGCCGAATCGACGTGGTCGCCTGCGACGCCGCCGACCGCTCCGCGCTCGCCCGGGTGATCGCCGGGTGCTCCGCCGGCCTGTCCGCCGTGGTGCACGCGGCGGGGGTGCTCGACGACGGTGTGCTGGAGAGCCAGACACCCGAGCGTGTCACGGCCGTCCTGCGGCCGAAGGTGGACGCGGCCTGGCATCTGCACGAGCTGACCAGGGATCTGGCCCTGTCGCGGTTCGTGCTCTTCTCCTCGGCGGCGGGTCTGCTCGGAAACCCCGGCCAGGCCGGATACGCGGCCGCGAACGCCTTCCTCGACGCCCTCGCGCTGCACCGGACGGCCCGCGGACTGCCCGCGCTCTCGCTGGTGTGGGGGCCGTGGGCGGGAGGCGAGGGGATGGCTGCCCGCACCGGACGGACCGGTGACGGTGTTCTCCGTGCCGTCACCGCGGCCGAGGGCTTGGCCCTGTTCGACGCCGCCCTGGCGGTGGGGGAGCCCGTGCTCGCGCCGCTGCCGCTGGACGCGGCGGCCTCCCGGTCCCGACGTCCCCTCCCGCCGCTCCTGCGCGGCCTGTTCCAACCGTCGGGCCCTCCGTCCGCCCCGTCCGGGGAGCCCGGGCGCGACCGCCGTGCTGCCGTTGACGCCGGAGGATTCGGCGACGGCCGAGGGCCTGGCGACACCGGAGAGGCCGGCTACGGCGGGGTACTCGACGACGCCACGGGTTCCGGCGACGCCACGGGTTCCGGCGACGCCACCGGTTTCGGTGACGCCACGGATTCCGGAGGCGGCCCTGCGCCGCGTGACGACCGTGCACCCGCCGGGGGCGGAGGGCCCGCCTCCGGTCCCGGCCCCGTGCCGGACGAGACGCCGGGCGCCTGGCGCGGCCGGCTGGCGCGGGTGCCCGCCCCCGACCGTTCCGCCGCTCTGCTCGCGCTGGTACGCGAGGCCGTCGCCGACGTGCTCGGGCACACCGGCGCGACCGCCGTCGCGCCCGACCGGGTGCTCGGCGAACTCGGCCTCGACTCGCTGGCCGCCGTGCAGCTGCGCAACCGACTGGGTCTGCTCACCGGTCTGGAGCTGCCCGTCACCCTCCTCTTCGACCTGCCCACCTGCGAGCAGCTGACGGAGCATCTGCTCGGCCGGCTGTCCGAGTCCATGCCCGATCAGGAGACGGCCGACCCCGGGCCCGCGCGCCCCGCGAAGACCCGGTCGCCCCAGACCCTCGCCTCCCTCTACCGCCGCGTGTGTGCGACGGGTGACGTCGTCTCGGCGATGCACCTCCTCGTGACCGCCTCACTCGCGGTCCCCGATTTCGGCCCCGAGGACTCCCCAGCGCACACCCTGGACCCGCTCCAGCTGGCCGAGGGCGATGCCGGGAGGCCGCCCCTGGTGTGCTTCCCCGGCTTCTCCCCGGCTCTCGGCAGGCCCTGGTACGCCACGCTCGCCCGCCACTTCGAGGAGGACCGCGACGTGCTGGAGGTGCGGCACCCGGGCGTCACCACCGGCGAGGCGATGCCGCGCGACTGGCGGACGCTGGTGGACCTGCACACGGCCGCCCTGCGCGAGCGGCTCGGCGGACGACGCCCCGTCCTGCTGGGGTGGTCGATGGGTGGCTGCCCGGCGCACGCGGTCGCCGCTCGGCTCGCGGCCACCGGCACGCCGCCCGCCGGCCTGGTGCTCCTCGACACCTACCACGTGACCCCCGAACGGGAGGCCGAGCCCTGGCTGCTCGCCATGCCCGCCCGCGCGGCCCTGGCCATGGGCGCGGAGTTCGACACGGCGGTGGACGACATGTCCCTGACCGCGCTCGGCGCGTACACGCGGATGCTCCGGGGGTGGCGCCCCGAACCCCCGGACGTACCCTTCCTGCTGGTCCGCGCCGCCGACCGGCCGCCCGAGGCCGACACCTACGGCGGCGACGCCTTCGGGCACGCGGGGCAGCCGCTCTGGCCGGGTCCGTACGACACCGTCGACGTCGTGGGCGATCACTGGACGATCGTGGAGGAACACGCGGCCACCACCGCCCGGGCGGTCCGTGCCTGGGCCGACGGGCTCGCGGGGCACACCGGCTGAGGCGCGGTCATCCGGAGCGAGGTCTTCCCTCCCGCCGGTCCATCCCCGACCGGAGACGGGCTCCCGCGTGGCGGATCGCCCCCGCGCTCAGGCCTGCGCCTCCTCGGTCGACGACGGCACGGCACACGGACGGAGGACCATCAGCGCGTCCTCCAGGGTCGCGACCATCGCGAAGGGAAACCGGTCGAGTTCGAGGCAGAGTGCCACGTCATCGGGGTGCGCTCCTTGACGTACCCCCTTTGTCAGTTCGGCGGCGGCGCGCGACCCACCGGCGCGTCGCAGGAAGTCCGTCGCATCGGTCGTATCCGTCGCAACCGATGTATGGGTCGCAGCGGTCGCCTCCGTCGACAGTGTCGTACGCGTCTCCGCCTCGGTGGCCCTCCGCGCGATGTACTGCGCGCACGCCAGGTCTTCATCGGCGCGCCCGTCCTCGCCGGTGACCACGAACGTGACGGCGTCGCCCCCGTGTCTCCGCAGGAGCCGGGCCGTCGCCTCCGCCACCACGAAGGAGGCGCACAGCACCAGGGACGCCTCCTTGACCGCAAGGGCGCCGACCGTTCCCGCCGTGGTCTTCTGCACGACGGTCCGTCCGCCGAGGTCGGCCGATCGCAGCAGACCCGGAGAGTTGACGGCGTCGAAGCCGGGCGCAGGCGGGCCGTCCTTGATCGCCACCCACTCCGGGTGGCGTGCCTTGAGCGCCAGGGCCTCGGCCTGCGACTCGGCGAGGACGATCTTCTCCGCACCCCGGGCGAACGCCCAGGCGGCCACCGTGTAGGCCCGCATGACATCGACGACCACCGCCACGGACGGGGTTCCGGTCAGTTCGGCGATTCCGAGGAAGTGAGTGTCCATCCGGTCATGATCGCGTCTGTGCGCCCCGAAGCCCCCGGTGGGTGAGGCGCGGTCACGGGCCGGGCAGTCGGCGTCGGTCACCTCGAAGGCGACCTCGCGGGTGAGGCCGGCGGCGGCGAAGGGGAGATCGGACTGCGGTCGGCCGGCGGTCTTCGGTGTCATGTGGGCCACCAGCGTGCAGACCCGGGTGCCGGGCGCGATGCTGAACCGCGTCCACGCCTACGAGGTCGCGGGTTCCGTCGGCATGACCCGATCGGCAGTGCGCCGGCCGGCCCCGCCGTCGGCGCCTTCGGCACCGACCAGGTGCTCCTGACCGGCGTCGTCGTCTCCTTCCTCACCGCCACCGCCACCGCCCTGCCGGCCGCCCGCCGTCGCGCAGGGAGGGGGTGCGGACGGAGCGACCGACCCGGGGCATGCTGGGGTGGGGGTACGCAGAAGCGCGCCACGGCGACGGCAGGGGGCGGTCCGGTGCTACGCATCCACTTCACGGCGGAAGACCTCGCGCGGACCCGGGTGGCCGCGACGATCGGAGCCGCGGCCGAGACCTATTACAGCCTGGAGCTGCTGCGGGAGAGCCAGGACGTCTCCTGCTTCCGCCGATGGCGGTCGGAGGTCGCGGGCCGGATGAGGCCGGACACGCGCCCGCTGACGTCCCTGCTCCCGGCTCGCGGCCCGGGGCTCGACCTGCTGGCCCTGATGGGCGATGCGCCCTCCCTGGACCACGCCGTGGACAACTGGATGTCCGCCCCCGCGGCGCGGCTGCGCCGCGAGTTCGAGGGCCTCGACTTCCCTCCCGTACACCGCTCCTGGGCCCGGCGGGTGTACGGGGGAGACCGCGAGGCGCGACGCGAGTTCGCCGACGCGGTGCGTGCCTGTCATCGGCTGACCGTGGAGCCCTACTGGAACACGGGGCGGTCCGCCCTGGTCGAGCTGTCCTCCCGGTACACGCATCTGATGCTCGACGGAGGCGTCGACCTGCTGTTGCGCTCCCTCTGCCCACCGCTGGTGCGCTGGCGTTCGCCCGTGCTGGAGGCGCACTACCCGCGCCCCACCGAAGTGCGTCTCCAGGGCCGGGGACTGGTCATCACGCCCACGGTCTTCACACCGCTGGCCGTCAGCCTGCTGTGGGATCCGCTCGACGCCACGCAGCCGCCGCGTCTGACCGTGCCGGTCCTCGGCGAACCGCTGACCGGAGCCGGAACGGCCGAGCACGACGGCGCTCCCGGCCGGAACCTGGAGGCGCTGCTCGGCCGCACCCGCGCCGCCGCGCTGCACGTGACGGCGGAGGGCTGCACGACGACGGAGCTGGCCCGCCGCCTCGGCGTCTCGGTCCCGGCGGCCAGCCAGCACGCGACCGTGCTCCGCAACGCCGGCCTCATCACCACGAGCCGCCGGGGCGGGTCCGTGCTGCACCTCGTCACACCGCTGGGGCGCACCCTGCTGAGGACGGGGTCGATCGCGCTGTGAGCGGTGCTCCCCGGACGGCCTCGCACCGGCGGAGTCAGCCGTGGAGGTCACCGCGGTCGGCAGCCCTGTCCACGCGGATGAGCGTCTGCTGCCCGTTCGCGACGAGCTTCCGGGCGCCGTCGGCCCGCACGCCGTAGACCTCCAGCCCGCAGACGGTCAGGGTGCGGCCGGGCTTGAGGACGGTGCCGATCGCTTCGAGGCGGTCGCCGGCAGCGGGAGAGAGGAGGTTGATCTTGTACTCGACGGTGAGGACCTCGGATCCCTCGTCGAACAGGGTGAGCGCGGCGTAGCCGCCTGCGCTGTCCGCGATGGCGCTGGTGGCGCCCGCGTGGACGTAGCCGTGCTGCTGGGTCACCTCCGGGCGGGCCGGGAGCACGATGTGTACGCGGCCGGGGCCGATGTGGGCGAGGCGCGCTCCGAGATGGGACATCAGGCCCTGGCGTTCGAAGCTGTCCCGGACGCGCTTGCGCACCTCGGGGCCGGCCTGCTCCTGCCGCATCCGCTCTGCCACGTGCGTGCTCTCCTTCGGTCCATGTCGGGCGGAGCGGGACGGGCCGCCCCTGGCCGGCCGGGCGTTCCTCCGGGAGGAAGGCGCCGATGGTGATCAGCATGGCACCGGTGACGCGGGTGTCGAGCCGGGCTGCCGAACCGGTTCTTCCGGTCGGGCCCCTGTTAAGGCGTGACTTAAGAGGTGGGGCGAGGGACCCCGAGGCCCCCACGATGTGAGCCGCACACCGGCTCACGTCCTGGAGAGTTGTCTTGATGTCACACCGTTGGTCGGCCACGGTCGCCGTGGGCTCGATGCTCCTGCTCGCCGGCTGTTCGGGCGGCGACCGGGAGGACCCGGCGCCGGGTGCCGACCCGGGCGGCACCCCACCGCCGAGCGTGTCCGCCCCGGCGTACACCCCGTTCGACGAGTTCCCCGGCGATGAACTCCTCCACACCGGCATCGGCGAGCCGCTCGGCGTCCGCTTGAAGCCCGTCGACGCGATGTGGACACCCGAACTGGCCGGCGAGTCAGCGGCCGCGGGACAGCACTTCCTCGCGGTGTACGTCGCGACCACGGGTGAACTGGCGGACCGGGGGGTGAAGAGCGCCCGGCTCACCGGCGTGACGTTGCGCATCACACCCGCCTCGGGCACCTGCGGGAAGGGCCTGCGCCTCAAGGAGGGCGAGATCGACTGCGTCACCGAGGCCTATCCCCGCAGCCAGCTCGCCGAGGTCGCCGACGGCGAGTGGCGGAACTTCGCCTGGACCAACATGAGCGTCATGGGATCGCCCCTCCAGCGGGGCGAGACGAGGATCGGCGTCTTCGGGTTCAGCCTTCCCGACACCGTGGACCCCACCGGCTTCGAGCTGTGCGCACCGACCGAGGAACACCCCGTCGACACCACTGCCTTCCCCTGCGTACCGGTGAAGGCGCTGGAGAACAGCAGGAGTTGAACCGCCGCCGACGTCCTCTCGCGGCTCTTCATCCGGCCACGGGTGTCAGGGGCGCGTACCGGCGGGCCGGTGGGTCCGCGGCCCGGGTTCACGGCAGCCTCGGCCAGGGGGTCGGCGGTGGGCCGTACGCCTCCGCCAACGCGTTCCGGACGGCTTGTCGCCCCGCCTTGTGGAACGCCCGGGGGTGGGTGTCCACTTCGTGCACCTTGATGGACCGCAGGACGACCGCGACGGCCACGGTGGTGCCGGGATCCAGGGCCGCCAGCTCCTCGCGTACCCCGGAGTCGAACGCCTCGTGCAGCTCGGACAGTTCGGCGGCCGACCAGCCCGGCGCCGTACTCGTGTCCGCCGTCTCGAACTCCACCCCCTCCACCCAGGGCTCGAAGTCCGCCACCGCCAGGGCGAAGGAGGACGGGCAGCCTGCCTGACGGGCGTACACGGCCATGACGCCGCGCAGGGGCCGGGGAGGGAAGGTCCGGGTCTCGCTGGTCATGCGCCCACGGTAGCGAGGCACCGGCGGCCTCCCCGCGGGCTTTCCGCGGGGAGGCCGTCCGTTCAGTCGCCCCGGCGCAGCTCCAGGGTGCAGCACTTCACGCTGCCGCCCGCCTTGAGGAGTTCCGACAGATCCACGCCGACCGGGCGGAACCCGCGCTCCCTCAACTGCCCGGCCAGATCCGTGGCGTTCTGCGGCAGGACCACGTTGTACCCGTCCGACGTCGCGTTCAGCCCGAATGCCTCGGCGTCGGCGGCGGTGGCGAGGAGGGCGTCCGGGAACAGCCGCTCCAGCACCGCCCGGCTGCCGGGGGAGAAGGCCGCCGGATAGTAGGCGACCGTCTTCTCGTCGAGCACCGTCAGGGCGGTGTCCAGGTGGTAGTAGTCGGGGTCGACGAGGGTCAGCCCGATCACCGGACGTCCGAAGTACTCCTGCGCCTCGTCGTGCGAGCGCGGGTCGCTGCGGAACCCGGTGCCCGCCAGCAACCAGTCGCCGGCCAGGAGATAGTCGCCCTCCCCCTCGTTGACGTGAGCGGCCGTGCGCAGGTCCGGGAAGCCGTTGGCGCGCAGCCAGTGGTGGTAGGCGGGCCCCTCGGCGATGCGCTCGGCGTCGCGGAACCGGGCCACGAGAGCCCGCCCGTCGACGACCGTGGCGCCGTTGGCCGCGAAGACCATGTCGGGCAGACCGGGGACGGGGTCGATCGTGTCGACGGTGTGCCCGAGGTTCAGGTAGACCTCGCGCAGGCGCTCCCACTGGGCGATGGCCAGCGGAGTGTCGACGGGCTTCGTCGGGTCCATCCACGGGTTGATGGAGTAGACCACGTCGAAGTAGGTGGGCCGGCACATGAGGTAGTGCCGGGCACGTGCGGTACGCATATGGGGTAGGTCCCGATCGTCAGGGGCGGCCGGTGAGATAGCCGCCCATCGAGGTGAAGTACTCGGTCGCGGGCAGCTCGCGGCCGTCCGCGGTCCGTACGCGGGTGATCGCCAGGCCGTGGTTGCGGCCGGTGCGGGCGTCGGCTCCGGCGACGATCACGACGCCGTCGCCCTCGCGGTAGAAGACGCGGCCCGGGGTGCCGCCGTAGCGGCCCTCGGACACGACGGCCGAGACGACCTCGATCCGCTGCCCCCGGTGGAACGTGAAGGCGGCCGGATACGGGGCCGACTGGGCGCGGACCAGGCGCTCCAGATCCTCGGCCGGCCAGTTCCAGTCGATGCGGACGTCCTCTTCGGCGCGCTTGTGGAAGAAGCTCGCCCTCGACCGGTCCTGCGGAGTGAACTCGGTCTGCCCGGAGGCGATGAGGCCGAGGGCCTCGACGGTGACCGGCGCGATCAGGTCGACCGTACGGTGGAAGAGATCGGTCGCGGTGTCCGTCGGTCCCACGGGCACCGCCCGCTGGACGACGATGTCACCGGCGTCCAGCTCCTCGTCCATCATGTGGGCCGTGACGCCGACCTCCGGCTCGCCGTTGATGAGCGCCCAGATCAGCGGCGAGAAGCCCGCGTAGGCGGGCAGCAGCGAGTCGTGGATGTTGAGCGTGCCGTGGACCGGCAGGTTGTAGATCTCCGGCGGCATCCACGTCCGCCAGTTGTTGGCCACGATGATGTCCGGGGCCACTTCCCGCAGCTGGTCCAGGAGTTCGTCGTCCGGCCGGTTGCGGATGATCACGGGGACGCCGTGCTTCTCCGCGAGATCGGCGACCGAGTCGCTCCAGATCTTCTCGTAGGCGTGCTCGCTCCGCGGATGTGTCACCACGGTCACCACGTCGTGCTCGGAGTCCAGCAGGGCTTGCAGGGTGCGGTGGCCCCAGGTCTGGTAACCGAACATGACGACCCGCATGAAAGTGCCTCCTTGGGAAGAGCGATGACCGGCGACTCAGTAAAGCAAGGCTTACCTAAGAGCACAACGGCCCCTGATTCACCGGAAGGTTGACAGCCGATGACGGCTGGAAACTCACCCTGGCGTCGACAGGGAGGGGTATTTGCGGGTTAGCTTGGCCCGGCCCGCTCTCCGGCCGCGTGCCGTGGGTCCGAACGCGACGGGGAGGGACCTCCCATGCTCTGCACGAGGCTGACGAACGCGCGCGTCCTCACGATGGACCCCCGCCACCCCGTCGCCCACGACCTGGGCATCTGGCGGGGGCGGATCGTCGGCGTGGACGAGGCCGTGACCTCCCTGCCCGCGCGCGAGGTCGTCGACCTGGACGGGGCGACCGTGCTGCCCGGCTTCATCGACAGCCATGTCCACCTGGCCTGGGCCGGGTTGAAGGCCGGCACGCCGAGCGACGCCCCCTGTGAGCGGGTCGAGGACATCCTCGCCGTGGTGGACGCGGCGGCCCGGCGGCCCGCTCCGCCCGGCGCCTGGGTGGACGTCGCCGGGTACGACCAGCGGGCCCTGGGCCGGCATCTGACCGCCGCCGACCTGGACCGGGTCAGCCACGGCCGCAAGGTCTTCCTGATGCACGACTCCGGGCACGCCTGCGTCGTCAACACCGCGGTCCTGGACCTGCTCCCGGACGGAACCCCGCACGAGGACGGGTTTCTCGCCGAGAGCGCCATGACCGCCGCCCGCCGACTGCGGCTGCCCTACTCCCAGCAGGAGCTGGCCGACGCGATCGAGCTGGCCGCCCGCACCTGCCTGGACGAGGGCATCACCGCTTGCGCGGAGGCGGGCGTCGGCGGCGGACTCCTCGGCCACAGCCCCGTCGAACTGGGCGCCTACCAACTGCTCCGGGACCGCGGCCGACTGCCCCTGCGAGTCCAGCTCATGGCCTCCGGCGACACCCTCCGCCCCCGCGCGACGCACACCGACGACGGGTTCACCCAGGCCCTGGACCTCGGCCTGCGCACCGGATTCGGCGACGACTGGCTGTCTCTCGGCGCGCTCAAGATCTACACCGACGGCGGGATGATGGCGCGTACGGCGGCGCTCACCTCCCCGTACGAGGGCACGGCCGACAACGTCGGCCGCTTGCAGGACGACCCGGAGCGCCTCAGCGCCCTCATCGTCGACGGCCACCTCGCCGGCTGGCAGCTCGCCGTCCACGCCATCGGCGACCGCGCCGCCGACCTCGCCCTGGACGCCCTGGAGCGGGCCCAGAAGCTGCTGCCCCGTCCGGACGCGCGCCACCGCGTCGAGCACGCCGGGCTGATCCGGCCCGACCAGCTGCCCCGCTTCGCCGAGCTCGGCGTGAGCGCGGTGGTCCAGCCCACGTTCCTCTACTCCTTCGGCGACGACTACGCGACCGTGATGGGGGAGGAGCGGGCCGGCTGGATGTACCGGGGCCGGGGATTCCTGGACCACGGGGTCACCCTCGTCGGCAGCTCCGACCGCCCCGTCACGGACGGCGCACCGCTGCGGGCCATCCAGTTCATGGTCGAACGCGCCTCCGCGTCGGGCCGCCTCGTCGGCCCGGACGAGGCCGTCACCGTCGACGAGGCGCTGCGGGCCTACACGGTCGCCGGCGCCCACGCCTGCCGCTGGGAGGGCGCGGCGGGCGTCCTCTCTCCGGGGAAACGGGCCGATCTGGTGGTGCTGGGCGACGACCCGCACCGCGTGGACCCCTCCCGGATCGGCGACATCGACATCGTCCGGACCTTCGTGGACGGCCGGGACGCCCGCGCCGGGCGGTGACGCTACGCTCGACGCCATGCGTACGGAGAAGCCGGGGAGCGGGACGGGTGCCGCGTGGGTGACCGTCGTGTCGTACGAGAACCTGCCGGGCGGCCCGCGGCCCCCGGCGGCCCTCCGCGCTTGACTGCGTGACCGCGGCATCGACTGGATGCCCTTCGCCGGGGAGCTGATCCGCTGCGACCTCGCCTGCGGCATCGGCGCGGACGGGCACGGGCGCGGCTGGTACGCCGTCCGGGTCGACGCCGCCGCGCTGCGCGCCCTCGGCCTGCACCCCGAGCAGCCCACCGCCGTGATCACCGGCCCCTCTCCGCCCCGCTGGTGGCACGCCGCCGCCGAGCGCAACGCCGAACGGGACCCGGGGGGCTGACGGCCCCTCCGGCCGTCGGGGCTGCCAACTCCCCTCGCGCCGGGTCTTTTTGCGGGGCGCCGACCGGTTCGCCGGTGTCCTCCCGCAGGCGGGTGGCAGAACAATACGTCGCCCTTTTCGTGTTATTTAGGGTGAATGTGGACATTGGCCCGTAGGTTGGGGAGAAACGCCACCCGAGTGGCGTCCTGTGTCCCCCCGGCCCACCACCGGCCGGGCCGGGCGGCCGCCGTTCCACCGGCCGTCCGGCATCCCGCGCCGCAGGTCACGAACGAGGAAAGGCAGGGCAGGTGAACGTGCTGGGGATCATCGCCTCCGGTGTGGCCGCGCTGTTCATCACGGTCGCACTCGCCAAGAGCGCCCGCCGCGTGGCGCTTCGCCCCCGCGTCCCGGACGAACCGGGCGGGCGGGCGCCACGCGCCGAAGCGCTGCGCAGGACAGGCGGTGCGACGGCCGTGCTCGGCGTCGGCACGGCGACCGGTGCGGCCCTCTGGCTCGGCGCGGCGGACGACGCGGCGGGCTCCGTCACGGGGCTGCTCGCGGGGGCCGGAATCGTGGCCGCCCTCGGTCTCGTCCACGACCTGAAGCCGTTGTGGGTCGCCCTGCGCCTCGCCGTACAGACGGCCGCCGCGGTCCTCGTGGTCTGCCTCTCCGGCCTTTCACCGGCGGCGGGCGTCCTGGCCGTGCTCTGGATCGTCCTCGTCACCAACGCGTTCGCCCTGCTCGACCAGGTCGACGGGGTGCTGACCGCGATCGGCGTGATCACCGCCGCCGGGCTGCTCGCGTGCGCCGCCGTCGGCGGGAGCCCCGCCCTCGCCCTGCTTCCGGCGGCCCTGGCGGCGGGCCTCGCGGGCTTCCTGCTCCACAACTGGCACCCCGCGCGCCTCCAGCTCGGCGCGTGCGGTGCGCAGTTCACCGGATTCGCGCTGGCGGCCTCCGGAGCGCTGCTCCAGGCGGCCGCCCCGTCGGGCCGCGCCGCGTGGGCCGCGCTCCCGGCTCTGGCCACGGTGGCCCTCGCCGACACCGCCCTGGTCCTGGTCTCCCGCCGCCGCGCGGCACGTTCCCCGCTGCGCGACACGGACGACCACATCGCGCACCGCCTGCGCCGGGTCCGTGTCACCGTGCCGGGCACGGCGGTCCTGATGGCTCTGTGGGCGGGGGTGCCCGTGGCCACCGGGACGCTGGTCCACGCGGAGCTGCTGCACCCCGCGTTCCTCCTCCTGCCGCTGGCGGGGACGGCGGCCGCCGTGTTCGCCCTGCTGAGGATTCCGGCGTACGGCCCGTCCCGCACAACCCCGTCCCGCACCTCCACGCCCCGTACAGCCGCGTCCCGCACGGCCCCGCCCCGTGCCTCCACCGCCCGGCGCACCGCGGCGCCCGCCACCGGCGCCGCGATTCCCGCCGCGGCCTCCGCACCGGCCGGCAGGGGGTCTGCCGCCGGGAAGGGCGCGCCCGCCGGCACCGCCAGGACCGCTGCGGGGCACCCCACCGTGCCGCCCCCGCCCACCGGTCGCCCCACGGCCGAAGCCGCCGGGGTCGCGGCAGAACGGGGCTGACGCCGCCCGGTCCGTGATCACCCCCGCAGCCGGCCGAGGGTGGCACGGGCCGCGGTGCGCGCGTACGGGGAGACCATCAGATACGGCGCCCACGGCCACGTGTGCCGCAGGCAGTACACCCACCACTGCCGCGGCGGCAGCTCCCGTACGGAGGTCACCCGGCGCAGCGCCTCCCGGACGCCGATCCCCGGCTCCCGGGAGCCGGGAGCGTCCGGCCCGCCCACGCACTCACCGGCATGCCCCGGGGCGACGAGCGCACTCACCCCGGCCCGCCGTGCGCGCCGGCCGTGGTCGTAGTCGCCCATCCGGTGGCGGAAGACCTTGTCGGGGTCCCCGACGGCGTCGTACACGGCACGGGGGACCAGGACCACCCGCCCGTCGTAGGTGTCGCAGCGCTCGGGCCGGTGCTCGCCGGGCTCGACGAGGATCAGGGACCTGCCCCGCCGTCCGGAGTACACCGTATCCCCGTACGCGTTCCGCACCGCGCCGACGACGACTGTGCCGGCCCCGGCCGCCGCCGATGTGCGCAGCAGCGTCGCGAGGGCGTCCCGGAACAGCTCGACGTCGTCGTCGAGCCACAGCTGATGCGTCCACGCGTGGCTCGGCCCGCCCGGCTCACCGCCGAGCGGGCCGCCGCCTCCGCCACCGCTGCGGCTGTTGCGGCTCGCGATGCGCAGCGCCTGGTTGCGGAGGACGTCCGCGCCCACCGACATGACCTCGACGGCCGGATGCCGCAGCCGGACCGCCTCCGGCGTACCGTCGGTGCTGCCGGTGTCCACGAGATGCACGCCCAGCGTCGTCCCGGCGGGCAGCCCGCGCTGCTCCTCCAGGGCGTGCAGCGCGGACAGCGTCCGCGCGCGGCGGTCGTGACTCGTCATCAGCACGGCCAGGTGGACGGAGTGCACAGCGGGCTCCTCAACTCCTGAATCTCATCATTCATGCATAAAATCTGACATTCCGCATAGGCTGGGTGAGTGAGCGCCGAACCAACGGCGAACCCGCTCGGGCCCGTGCGGGGCTCCGTCTCTCCGCGCCGATCCGGCCGTCCCGTGCCGGTGCTCGCTTTCCTGCCGGCCGTCCTGTGCGTGAGCACCGTCGCGCCGGCCGCGACCGTCCGGCCCACGGCCCCCGACTGACGGAACGTCTCCCACCGCCCGGCCGCCCTCCCCGCGACGTGGCCGCACCCCGAAACCCCGGGAGAGCCGGGAGGGGGGCGTGAGAGGCTACGTTCCCAGGGGCTCCCCACCGTGCGGACGGAGCCGGACGACCGCCGACAGATCAGGAACCCAGCGCCCATGACTCCTCCGAGCGACCTCGCACCGCACGGTGCTCCCGCCGCCGCACCGTCCCCGGGCGACGGGTCCCGACAGCGGGGCGAGGGTCGTCTGCTGGCCGTGAGCGACCTGCACGCGGCGGTGACCGACAACCGGCCCATCGTCGAGTCCCTGTATCCGACGTCCGACGCCGACTGGCTGATCGTGGCGGGCGATGTGGCGGAGCAGCCGAAGGACATCCGGTGGGCGCTCGCACTCCTCGCCGAACGCTTCGCCCACGTGATCTGGACCCCCGGCAACCACGAGCTGTGGACCGTGGCCAGAGACCCGGTCCAACTGCGCGGCCAGGCCCGCTACGACCACCTCGTCGAGCTCTGCCGGGAGCTCGGAGTGTCGACTCCGGAGGACCCCTTCCCGCTCTGGCCGGGCCCGGACGGACCGGTGGCCATCGCGCCGCTCTTCCTCCTGTACGACTACACCTTCCGCGCCCCGGGAACGCACACGAAGGAGGAGTCGCTCGCCGTCGCACACGAGTCGGGCATCGTCTGCAACGACGAATACCTCCTGCACCCGGACCCCTACCCGACCCGGGACGACTGGTGCCGGGCCCGGGTCGCCGAGACCGGACGCCGTCTCGCGGAGCACGACTCGCGGATACCGCTCGTCCTCGCCGGGCACTGGCCGCTCGTCCGAGAACCCACGTCGGTGATGTGGTACCCGGAGTTCGCACAGTGGTGCGGCACCGAACTGACCGCCGACTGGCACCGCCGCTTCAACGTCACCGCCGTCGTCTACGGCCACCTCCACATCCCCCGTACGACCTGGTACGACGGGGTGCGCTTCGAGGAGGTCTCCATCGGCTACCCCAGGGAGTGGCGCGAGCGGGGACATCCGCGCGGCCTGCTGCGGCAGATCCTCCCCTACGAGGGCGAACCCGCCCCAGCGGCCGGCACCGACGCGGAACCGTCCGCCCAGCGGCGCATCCCCGGAGGCTCCTCGTGATCGAGCGGCTGCTGACCGCCGACGTCTCCTGCGCGGCCACCCGCGCGGAGAGCGTCCCGGACGGAACCCTCTTCCCGGAGGAGGAGGCGCTGGTCGCCAAGAGCGTGGCCAAACGCAGGAACGACTTCGCGACGGCCCGCGCCTGCGCCCGGCGCGCCATGGCCGGACTCGGCCTGCCGCCCGTGCCCGTGCTCCACGGCCACCGGGGAAGACCCCTGTGGCCGGAGGGGATCGTCGGCAGCCTCACCCACTGCGCCGGGTACCGCGCGGCCGCGCTGGCCCGTGCGACGGACGTGCTGTCACTGGGCATCGACGCGGAGCCGCACGCCCCGCTCCCCGACGGCGTACGGGAGTTGGTGACCCTGCCGGCCGAACGTGAGCGGATCGGGCCGCAGATGCCGGAAGGCTCGGGCGCCATCCACTGGGACCGTCTCCTGTTCAGCGCCAAGGAGAGTGTCTTCAAGACCTGGTACCCGGTCACCGGCGTCGAACTGGACTTCACCGAGGCGGATCTGACGTTCCATCGGGCAGACGGCGTGGGTGACGTGGGCGGCCCGGTCGGCGGCGAAGGGCACCGGGGTCACCTCACCGCCGACGGGACCTTCACCGCCCGTCTGCTCCTCACCGACCCGGCCCTGCCGACGACGCTTCACGGGCGCTGGCGGATCGAGGACGACATCGTCGCCACGGCCGTGCTGGTCCGGCCCGACTGGCGTGCGGGCGCCGGTATGTGACGTTCAGCCGGCCGGGGGAGCGGTCAGGGGGCGTCCGAGCCCGACGTTCCACCGGCCGGAGCGCCCGCTGAGTCCGGTCAGCGTCAGCGGGGCGACGTCGAGCCGCCAGAACGCCTCCGTCGGCAGCCGCAGGCCGTGGACGACCGCCGCCCGGACGACGGCGGCCTCGGCCACCGCCAGGATGCTCGCGCCGGGTGCGTCCGGTCCGCCGAGGGAGTCCAGCCAGTCCCCGGCCCTCCCGACCAGGTCGCGCAGCGACTCGCCACCGTGCGGGGCCGCCGCGGGGTCGCCGAGCCAGGCGGCCACCTCCGCGGGTTCGGCGGCCGCCACCTCGTCGAGGCGGCGGCCGGCCCAGCGCGCCAGGTCCCAGCCGCCGAGGGCCGGTTCGGTCCGTGCCGCCCCCAGGCCGAGCGCCTCGGCGGTCTCGCGGCACCGGCCGGAGGGGCCGCTGAACGCGAGCCCGGCCGCCGGCACCGCGCCGGCGGCCGCCCGCGCGCTCTCCCGGCCGGACCGGTCGAGGGGGGAGTCGCCGTCGAAGCGCGCCTCCCGCAGCGCCGCGTTCATCGCCGGTGAGATCAACATCACCCGTACTGTCATGTCCCTGCCCTCAACCCTGCGTCCGGGGGACCGCAGCCCTGTCGCCCCAAGGAATCCGTGCTCCGTGACGCTGCACATTTGACCATGGCGGCGCCTGCGTACAGGCGGTATGGTCACGTCGACCATGACGAGGGTGTGACGGAAGTCCGGTTGAGAATCCGGCACGGTCGCGCCACTGTGAACCCGCCTTCGGGCGGGAAGTCAGACCCGGCACCTTCGTCTGAGGCACCACGACAGGGACGCGTGTTCCCACAGGAGGTACTGCCATGGCACAGTCCGCCGTTCCCGCAACGGGGACATCCGAGATCACCCCGATCTCGGCGAAGGCCCTCGCCCCGTGGGCGGTCTTCTTCGGCATTCTCATGCTCGTCCTGCTGTACTTCGTCGGCGCCGAACAGGGCGCCACCGCACTCATATCGGGCGAAGGCGTCCACGAGTGGGTTCACGACGGCCGCCACCTGCTCGGCTTCCCCTGCCACTGAGACACCTGCGAAACCAGGGGACCCGCAAGGGAATCATCCCCCAGGCAATCGGCGGACGCGGCAAGCAAGAGAAATCAGGAAACCATCGTGAACTCCATATCTGTCAGAGCCCTGCTCGTGCGCGGCATGCTCGCGGGCCTGATCGCGGGCGCCCTCGCGCTCGTGGTCGCCTACTTCCTCGGTGAGTCCCAGGTGGACGCGGCCATCGCCCTCGAAGAGGCCCGCAGCCACGACCACGGCGGCGGCGAGGAACTGGTCAGCCGCACCATGCAGGCCACCGGTGGACTCGCCACCGGCGTCCTGGTCTTCGGCGTCGCCGTGGGCGGGATCGCCGCCCTGGTGTTCTGTTACGCCCTGGGCCGCATCGGCGGCTTCGGCCCCCGGGCCACAGCGGCGCTGATCGCGGGCGCCGCGCTGCTCACGGTCTACGTCGTGCCGTTCCTCAAGTACCCGGCGAACCCGCCTGCCGTCGGCAACCCCGACACCATCGGCAAGCGCACCGCTCTGTTCTTCCTGATGGTCGCCCTCAGCGTGCTGCTGGCCGTCGCCGCCGTCATCATCGGCAAGCGGCTCGCCCCGCGTCTGGGCAACTGGAACGCGAGCATCGCGGCCGCCGCCGGCTTCGTCCTGCTGATCGGCCTCGCCTATGCCTTCCTGCCCTCCTTCGACGAGGTGGGCAAGGACTTCCCGGCCGGACTGCTGTGGGAGTTCCGGCTGTCGACGCTGGCGGTCCAGGCGACGCTGTGGAGCACCTTCGGCATCGTCTTCGGTCATCTCACCGAACGGCTTCTGACGCCCGGCGCACGTGCGGCGACGCCTCGCGCCATGAGTGCGGTGAGCTGAGCCCGTTCGCACCCGCACGCACTGACGCACCGGACACGCACGCGACAGCACCCGCCGGGAGGTATCCGGCGGGTGCTGCCGCGTGCGGGCGGGGCTGATGGCGGGTAGCGACGATGATGGGCATCGCCGCGATCTCGCAGGTGGCGGGGTGTCAGGGGGCGGGGGAGGAGGCGGCGTGATCGCGCAGGCCGTCCTCCGTGCGGCGTGCCGCGTTCCCGACGATCCGTTCGAGGTCCTCCCGCACCTCGCGTTCCGTGCTCCCGTGCGGTGCGTACGCGGAGACCGTGAGCACGAGGTCCCCGTTCCACAGAAGGAGGGTGCGGCCGGGACGGCCCCGGTCGTCGGCCGGTATCGCGTAGGCGGCGTCGTGCACCCTCTCGGGCCCGCGCCCGTGAGCGCGGTCGAGATCCTCCTTGACGCGGTAGGCGTGACGGGCGGGCTCGGGGTCCTCGTACACCGAGGCCGTGGTGCTGAGCTTCCAGAACTCTCCGTCCGCGGCCTTCAGGTCAGCGAGACAGCCGGTCTGCCGGTAGAGCGGCCGTGTGCCGTTCTCGCCGATGTCCTCCCGGGCGTCGGGGGAGGCGGAGTCGGTGGTGCTGCCGAGGCTGAAGCCCTCGGCGGGCGCCGCGCCCGCGAGGAGGTCGCACGGTCTGCCGGTCCAGCTGTGGGTACCCGGCGGGCGAGCGGTCTGCTCCGCCGCCTCCCCGCCCCGCCCGTCGTCGCTGCCGGAGCAGCCGGCCGAAGCCGCCACGGCCAGCCCGATGAGCGCGGCCGACGTCGCCCGGCGCAGCGCGGCCGACCGCACCCGAGGTGACGCGGCCGACCGCGCCGGGCGTAACGCGGCGCTCCTGGATCCGTGCATCTCCCACCCCTTCGTCCTGGAGATCGCATTGTCCGATGCTCGTACCGACGGGTAAAGGAGGCCGGGCCCGCACCGAGGGATGCGGGCCCGGCCGGTGATGTGCGGCGGCGGCTCAGGAGCGCGCGGCACCGGGGCCGAAGTCGCCGGTCAGGGCGGCGGCCATCCGCAGGTGCGGCGCCGCGTCGGCGTTCCGCCCCTGGCGCTCCAGGGTCCGGCCCAGCATGAGGTGCGCGTACGTCTCCACCGGGTCGAGCTCCAGCACCCTGCGCAGCTCCTCCTCGGCCTTTCCCAGCCGGGCGGAGTGGTAGTAGGAGCGGGCCAGCAGCAGCCGCGGCGCGACCTGCTCCGGCGCCTCCTCGACGAGTCCGCCCAGGATCCGCGCGGCCGTCAGGTACTCCTTGGCCTCGAAGAACATCTGCGCCCGGTCCCACCGGTCGGCGGCGGTGCCGAACTCGTAGTAGGTCTCGGTCTCGCTCACGTGCCCTCCTTCGTGTGGGCGGGCCGCTCCCGGACCGCCCCGCCGTACGTTCAGCCATGACAACACCGCACAATGGTTGAACATTCCACTAAAATTTTGGCGTGGGACCCGGTGCCTCACGCCCCCACGGGAATAGGTTGAGCGCCATGAGCAATCTCGATCGCCAGGCCGCGCCCTCCGTCTGCGGAGGCCGGGGGTTCGTCGTCGCCGAGCCCGTCCGTGAGCTTCTGGCCCCGCGCCGCGTTCAGTTGGGCGAGGGCACCGAGGTCCGCCGCCTGCTGCCCAACCTCGGCCGGCGCATGGTGGGCGCGTGGGCCTTCGTGGACCACTACGGGCCGGACGACATCGCCGACGAGCCGGGCATGCAGGTCCCGCCGCACCCGCACATGGGCCTCCAGACCGTCAGCTGGCTCCACGACGGGGAGGTGCTCCACCGGGACAGCCTCGGCAGTCTGCAGACGGTACGCCCCCGCGAGCTCGGCCTGATGACCTCGGGCCGCGCCATCAGCCACTCCGAGGAGAGCCCGAAGGGCCATGCCCGGCTCCTGCACGGGGCGCAGCTCTGGGTGGCCCTCCCGGAAGCCCACCGCAACATCGAGCCACACTTCCAGCACCACACGGACCTGCCCGTCGTCACCGCCCCCGGCCTGGCCGCCACCGTCATCCTCGGCGAACTGGACGGGGCGGCCTCGCCCGGCACCGCGTACACCCCGATCGTCGGCGCCGACGTGTCCCTGACCGGTGGCGCCGAGGCCCGCCTCCCCCTGAACCCCGACTTCGAGTACGCGGTCCTGTCCATGTCGGGCGAGGCCGAGGTCGACGGCGTACCCGTGCTCCCCGGCTCGATGCTCTACCTCGGCTGCGGCCGCACCGAACTCCCGCTGCGCGCCGCCTCCGACGCCGGGCTGATGCTCCTGGGCGGCGAGCCGTTCGAGGAGGAGCTCGTGATGTTCTGGAACTTCATCGCCCGATCCGGTGAGGAGATCGTACAGGCGCGAAAGGACTGGGAGGAGGGTTCCCGGTTCGGCGAGGTGCAGGGCTACGACGGCGCCCGGCTGTCCGCCCCGGAACTGCCCACGACCCCGCTGAAGGCGCGCGGGCGAGTGCGCTGACCTGGGGAAACCTAAAGACGGTCTGGCCGCTCCGCCGCTGGCGACGGCCATGGCGAAGCCCCGATCCGCATACTGCGGGGCACAGTGGTGTTTGACCCGGTGGTTCAGCCTGTCATGGCGAGGTTGTGCATGATGGCGACGGCCTGGACGGCGTGTGGGGCCGTCTCCTTTCTGGCGGCAGTTGCGGAGGATTTTCCCGTTTGCCGACCGAGGGCACGAGGACGGTTCTGCTGGCTTTGACGGCCTGCGCAGACGGTGCCGTCCGGGCCCGTTGCCACCACCAGGACCGCCGCCGGTAGCGGCCGATAGTCTGACCGGCATGAGTGACGGCATCGCGTGGATCGGCGCACACCACCACACCCCTTCATCGGCTTGCCCGGCATGCTCGGCGGTATCTCGCTGACCCTGGCCCGGGGCGTGGAGACCGACGAGTTCCTCATCAACCTGGGCGCCGGCCTCGACGAGCTGGCCGCGCGCACTCCGTGCAGGGAGCTGCGCGCACCGGCCGGGCAGCCGGGCCGGCCCTCCTCTCACCTCAACGTCGCCATGTACGGCACGTGCGGTGAGTGGACGTACGTGCTGGAGAACTGGGGTAGGGCGACCGGCTACCGGGGCAAGGCCGAGTCGATGCTTCCCTGCGAGGGTGAAGCGATCCTCTGCCTGACCGCCAACCGTTTCAGCGCTCCGGTGATCATCCATGCGCCCGATGCCTGCGCGTACCGGGTTGAGTTCGGCACCGACACTGGGCAGGGCTCGGCTCTGGATGCCGCCCTCACCGCCGCGGGCGCGGTGTTCCCGTCGATGCCTGAGGCCAGTGAGGCTGAAGTCGTCGCGTACTTCGAGGAGCATGGCGAGCGCCTGCCCGGGCTGGTGTTCACCGCCGTGGGCGCCTACACGGGCGTGGCCATCGACCGGGACGCCGTGGAGGCCGGTGACCTTCCCGGTGTCCTCATCGCTCCGGCCTGACCGTCTGCCGCGTACATGCGACCGGCCCCCACCTCGATCGCAGGGTGGGGGCCGATGCCGTTGAGGCCAGGGGTGTTACTCCGCGGCCAGCTTGCAGATCACCGGCTGACCGCCGCCGATGCCGTACGTGCAGGTGCCGGCGTCATCCATCCGTGTGTCCAGCCAGTACGCGTCCTTGTCCATGATCCGCATGTCCCGCATGAACGTCGCGAGTGGTTGCCCATGGATTCCTGGTTGTGCATGCCGGAGATGGCCGATCGGCCGCACACCTCGCTGAACGTGGGGTCGGTGCCGTTCAGGGAGAACAGGTGGACCATGCTGCCGTGCTTCTAGGCGTAGGTGCCGATACACGCTGCACCCGTCGGGGTGGTCCCGCCCGGGAGCAGGGCGGGGTTCAGGCCGCCCTCGGCGGATGACATGCCGCCGCTGTTGTAGGTGGAGGCGAACGCGAACTCGTCACAGTTCAGCGTGTCGGCCGCGTCCACCAGGGCGGAGGCGTCCCCGTTCGCCGCGGCCCACCCGGTGGGGCAGATCGCCCCGCCCGGCGCGATCGCCGCGGCGCCCGTGCATGAACCAAGCCCTGCCCGGCACGGTCGGTCACCTGCCCTGCCGGGCAGGGCAGGGCGGACCCTTCGTGCGCAGGGCGGTCACGCGGGCATGACCGGCAGCTGGAGGTACGAGGCCCGGTCGCCTCCGGTGTGGACGATGTGGCGACCGCCGTGGGGCGTGGTGTATTCGCGGTTTCCGGGCATCATCGTGCCCAGAAGTGACCGGCTGCTGACGACGAGGCGCAGCTGCTCGCCCGGGCGGAAGGTGAGTCCGACTGGGAGCAGGTCGATCTCGACGTCCACGATCTCGCCGGGGGAGAGCTTCTCGACTCGGTCGAAGCTGTGGGCGGGGACGTCCTCGGTCGACAGCTTCTCGTCCAAGTGGCGCATCGAGACGCGCAGCCGTCCGTCCGCCCCTTTGTAGCGCAGGATCGAGGCTCCGTGCTCGGTGACGTCGTGCACCCGCGCGTTGTGGTTGGGCACGGTGAACGCCTGGAGCGGCGTGCCGTACGCGTCGAGCTTCTGGATGAGGAGGAACAGGTCCATGTCGTCCGCGCCCTCCGCCTCGACCCACAGATGCGCCTTCGGGTAACCGACCAGCACGGTCTTCTGGTCGAAGCGCGTCACGAACGACACCTGGCCCGGGTTGGCGCCCACGGCATAGTCCGCCGTCGCCCCGACGGCGGGCCCTGCCGTGGCCATGCCCCGCGAGAGCCCGTCGAGGTAATACTTCACCGGGGTGACGTCCGCCGGCGGGAACTGGTCCGCCGGTACGTTCACCTCGTCGCCGCCCTGGAGGTCGAGGAGGGAGTAGCGCACGCGGGGCGTCTGCTCCCATCCGTTGTCCTCGTCCTTGAGGAAGCGGTCGAAGAACCGGCGCAGGTCCTCCGTGTTCTCCGCGTCGTAGTAGTCGGGCCATTCCTGACTGTTGTGGACACGCAGCCACTTGTCCTCGGACGCCATCCGGCGCCAGGCACGGAAGGTGCCCGCGGTGTGCAAGGTGTTGGAGTAACTGGCGACGACATAGGCGGGCACGTCGATCTTCTCGAACTGCGGGATCTTGTTCTCCCACAGCTCGTTCATCAGGGGGCACTGCTCGGCTTCGGCGAGGATGTCCTCCCGCCGGCCCTTGCCCCGGAAACTGTTGTTCTGGAGCTGCTCGGCGAACCCGGTGTCCGGCAGGCCGCCGCGCATCACCAGGTCACGGTAGACGTCGCTCACGCCCTCCCACGGGTTGATCGCCGCCAGGTGCGGGGGCTGCTCGGCCGCGGTGAACCACTGGGAGACCGCGAGATAGGACGTGCCGCTCATGCCTACCTTGCCGGTACACCAGTCCTGGACACCCAGCCACTCGATCAGGTCGTAGCAGTCCCGGCCCTCCTGCCGGTCCCACAGGACACTGTCGCCCTCCGAGTCGACGACGCCCCGGATGTCGGGGTTGCAGATCGCGTAGCCCTGCGCGCACCAGTACGCCGGGTCCGGTCCCTCGAACTTCGCCAGGCCCGAGACGACCCCGTTGTCCAGCCCGACCATGCCGAAGATGCCCATCACGCTGGCGGAGGTCCCCTGGCCCTTGCCGTACGGGCTCCACGCCACGATGACCGGCACCCGCTCGGCCCCGGCGGGCCGGAAGAGGTCCACGTGGATCGTCACGCCATCACGAAGGGTGACCGCCACATCCTTCTCGAACACGATCTCCACGGGCAGCGGCTTGAACGGCGGGGCGATCTGGAAGCCCGCCGCCAGGGTCCGGGTGCCGGGCTCGAAGCCGCTCAGGATTCCGTACCGAGCGCCCTGCTCGAGGGGCTGGGAGGGCGTGAATACCTGGTGGATGTCACTCATGGTGAGCTCCTCGCATGTCTCCGTCCGCAGGCGGTTTCTGCCGACGAATCGAGCGTACGTCCGCGAATCCGATAACTCAACAGCTGTTGAGTTAGTGATCGGGCAGTAGTTTTGGGTCATGACCGCTCACACGAATCCGACCACCGCCCGTCGCGGACGGCGACCGGGGCCGAACTCGACGCGGCAGGCAATCCTCGCCGCGGCCCGCGCCCGATTCGCGACCGACGGCTTCACCGCGACCACGATCCGGCGGGTCGCGGCCGACGCCGGGGTGGACGCGTCGCTGGTGATGCAGTTCTTCCGCTCCAAGAACGAGTTGTTCGCCGCCGTCATGTCCGTTCCCGCGGACGCGCTGACACGCTTCAGCGCCGCGTTCGAGGGCGAGGAGAACGGCCTGGGGGAACGCGTCGTCCGCGCCTTCTTCGACGTGTGGGAGAAGGATGTACGGAGCTCGGAGCCGCTCATGGCGATGCTCCGCGGAGCCATCGCCAACGACGGGGCGAACGGCCAACTCCGCGAGTTCCTCCAAGAACGACTCCTCGTGGACGCTCTCGCGTCGCGCTCCCCGGACGACGACGTGACGCTCCGGGTCGGGATCGTGTCGTCGATGCTCGTCGGGCTCGTGGTGGGACGGGGCGTTGTCGGCGTTCCCACTCTCAGCGAGGCGGAACGCGAAAGGCTGATCACGCTCGTCGGGCCTGCCGTGCAGAGCGTTCTGATCCCGGTACCGCGAGCCGATGGCGGCGAAGGGGCGGCTCGATGACGACCATCGACGGCCGCATCCAGACCGAAGGGAAGCCGCAGTTCGTCATCACGGTCCGGCACGGCGATGTGCCCGACCTGTCGGCGGCCCGCGACGCCCCCTAAGCGGAACCGCAGCTCCTCAGCACCGGACCCGAGGCGATGCTCACGGCGTTCCTCGACACGATCGTCGACGGCTGCGCGCCCGTCGTCCCCGGGCTGACGAACGACATCGACGAGGTCGAGGACAGCCTGTTCGGAACGGGAAACGCGGATCCCGCCCTGTCCGAGCGGATCTACCGGCTGCTCGCGCAGGCGATCGCACTCCAGCGATCCATCGGAGCGCTGCCGGACAGGGTGCGGGGCCTGCTGCGCGGTGCCGGCCGGTACGGGCTCCGCCCTCGCGGCTGATGCTGACGACAACGCGTCTTCCCGATCCGCTGCTTCGCGTCGGGCACCTGCTGATCGGCGTCGTGTTCGCAGGCAACTGGTCGGTGGACGAGCGGTATTGAGTGGTTGGAAAGTTTGATTGTTGATGGTTGCTGAGTGATTCCTTTCGAGTATGTTCCGTGTTACGTTCCCGGTGCCTCGGCTTCAACGTCCCTGCCTGGCACGAGGTTTGGGGCGTCCCCCGCTTCCTTGCGTTCCACCTCTCACCCAACCCCGCACGGATTCCCCGCACGCGGCCACACCTCTTCGCCACGCGACGCGCCGGAGTCCTGCGCCGTCCTGCCTGGAGGAGTTCGATGCGACGCGTCGTCGCTTGTCTGGTGGCTCTGCTGGTGATGGCCGGAGGTCCTCTCCTCACCGGAACCGCCTCCGCCGCCGTGGTGCCCAAGGCCCCGCCGCTGACCACCCCGTGGACCGATCAGGTGTCTACCACCCATCCCCTGCCGGAATACCCGAGACCGCAGATGACACGGCCGGACTGGCAGTCGCTCAACGGGGAATGGGAGTTCCTCAACCCGCCTGTCGACGGGTCGGGCAACGTCAACCGCAACGCGGCACCGCCCGTGGGCCAGACCCTGCCCGAGCGCATCCTCGTGCCCTACCCGGTGGAGTCGGCGCTCTCCGGCATCATGCGCAACGACAACCGTGACCTGATGTTCTACAAGCGGTCCTTCACCGTCCCCCAGAACTGGGCCGGACAGCGCGTCCAACTGCACTTCGGTGCCGTCGACTACGAAGCCACCGTCTGGGTCAACGGTGCCCAGGTCACCACACACAGGGGCGGCTACGACCGCTTCGAGGTCGACATCACGCCCCAGCTCAGGAGCGGGGCGAACGAGCTGATCGTGCGCGTCTACGACCCAACCGACGGGCGAGGCGAGAAGCAGCCGGTCGGCAAGCAGGTGAACGACCCCAGCGGCATCTTCTACACGCCGTCGTCCGGCATCTGGCAGACCGTCTGGCTGGAGCCCACCCCCGCCTCCTCCATCTACTCGGTCGACATCCGTCCCGACCTGGCGACCAACACGGCACGGGTCCGCGTCTTCACCCGCGGCAACGTCGGTAGCCACACCGTCCGGGCCGAAGCCCTGTCCGGCTCCCAGCTGGTCGGCCAGGCCACCGGGGCCTTCACCGAGTTCTCCGTACCGGTGCCCGACGCTCGCCGCTGGTCCCCCGACGACCCCTTCCTCTACGACCTGCGAGTGACCCTGCGCAATGCCTCCGGCGCCGCCGTTGACAGCGTCACCAGCTATTTCGGTATGCGCGAGATCGGCAAGAAGATGGTCAACGGGGTCATGCGCCCCACTCTGAACGGTGAATTCGTCTTCCAGATAGGCACCCTTGACCAGGGCTTCTGGCCGGACGGCCTGTACACGGCGCCTACCGACGCGGCCTTGGTCTCCGACCTCCAGAAGCACAAGGACCTCGGATTCAACATGGTGCGCAAGCACATCAAGGTTGAACCCGCGCGTTGGTACCACCACGCCGACCGGCTCGGACTGCTGGTGTGGCAGGACATACCCTCCACGCCGGCCTTCGACCAGAACCGCACGCCGGCGCAGGCCGCACAACTGGAGACCGAGGCACGCGAGATCATCGACGAGCACCGCTTCTCCCCGGCCGTCGTCTCCTATGTCCCGTTCAACGAGGGCTGGGGCGAGTGGGACCTGAACGCCACCAAGCGCATCACCACCGACCTGGAGAACTACGACCCCTCCCGGTTGATGAACGCGCACAGCGGCTACAACTGCTGTGTTTCCAAGGGCGACCCGGGCACCGGCGACATGATCGACTGGCACGTCTACACCGGACCCGACGCGCCACGCCCCTCGGACTCCCGCATCTCCGTCCTGGGCGAGTTCGGCGGCGTCGGCCTGCGCACCCCCGGCCACGAGTACAGCCCCAACGGTCAGTTCTTCGCGTACGAGCAGGTGTCCAGCCGGGAGCAGCTCAACGATCGCTACACCGGCATGGTCCGCGACGTACAACAGCTCATGACCACCAAGGGGCTGTCCGCCTACGTCTACACCGAGATCACCGACGTGGAGGGCGAGTACAACGGACTTCTCACCTACGACCGGCGTGTACAGAAGGTCGACACCAACCAACTGCGCGCGGCACACAGTGCCCTCATCGGCGCCTCGCGGAACCTCAACGCCAATCCGAGCCACACCCTCGGACATGTCCGGTCGTTCAAGGTGACCACGGCCGGCCACACCGACCGCTACCTCCGGCACACGAACTCGACGGCCCGCACCGATGTGCTGAGCGCGACCTCGGCCGACGGCGCCCGTCAGGACGCCTCCTACCGTACGGTCGCCGGTCTGGCCGACCCGCGCTGCTACTCGTTCGAATCGGTCAACCAACCCGGCCGCTACCTCCGGCACGCCGAGAGCCGGGTGCGCCTCGACGCGCCCACCGGCGGCTCCTTCGAGGCGGATGCCACGTGGTGCAGCCGACCCGGACTCGCCGCAGGTGGCACATCCTTCGAATCACTCAACTACCCCGGCAGCTACCTGCGGCACTATGCCGACGACGTCCACCTGGCCCGCAGTGGTGGCCCGAACGCCTGGGACACCCCCACCGGCTTCAACGCCGACGCGACCTGGAACACCGGCGAACCCGCTCTTTGGCGCAGTTCCGTGGTCCTGCCGACCGATGTGCGACGGTCACTGCGCGTGGCCACGTGGGGCCACACCAACCGCTACCTGCGGCATGCCGACAGCCTGGCCTACACCGAGATCGTCGACGCCGGCAGCGGCTCCACGCTCAAACAGGACGCGACGTACACCGTGCGGCGCGGGCTCGCCGACTCGTCCTGCTACTCCTTCGAGTCGGTCAATTTCCCCGGTCAGTTCCTGCGGCACGCCGACAGCCGGGTGCGTAACTCGCCGGGCGACAACTCGGCGCTGTTCCGCCAGGACGCCACGTTCTGCGCCCGTCCGGGGGTCGGCGGAACGGGTGTCACCTTCGAGTCGTTGAACATTCCCGGCTCCTACATCCGCCACTACGAGTCCGCGGTGCACCTTGCTTCCGGCGATGGCAGCGGCGGCTTCGATCGGCCGCAGACCCTCACCGCCGACAGCAGCTGGACTCTCGCAGCCCCGTGGGCACCCTGACCACTGAAGTCGCATGATTCGACCGGGCCGATAGCGCTGGTCGGGCCGCTGTGCCCGTTCCCCCAGGGGGCGGGCACAGCATCGTCTCCGGGGGAGGGCCCACCCCGGTCACGGTGTCGCTCGTGGCGGGGTGCGGGTGGGGGTGCGTCGCTTGCGGTGAACGCGTAGACGCATAGGGGGCTGCGTAGTCCTATCGGAATCGACCGCCTGGATCGGGACACCGGTGTCCTGAAACCGTCCTCCGAAGTCCCGGTAAGAACGCCGGGAACGGTTTCATCGGTACGCGTGTCTTCCCCCGGCGTCCGGTGTGTGCCACCTTCTCGTGTGGGAGCGCTCCCACCGCAAGGACGCTGCCGACGTTCGGGACGCCACCTTCTCCTCGAACCCTGCGACGGGTTTCCCGGCCCCGGCTGACCGCTGTACCGCCGACATGGCCGGAATGGGACACCTCGAAGGCGTGGCAGCCCGCGCCCGCACAGACCGTGCCGCATCAGCCGACCGAAGGACCCTCGTGAAACTCTTCTTACGACACCGATCCGCGGTGTCCGCCCTGGCCGTGGCCACGGCCTCAGTGATGGCGGCCGCCGCCCTCGTCGTACCCGGTAGCCTCTTCGCCCCGTCTGTCCCGGCCGCCGCGGCGGCCGAGGCTCACGTCGACAACCCGTTCGCCGGTGCGAGCGCGTACGTCAACCCGGACTATGCCAAGTTGGTGGACGGCACGATCGCCAAAACGGCCGACGCCACGCTCAAGGCGAAGATGCAGACGGTCAAGACCTACCCGACCGCCGTCTGGCTCGACCGGATCGCCGCCATCGAGGGCGGTGCGGCGAACGCGGGGCGCAAGAGCCTGCGCGACCACCTCGATCTCGCCCTCGCGCAGAAGAAGCCCGGGCAGCCGATCACCGCGAGCATCGTCGTCTACGACCTGCCGGGGCGCGACTGCGCAGCCCTCGCCTCGAACGGCGAACTGCCACTGACAGCGGAGGGACTCGCCCGGTACAAGAGCGAGTACATCGATCCGATAGCGGCGGCCTTCGCCGACCCGAAGTACGCGGAGATCCGGATCGCCACGGTGATCGAACCCGACGGGCTGCCCAACCTGGTGACCAACGTCGCCGGCGACCCGGAGTGCCAGGCGGCCAAGCAGAGCGGGATCCAGGTCGACGCCGTGCGCTACGCGCTCAACAAGCTGCGCGCCGTCCCGAACGTGTACACGTACATGGACTTCGCCCACTCCGGCTGGCTGGGCTGGGACGACAACCTCACCCAGACCGTGCGGCTCTACACCGACGTGGCCAAGGGGACGACCGCCGGGTTGTCGAGCGTGGACGGGCTGATCACCAACGTCTCCAACTACACCCCGGTCGCCGAGCCGTACATGACCGACCCGTCGAAGCAGGTGGGCGGGCAGCCGGTGAAGGGCGGCAAGTACTACGAGTGGAACGGGAACTTCGACGAGTCGGACTTCACCGCCGCCGTCCACAAGGAACTGGTGGCGCAGGGCTGGCCGGCCTCCACCGGGATGCTCGTCGACACCTCCCGCAACGGTTGGGGCGGCGCGGACCGTCCCGGCCGGGAGAGCACCAGCACCACGCTGGACACGTACGTCAGCGAGTCCAGGATCGACCGCAGGGCGCATCGCGGACTGTGGTGCAACACCTCCGGGGCAGGGCTCGGCGCGCCACCGCAGGCCGGCCCGCAGGGCTACCCGGCCTCGCACATCGACGCGTTCGTCTGGGTGAAGCCGCCGGGCGAGTCGGACGGGGCGAGCAAGGACATCCCGAACGACGAGGGCAAGCGGCAGGACCCGATGTGCGACCCCGACTTCTCGGCCCCCAACGCGGGCGGCGCGAAGACGGGTGCGCTGCCGGACGCCCCGCTGGCCGGGCACTGGTTCGACAAGCAGTTCGAGATGCTGGTGAAGAACGCCTATCCGGCTGTTCCCGCATCCGGTACCGGCGACACCGAGGCGCCCAGCGCGCCGACGGGACTGAAGAGCACCGGCAAGACCGCGACCAGCGTGTCGCTGTCCTGGACGGCGGCCACCGACAACACCGGGGTGAGCGGGTACGACGTCTACCGGGGCACCACCAAGGTCAACACGGCAGCCGTCGCCGGTACGGTCTTCACCGACTCCGGGCTGACGGCGAGCACCGCGTACAGCTACACCGTCCGGGCGCGTGACGCGGCGGGCAACACCTCACCGGCCTCCGCGGCGCTCGCCGTCACCACCGACCCGGGCGGCGGTGGCGGGGACAGCCAGGAGCCGACCGCACCCGCCGCCCTCACGGTGAGCGGGACCACGACCACCTCCGTGTCGCTGTCCTGGACGGCGGCCACCGACAACACCGGGGTGAGCGGGTACGACGTCTACCGAGGCACGACCAAGGTCAACAGCGCCCCCGTGACCGCGACTGTCTTCACCGACTCGGGGCTCACCGCCGACACCGCGTACAGCTACACGGTCCGCGCCCGTGACGCCGCGGGGAACGTCTCCGCCGCCTCATCCGCCGCCTCGGCGCGCACCAAGGCCGCGGCCACCGGCAGCGGGAAGGACTGGCTGCACACCTCGGGCAACCAGATCGTCGACGAGGACGGCAACAGGGTCTGGCTGACCGGGACGAACTGGTTCGGCTTCAACGCGACCGAGCGCGTCTTCCACGGCCTGTGGTCCGGCAACATCACCAGGATCACCAAGTCGATGGCCGACCGCGGCATCAACATCGTCCGGGTCCCGGTCTCCACCCAGTTGCTGCTGGAGTGGAAGAACGGCCAGGCCGCTGTCCCGAGTGGCGTGAACACCTACGCCAACCCCGAGCTCAAGGACCTGACGACCCTCCAGGTCTTCGGCCACTGGCTCGACCTGTGCGAGCAGTACGGCATCAAGGTGATGCTGGACGTGCACAGCGCCGAGGCCGACAATTCCGGCCACATCTACCCGGTGTGGTGGAAGGGCGCGATCACCTCCGAGTCGTTCTACGCCGGCTGGGAGTGGGTGACCAGCCGCTACAAGAACAACGACACCATCGTCGCCATGGACGTGAAGAACGAGCCGCACGGCAAGCAGTCCGAGTCACCGCGCGCCAAGTGGGACTCCTCGACCGACCAGGACAACTTCAAGTACGCCTGCGAAACGGCCGGCAAGCGCATCCTGGCCATCAATCCGAACGTCCTGGTGCTCTGCGAGGGCATCGAGATCTACCCGAAGGCCGGCAAGTCCTGGTCCTCCACGGCCGAGCTGGACTACCACTTCAACTGGTGGGGCGGAAATCTGCGCGGGGCGAAGGACCACCCTGTCGACCTGGGTGCGAACCAGGACCAGCTGGTCTATTCGCCGCATGATTACGGGCCGCTCGTCCACCCGCAGCCCTGGTTCCAGGGCGACTGGAACCGCCAGACCCTCGAACGGGACGTCTGGGACCCGAACTGGCTCTACCTGCACAAGGAGAACGTCTCCCCGCTGGTCATCGGCGAGTGGGGTGGCTTCCTGGACAACGGCCCGAACCAGAAGTGGATGACGGCGCTGCGCGACCTGATCGCCGAGAACAAGATCCACCAGACCTTCTGGTGCCTCAACCCCAACTCCGGTGACACCGGCGGCCTTCTGAACAACGACTGGGAGACGTGGGACGAGGCGAAGTACGCTCTGCTCAAGCCGGCCCTGTGGCAGAGCGGCGGCAAATTCGTCAGCCTCGACCACCAGGTCAGGCTCGGTGGCGCCGACAGCACCACGGGCATCAGCCTGGCCGACCTCTACGGCGGCGAGCCGCCGGCCGAGGACAAGCAGGCGCCGTCCGAGCCCGGCGGTCTGAAGTCCACTGCCAAGACCTCCACCAGCGTCACCCTGGCGTGGAGCGCGTCCACCGACAACGTGGGCGTCACCGGTTACAGCCTCTTCCGCAACGGCGTCCGGGTCGCCACTCCCTCGGGAACGACCTACACCGATACGGGGCTGAGCCCCGCCACGGCGTACAGCTACACCGTGCGGGCCCGGGACGAGGCGGGCAACCTGTCGGCCGCCTCGGCGGCCCTGGCGGTCACCACGGAGGCCGTCGGCGGCGGCAACGGCACCCTGCTCTCCCAGGGCAGGAACACCTGGGCCTCGTCCTCGGAGAACGGCGGCGTCACACCCGACAAGGCCGTCGACGACAACGGCACCACCCGTTGGGCCAGTTCCTTCCAGGACAACCAGTGGATCAACGTCGACCTCGGCTCCTCCAAGGCGCTCTCCCGGGTCGTCCTCACGTGGGAGGCGGCCTACGCCAGGGGCTACCGCGTTCAGGTCTCCGACGATCCGAACTTCGGTACCTGGAAGGATCTTTACTCCACCACGACCGGTGACGGCGGGGCGGACACCCTCGACGTCAACGGGTCCGGCCGGTACGTGCGCGTGCTCGGCCAGACGCGGGCGACGCCGTACGGCATCTCGCTGTACGAGTTCCAGGTGTACGGCCGCTGACCGATGGCCGAGGCCCCATGCCGCACCGTTCACGCTGTGCGGCACGGGGCCTCGTGCTGTCAGGATCGTGGCGCAGGCGGCGCGGTGCTGCCCCGCACCATGAGCTGGGTCGCCATCTCCAGCCGGAGGGTCTCCACGTGCTCCCCGTCGATCATCCGCAGCAGGGTGGTGGCCGCCATCGAGGCCATCTCCAGGAGCGGCTGTCGCACGGTCGTCAGGGCGGGATGCGTCCAGCGCGCCACCGGCAGGTCGTCGAAACCGACCACGCTCACGTCCTGGGGAATGGCGAACCCCCGGTCCCGGAGCACCTCGAACGCACCGAGCGCCTGGAGGTCGCTCGCCGCGAAGACCGCGGTCGGAGGCTCCTCGCCCCGGGCGGCGGTCCGGTCCAGGAGGCGTGCCGTCTCCTCCCGTCCGGAGCGGTCGTTGAACTCGCCGTACGACACCCAGCCTTCCGGCACGGCCAGTTCGGCCCGTTCCATCGCGGCGTGGAAGCCGTCGGCCCTGGCCCTGCTGCACAGCAGCTGCCGAGGACCGGCCAGATGGGCGATCCGGCTGTGGCCGAGGCCGATGAGGTGGTCACAGGCGCTCACGGCGCCGGCCCAGTTGGTCGCTCCGACCGTGGGTACCAGGGCGTCCACGCTGCCCACCGGGTCGACCAGCACGAACGGTATGTCCATGGCGACCAGCCGCTTGCGCTGCTGCGGGGTGAGTTCGGAGACGACGAGGATCGCGCCGTTGCTGCGGCGGGCGGCGAGCTGGTCCAGCCATTCCCGGGTGTTGGAGCTGCGGCCGTGCACCGCGGAGAGCACCATGCTCGCCCCGGCCCCGTCGAGCACCTCGTCGACGCCCCGGATGATCTCCACCGACCAGAGGCTGTCGAGCTCGTTGAGGACGAGGTCGACGACGCTGCCCCGGCGGCGGGCGGGCCGGCGCTGGTAGCCGAGGTCGTCCATGACCGACTCGACGCGCCCCTTCGTCTCGGCGGACACGTCGGAGCGACCGTTGAGGACCTTGGAGACGGTGGAGACGGAGACCCCGGCCACGGACGCGATGCTGCTGAGCGTGATCCTGCCGGTGGCGCCGGTGCTGTCCGCCGTCATGCTTGCCGTCCGTTTCGCCTCGTCGGTGCTCTGCTGCCGTCCCGGGAAGGGTAACGGCCGGGGGGCGGGCACCTGGATCACCCGCCGTCGGGCCGGTCGTCGCGGGACTGCCGGTATTCGGCCCAGGAGAAGGTGGTCGCTGAGCCCGCCCCTGTGAGGTCCTGGGCGCACAGTCCGATGAAGGCGCCGGTGAACCCCCATGAGGTGAAGTGGCCGGTGGCGGGGTCCCCCCGGGTGGCGCTCTCGTCGGAGAGCCGGGTGGTGTCCAGCCAGGGGCCGATCCGCTGCCACCCGCTGTGCACCCCTGGCCGCCAGAAGAACCGGGCTCGGGCGCCCCTGCCGGTCAGGCGCAGCTCGACGGGGCCGTCGCCGACGGGGACGGGTGCGCACGCTTCGGTGTAGTGGCCGTGGTCGCAGACACCGAGCCGCAGCACCCGGCCCAGCTCCTCGTCCCGGCTGAGGTGGAGGTAGTGCCAGAGCGTGGAGTTGTAGTAGTGCACGAGGCCGGACATCTGCAGCGGTGAGCGGGGGTCGGCGTGCAGCCGGGTCGCGAAGGTGAAGTCGGGGGACTGCTGGCGCCGGGCGACCAGACTCTGGCGGTGCGTCGAGCCGAGTGACTCGCCGCCGCGCAGCCGAAGCCGGCCGGGGTGGTCGGTGAGGCTCAGCCAGGAGGGGGCGGGGTGTCGGCGCAGGGTCGCCCAGGCCGGGCCGAGCTCGGGGCCGTCGAAGATGTCGCGCGCCGGCGCGGTGGGGACGGGCTCCGGTTCGAGGGCGGGGCCGACGACGACGGGCCGGGGGAGAGCCGCCCCGTCGGCCGGGACCGGCGGAACTCCGCCCAGGCGGGGCCAGCCCTCGTCCGTCCACTCGATGCGCTGGATGGCGGATTCGCGGCCCATGACGCAGGCGCCCAGAGGGCTGAGTGGGCGGGCCATGAGATGGGCCAGGAACCACTCGCCGGCGGGAGTGGCGACCAGGCTGCCGTGGCCGGTCTTCTGGAGTGGCAGGTCCTCGTGCCCGTGGGCGGTGAGCAGCGGGCCGGCGGGGTCGGCCTCGTACGGCCCGGTCAGTTCCCGGGAGCGGGCCACGGTGACGGCGTGCGCCCAGGAGGTGCCGCCCTCGGCGGTCAGCAGGTAGTACCAGCCGGCGCGGCGGTAGAGGTGCGGCCCCTCGGTGTGGGCGAGGGCGGTGCCGGTGAAGATGCGGTGGAGCGGCCCGGTGACGTGGCGGGTGGCGCGGTCCCACTCCTGGAGCAGGATGCCGCCGAAGGGGTGCCGGCCGGGTCGGTGGTCCCACTCCATCCACAGCGCCCAGCTGCGGCCGTCACCGTCGGGACCGTCGTCGTGGAAGAGGGACGGGTCGAAGCCGTGGGAGGGGAAGGGGACCGGGTCGGACCACGGGCCGGTGATCGCCGGAGCGGTGATCACATGGTTGCGGACGTCCTTGAAGGCCCCGGAGAGATTCGTGACGTCGCTGTAGACGAGGTGGAACAGGCCGTCGGTGTAGGAGAGGCAGGGTGCCCAGACCCCGCCGGAGTCAGGCCGCCCGGTCAGGTCGATGAGCCGTTCCTCGCGCAGCAGCCCGCCGAGCGGACGCCAGTGGACGAGATCGCGGGAGTGGTGGACGGCGACCCCGGGGAGCCATTCGAAGGTGGAGGTGGCGAGGTAGTAGTCGTCGCCGACCCGCAGGATCGACGGGTCGGGATGGAACCCGGGCAGTACGGGGTTGGTGATCGTCCCGTTCGCCGCGGCCCCAGGGGCCGACGTCCCGTCGGGCTTTCGTCGGGAGTGTTCCGGGTCGCGGAGGCGCTGCGCGGCGGTCATGGGTACTCCGTAGGTTGTCGGGTGGCCGGGGCCGGATCAGCCCTTGACCGCGCCGGCCATCACGCCGGAGACGATCCGGCGGGCCAGGACGGTGAAGACGACGAGGACGGGCAGAACCGAGACCACGACGCCGGCGAGCATCAGCGTGTAGTCGGTGTAGTAGCCGGCCGCGAGCTGGTTGAGCGCGATCTGTACGGTGCCGTTCTCCGGCGGCAGGGCGATCAGCGGCCAGAAGTAGTCGTTCCAGGCGAACATGAAGGTGAACATGCCGAGGACCGTGGCCGTGGTCCGTACGCCGGGGACGACCACGTGCCAGTAGGTGCGCAGGAGTCCCGCGCCGTCCATCCGGGCCGCCTCGATGAGTTCGTCGGGGATGTTCTCCTCGACGGCCTGGCGCATCCAGAAGACGCCGATGGCGGAGACCAGGGCGGGCACGATGAGCGCCGAGAGCTTTCCGTACAGGCCCATGTCCGTGACCAGCATGTACAGCGGGATGATGCCGAGCTGGGTGGGGACCATGACCGTGATGACCACGCACACCAGCAGGATGTTGCGGCCGGGGAAGCGGAGTTTGGCGAAGGCGAAACCGGCCAGTGAGGAGAGCAGCACGTTGCTGACGGCGGTGGTGGAGGCCACGATCAGCGAGTTGCCGAGGGCCTGCCAGAAGGCGGAGAGTTCGAAGACCCGCTGGATGTTCTCGATCAGGTGACCGCCGGGCACGAGGGGCGGGGTGGACCCGGCGAGCACGGAGTTGTCGTCGTGGGAGGCGACGACGACGCTCCAGTAGAGCGGGAAGACCGAGGCCGCGATGACTGCGGCGAGCAGTGCGTACGCGACGGAACCCGCCTGATCGTGACGCCGGGGCACCTTGCGCAGCACCGCCCGGCCGCGTCCGTCGCGGGCGCGTTGTCGTGCGGGCGGGACCCGGGTGGGTGTGCTGACAGCCATACGTATCTCCTGTTGACCCCGGTGACCGGGTCAGTTGCGGCCGGAACGGCGGGCGAGCAGGAAGTTCACCGCGGCGATGAGGGCGATGACGAGGAAGAGCACCCAGGAGACTGCTGAGGCGTAGCCGGCGTCGTTGTTGATGAAGCCGTACTTGTAGAGCATCAGCGTCAGTGTCTGGAACTGGTGCTCAGCGCCCCCTTCCGCGTTGCCCTGCTGGTCGAAGAGGAAGGGTTCGGCGAAGAGCTGGAGTCCGCCGATGGTGGAGATGACCACGGTGAACACGACCGTGGGCCGGATGGCGGGGAGAGTGACCTTGCGGAACGTCAGAAGACGTCCCGCGCCGTCCAGTTGTGCTGACTCGTACAACTCGCGCGGGACTGCCTGCATGGCGGCCAGGTAGATCAGCGCGTTGTAGCCGGTCCAGCGCCACATCACCATGAAGCTGATCGCGAGGTGCGAACTCCACGTGTCGGCGGTCCAGTCGACGGGTTCGCTGATGATCCCGAGCCCTTCGAGAGCCCAGTTGACGATCCCGAAGTCCCGGCCGAAGAGCTGGGAGAAGACGAGGGCGACGGCGACGACGGAGACGTACTGGGGCACCAGGACAAGGGCCCGCCAGACGCTGGGCGAGCGCAGGTGGCGATCCAGCAGCCAGGCCAGGCCGAGGGCGGCGAGAAGCTGGGGGACGGTGGACAGCACGAAGATGCTCAGGGTGTTGAACGTCGCCGTGTAGAAGTCGGAGTCCGCCAGCAGCCGGGTGAAGTTGTCGGCTCCGACCCACTCACCGGGCCCGGCGAGCCGGTCCCAGTCGTGCAGGGAGACCCAGAAGGTCTGAAGCAGCGGGTAGAGACCGAAGATCCCGAAGACGACGAAGAAGGGGGCGATGAAGAGGTACGGGAGCAGATGCCGTTCCGGGCGCTTCCGGCCGGTGCGGTGTCCGTCTCTCGTCCGGCCCGGGGTGGTGCGGACCTGGAGCGCCATGCGCGTTCTCCGTGGGGTCGGGTGAGGCTCGGGGCAGGTGGATAGCGGTCGGCCCGGGTGGCGGCGCCCGACCCTGCGGGGAGGCCGGTCCGGCGCCGCCGGGGGCGCACGGTGGTCCCGGGTCGGGGCCGCCGCCGTGGTGGGAGCGGGACCGTCAGCGGAGGTTCTTGTCCGCTTCCTCCAGCGCCTTGGCCCACGCCTGCTGAGGGTCGGCCTTGCCCTGTTCGACGAGCTGGAGGGCGTTGCCGAAGGGGATGCGGGCCTGCTGGTCCTTGGTGCCGCGATAGTTGGGCCGGAGGCTCTTGGCTGAGGCGGCGAAGATCTTGCCCGTGGGGGCGTCGTTGAAGTAGGGCTGTCGGGTGCCCTGCACTTCGGGGTCGTCGAGGACGGAGGCGAGGGAGGGCAGCGCCCCGACGGGGCCGGTGAAGATCTTCTTCTGGGAGTCGGCTGAGGTCAGGAAGTCGGCCAGCGCGGCGGCTTCCTTCGCATGCTTGCTCTGCTTGGGCACGGTGAGGAAGGACCCGCCCCAGTTGCCGCCGCCACCGGGGACCGCGGCGATGTCCCACGTGCCGGCGTCGGCCTCGCCCGCGGCGGTCTTGATCTGTCCGGTCATCCAGGCAGGACACGTCATGGTGGCCATACGCCCCTGCTTGATGCCCGCGTTCCACTGCTGGCTGAAGGGCTGGAGGTTGGCCGACTGCTCGTCCGCGGTCGCCTCGGCGGTGGCGCGGAAGAATTCGCTCACCTTCGGGTTGGTCCTGCCGATGTACGCGTCGTTCGCGTCGAAGAATCCGAACTCCGTCTGGTTCATCATCGCTGTGAAGATGTTTCCGGAGCTGTCGAACCACGCCTTGTCCTCGACCTTGCTCTGGAAGGTCCTTCCGGTGGCGAAGTAGTCGTCCCAGCTGGGCCAGAGCTTTCCGACCTCGTCGCGGTCGGTGGGCAGACCGGCCTGGGCGAACAGGTCCTTGCGGTAGCAGATGGCGAGGCTGCCGACGTCGGTGCCGTAACCCATCACGAAGTCGTCGGTTCCCAGGGTGCCCTGCTCCCACTTCCAGCCGAGGTACTCGCTCGCGCGCTTCGCCGCCCCGTGGTCGGCGAGGTTGGTGAACTTGTCCTTCACCGAGCGGAACTTGGGCAGGTAGCCCTCCTCGATCGCGACGACGTCGGCAGCCCCGCTGCCGGAGGCGATCTGCGTGGAGAGCTGGTTGTGGTGCTGGTCGAACTGGGAGATGCGCTCTTTGATGACGATGTCGGGATGGCTCCGGCGGTACTCCTCGATCAGAGGCTTGTAGCCGAAGTCGCTGAACGTGGCAACGGTCAGCGTGATCTTTCCGTCCGCCTCCCCGGCATCCGCGCCGCAGGCGGACAGGGCGACGAGCGAGACGGCGGCGGCGAGCGCCGCGGCGCTTCTGCGGGCACGCGTACGACCCATGGTGATCCTCCGGGAGAGTTGCGGGATGAGTGGGCACCAAGGTCGCGGCCCGCGAAATCGGTGTCAATAGTTTCGCGAAAACGATCGACAAATTCCCGACTGTCGTCGGCGCATATCCCATGAAAATGCTGAAACGCAGCGAACCAATCCACTCATAGTGGATAAACAGTTGTGATGTGCTGGCCAGGGCGCCGCTGTGTGGCGTGTTTTCGTCAGGTCATTACGGCTGACCTGCACAGTGCTACGAAACTTTCGCGCACGATTGTCCTCGTCGCCCTTCGCCCCCATCATTCGAGCGCTCACCCAGACCGCGTGGAGCCACAGCCAACGCCGTAGACGAATCCGGAGCCGCCATGACCGTCCGCTGGCACCAACGACCACTGCACAGAGCTTTCGCGGCGGGGGCCGTGGCCCTCGGGGCCCTCGTCGCCCTCGCCGCACCCAACTCCGCCGCCGGGGCCGCTGTGCCTGCCGCGCGGGGCGTACCGGCCGACGGGAAGGTCATGTTCGTCATGGGGCAGGACTCCGACACGCTGTCGGACTACCGCTCCGACGTGCTGAACAAATCGTCGCTGGACGCGCCGGCGCCCGGTGGCGTCACGTTGTACACCAACCTCGTCCTCGGCGGCACACCCGCACCTCTGGCCGGCATGACCGGCCCGGCGAACTGGGGTGCGGGCACCGTCGATTTCGGGCGCACGCTGCGCGAGTACCCGAACTCCACACTCGCCGTCGGCCTGTACCTCTCCGACGCGACCAGCGGCTGCGGCAACCAGCCACTGCGGGCGATCATCGGCCGCAACGACTCCGACGTCACCGCCGGCAGCCCGAACCTCATCGCGCAGTACCGGGCCAAGGTCGACGAGATGATCGGCCGGCTCAAGGGCTACGACCGCGACGTCCTGCTGCGCATCGGCTACGAGTTCGACGGCCCCTGGAACTGCTACAACGCCGACTTCTACAAGGAGGCGTTCCGGTACATCAAGGGCCGCATCGACGCCCTCGGAGCGACACGTGTCGCCACCGTCTGGCAGAGCGCCGCGTGGCCGGTCAACACCAACCCGGACCGCCCCGAATACAACTACGTCGTCACCGATCCCAGGCACTTCGACACGTGGTACCCCGGGGACAGCTACGTGGACTGGGTCGGCACCTCCTCCTTCTACAACTCCCGCTCCGTGCAGTCCCAGTGGGGCTGCGGTTCGTACGACACCGACCCGGTGGGCCTGCAGAACCGGGTGCTCGACTTCGCCCGCGCCCACGGCAAGCCGGTCATGGTCTCCGAAGCGGCACCGCAGGGGTCCCGCACCGGTGCGAAGACGAAGAGCTGCATCTTCCGCAACAATCCCGCGGGCTCAAGCGGCCAGGCCATCTGGGACGGCTGGCACGCCGGCTACTTCGAGTGGGTCGACCGCAACAAGGACGTCATCCGCTCGGCCGCCTACATCAACACGAACTGGGACGCCCAGACCCAGTGGCAGTGTCAGCCCGGCGCCCAGGCGGGGGGCCCCGGCTGCGCGAACGGCAACTGGGGCGACTCCCGGGTCCAGGCCGACCCGACGGTCCTGAGCAACTTCCTCGCCGAGATCAAGAAGCCGATGTGGACGAACGGGGCCGGCGGTCCGGCACCGACACCCAGCCCGACCCCGACCCCGACACCCACGCCGACTGAGCCCGCACCCGCCGACTTCACGCAAGGGGTGACCGGCAGTCCCGCCGCCACGGTCTGGTTCAAGCCGAAGGGCTTCACGGCCACCTTCGTCACGGTGCAGTACCGCATCAACGGCGGTTCCCCACAGAACCACTTCCTCTCCCACGACGACGGTGACGCGCGTTGGGAGCTCCCGGTGACCGTCCCGGCCGGGGCCACCCTCACCTACGCCTTCAACTACCAGCCCACCGACAGGACCCACCAGACGACCACTCCCACCTACACCTGGGTCACCCGCTGACCTGTGCGCCGCACCGCGCCGGGCCGCCGTGAGGCCACGTTCCGCATCTACGGCTGCCCGGCTGCCCGGCTGCCCCCTTCCCTCGTACCCTCCCCAAGGAGGCAACGTGTCCACCGACCGATCCCGCCCCCGGCCGCGCAGTCACCGCGTACGCGCCGCTGTCCGTTCCCTGACAACAGCTCTGGCCGCCGGGCTGCTGCTGATGACCCCCGCCCCGGCTGCCGCCGAGGCCGAGGCTCCGGGCGGCGCCAACGCCGAGGCCGCCGCTCCCGAGCTGCTGATCGGCCAGTCCACCAGGAGCGCCCTGGACGACTTCACCACCTTCGCCGGCGGTGCCGACGGCGGCTCGGTCTACTACGAGCTCCGCAAGGGTGACTGGGTGAACCCGGCGCACCGCTCGTTCGCCGAGCACGTGGCCGCGCAGGGCGGGACCGTGCAGGTGGGCATCAGCTGGAAGGACAACCCGCCCGGCTTCGACGGAGGCGACGAGACGGTGAAGGCCGCCCGGTCCCGTGCGGTCACCGCCGAGATCGCGGCCGGCGGGCACACCGCCTCGCTGGAGCGGCTGGTGGCGTTCGCGAACGCCTATCCCAGGGCCACCTTCAAGCTGCGTCTGGACTACGAGGTGAGCAGCTTCTACCACTGCACCGACGCGAGCTGCTCCTCGTACAAACAGGCGTTCAACCGCCTCGCCGGCCATCTCGACGGCCGCTCGACGCCGCGCAACCTCCAGTTCGTCTTCCACCCCGTGCGCGGCGAGTTCGAGTCGATGTACCCGGGTGACGGCGCCGTGGACTGGATGGGCGTCTCCGTCTTCGCCCACGAACTGTGCCTGCCGATCCACGACCGGGGCTACCTCTACAACGGAACTCCGCCGCAGAACTACGACGTCGGGGCGAGCCAGTGCCGCAACGCGTACATCGGTACCGACTCCCACGGCAACCCGGCCGCGATCTGGCGCAACTTCGACCATGACGCGAACGTGCTGAAGCTGGTGAAGTTCGCCAAGGACCACCGCAAGCCGGTCGTGCTCTCCGAGGCGGGCATGATGAACTTCACCGCCGACAACGGCTCCACGGACGGACTGGAACAGCAGCGCGGCGATCTGTGGGTGAAACGGTTGTTCTCCCTGATGAACTACCGGGGCCCCATCCCCAACCTGCCGGGCGAGCACGACCTGCGGGGCGTGATCAAGTCCGTCGCCTACATCAACCTGGACTTCCGGTACGGCTGGGACGGCATCGACGACGGCAGCTTCGACTTCGCCCCCGACACCACCTGGTTCGTCGACGGCAGGCTGTCCCGCTACACGGCCGCCAAGGCGTCGTTCTGCCGGGGCCTGGCCGACAACGCCTTCACCGCACGCTGCCGCTGACCGCGCACGGCGACGGGGTCCCGGTTCCCCGGGACGAGCTCGTCCCGGGGAACCTCACTGTCCGAAAACCGTCACCCGCATTCCCGGTAGTTCGCTCGGGATCCCGCTCGTACCGCGCAGCACCTTCCGCGCTGCGAGGGGCTGTGCCACTTTCGATGCCGTGGGAGCGCTCCCGCACTCCCCACCTCTCAACTCCCCATCTGCCTTCAGATCCCCGCAGAGAGGCGAACACCCATGTCCCGAACCGCCAGTCCGAGCCGGAGAGCCGGCCTTCTCCGGCTGTGGGCAGCCGTGATCGCGCTGCTGGCCTCGATGCTCGGCGCCGTGCTGACCTCGGCTCCGCCGGCCGCCGCGGCCCCCGTCCTCTGCGACCAGTACGCCTCGACGGCGATCCAGGGCGGCAAGTACGTCGTCCAGAACAACCGCTGGGGTGCCTCGACCCGTCAGTGCATCGATGTGCGGGCTGGCGGGTTCGCCATCACCGCGGCGGACCACGACAACCCCACGAACAGCGTGCCTGCCGGGTACCCGTCGGTCTATGCGGGCTGCCACTACGGCAGCTGCACTCCCGGCAGCGGGCTTCCTCTCCGCGTACAGGACTTCGGCAACGTTCGCAGTTCGGTCGCCATGACGCGCCCCGACTCAGGTGAATGGAACGCCGCTTATGACCTGTGGTTCGACCCGACGCCGCGCAGCGACGGTCAGAACACCGGTGCCGAGCTGATGATCTGGCTCGACCACCGGGGCCGCCCGCAGCCCATCGGCTCCAAGGTGGCCACGACCACCATCGAGGGCGCGAGCTGGGACGTATGGGTCGGTAACATCGGCTGGAACGTGATCAGTTACGTCCGCACCGCCGGCACCGGCACCCTGGACTTCGCGGTCCGCTCCTTCACCGACGATGCCGTCGCCCGCGGCCAGATCCAGCGGTCGTGGTACCTGACCAGCGTGCAGGCAGGCTTCGAGCCGTGGATCGGTGGCGCGGGCCTGGCCGTCGACGACTTTTCCTTCACGATCAACGGGCCAGGGGGCGGCGGGGGAGCGAAGAGCATCGTCGGCAGGCAGAGCAACCGCTGCCTCGACGTGACGGACGGCAACACCGCCAACGGCACCCCGGTCATCATCTACGACTGCTGGGGCGGACCGCCGCAGCAGTGGACCATCGGCTCCGACGGCACCATTCGGGCGTTCGGCAAATGCCTGGAAGTCGGCGGCGGCGTGAACGCCAGGGGCAACGGCGCCCATGTCAACCTCTGGGACTGCTGGGGCGGCGCCAACCAGAAATGGACCGTCAACGCCGACGGCACCATCCGCAACCCCAACTCCGGCCGCTGCCTGGAAGTGGCGGGCCAGGGGACCGCGAACGACACCCGCACCCAGATCTGGGACTGCTGGGGCGGCGAGAACATGAAGTGGAACATCCGGTGAGCCGGGCATCGCACGGGGCGGGCCGTGTCATGGCGGCCCGCCCCGCCCTGGCAGCCATCCTGGCGGGCGGGCTGCTCGCCACGGTCCTGGCCGGGACCGGACAGGCCGGGGACGCGGGAGACCGCAAGGCCGCACACACTGCCGCCGCCGCGCCGGAAGTCATCACCGTGGACACCGGCCGCCCGTCGGGGCCGCTGAAGAAGGCGGGTCTGGGCACCCTGTTCGGCGTGACGACGACTCCCGCGACCCCTGCCGCGCTCGCCGCCGGTTCGCAACTCCTGCTCTCCCAGCACCAGAGCATGGACGGCGACGTCTCCTATCCGAGCTCCACCGAGTCCGTGGCGGCGAAGCTGCGGGGCACCGGCGTGAAGATGGTCGGCCGGTACAACGACCTGATGGGCGGTTGGCCGTACGTCTGGAAGGGGTACGACGACTGGATGCGCAAGGTCGACAGCGCGACGCGGTCCATCCAGAAGTACAAGGACGTTCTGGATTCTGTGGCCCCGCTGAACGAGCCCGACAACAAGCTCGGACCGCACGCCGACAGCCCGTTCATGACGGATCCGCGCGTCCAGGGGGCCACCTACGACGCCAAGGTCAACTGGCTGTGGACGGAGACCGTCCGGCGGATCCGCACCATCGACCGCGATGTGCGGATCATGGGGCCCAACTACGAGCACTACAACCCCTGGGAAGCCCCGGACCGGCAGCCTCGGATGCGCGACTTCCTGGTCAACGCCAAGAACACAGGCACTCTGCCCGACATCATCGGATGGCACAGTCTCGGGCCGAGCCCCGGTGACGTACCCGAGACGCTGACCCGCTACTACCGGCCGCTGGAGCAGGAGCTCGGTATTTCCCCGCGTCCCGTGATGATCGAGGAGTACGGGCCGGGCAACGGCGAGTTCGAGGGCGTGCCCGGGACCATGATCAAACACTGGGCGGAGTTCGCCCGCTACGGGGTCGACTCGGCGGCGATGGGCATCTACACCAACCCCGGGCTGCTCGGGAACACGCTGCGCCGCACCTCCGAGGGGCTGAAGCCCAACGGCGGCTGGCATTTCATGAATTGGTTCAAGGAGATGCGCGGCAACCAGCTCTTCGTCAGCCGCTGGGACACCCGCCACTACCAGGCTTCGGACGGGGTGGCCTCCTGGGACCCCGCAGCGCGCACGGTCACCGTGCTGGCAGGAGGGGACGACGGCGACATCGACGTCCGGCTGCTGGGGCTGGCGGCCCGTGGCCTGGGCCCACAGGTCCGGGTCAGGGTCGAGTACACCCACTGGTCCACCGATCCCCTGGCCACCGACCGCCGGGCCGACCGGGCGGGCGACCCGCAGACCGGGGCGTACAACGTCTACGACAAGGTCCTCGGCCTCGACCAGGGCGGGAACCTGACCGTACCGATCCGGCAGATGGAACGGCTCAACGGCTACCGCATCACCGTCCAGCCGGCCGCCCCGCCCGCCGCGTATCCCAGCAAGTACGAGGCGGAGGACGGCCGGCAGTCCGGCACCGTCCCGCACACGGGCAGCGACACGGCACTCGCCTCCGGGCGCGGCTACATCGGCGGCATCGACCGGGCGGACAGCTCGGTCGCCTTCACGGTCCGGGCGGAGCGGGCAGGTATCCACCTGATGACGGTGCGGTACGCCAACGGCACCGCGGCCGGGGCGAGTCACGGCGTCCGGGTGGGTAGTGGGGCACAGGGTTCGGTGACCTACCCGCCCACCGGCGGCTGGGCGAACACGACGATGGGTACGGCGGTGAAGCGCGTGGTGCTGGCGGCGGGGGCGAACACCATCACCCTCGCCAGGGGAGCCGGCCACGCGGAGCTGGACTACATCGACGTGCGGCCGGACACTCATCGCTACGAAGCTGAGCTGGCCGAGATCAGTGACGCGGGCATTCGGCACTACCAGTGGAACGAGTTCCCCGACTACGTGGGCGGCATCGACAAGCCGACGAGCTCGGTGGAGTTCGCCGTGGACGCGCCGCGCGCCGGCGCGTACCTGGTCGACGTCGGATACGCCAACGGGATCGCGGGAAGCGCCGATCACGGGGTCAGTGTCAACGGCACGGCCACCGGGACCATCACCTACCCCTCCACCGGCGCCTGGCTGAGCGGGCCGCGACAGGACGCCGTGGTGGGGACGGCGACGGTCCGCGTCACGCTGCGCGAGGGCGTCAACCGGGTCCGGCTCACGAAGGGGCAGGGCTACGCCGAAGTCGACTGGCTGAGCCTGCGCCCCGACACGGCGGTGACTGCTGAGTGACGTGCCTGGGGGAGGCGGGTTGATGCGCACGCACACGACGCGGGCATCCTCCGTGGCGGCCTCGTCCGAGGTCGCGACGGAGGACGGACGGTCACCGAGTCCATCGCGCAGTGTCTCCCGGCCGGCTCGCTCACGTCATCGACCCTCGCCCGAGCTCACCCGTCATCGTTCCACCGTCAGGGACGAGGGTCGTTCCCACAACTCTCCGCGGCCCGCTCGGGCAGGGAAGTGTCGTAGCACCCGGTCGTGCCGGGCCCCCTGCCTCAGGCCCGCCCACGGACCCGCAGCGTCAGCGTCGCGAAGGGAGTGAGGGACCAGGTGCTTTTCGTCGTGCCCTGCCGCACCGCCTCCTGCCCGGTGGGTTCCTCGTCCAGCCGGACGGGGGTGAGGACAGTACCGGCGGGCGCGTGCACCCGGGCCTCGCACGCTTCGGACGTCGGGTTGGCCACGCGGAGGATCAGGCCGTCGCCGTCCTCGGCGGGTTTGAGCGCCGCCAGGAGTGCGCCGTCGACGCGTATCGTGCCGGGTGCCGGTCGGGCCGTGGTCCCCGGCCGGAGCTGGAAGGCGCGCAGGGGTGTGCGGAAGGCCGCCGCCCGGCGGGAGAGTCCGGTGTCGGTCGCGACGGGCTCGCCGAGTGCGAGCGCGAGATCGAAGGTCTGCGGACCCTGGCACTGCGCCTCCGGGGTTTCGAGCATCGGACCGGCGCCGGTGGTGCGGCTGCGCAGGTCGAAGCGGGAGAGCCAGCCGACGGACCGCAGCAGGGTCAGCACGATCTCCTGGTCGGCGCCGGTCGCCGTCTCCGGGCCGGCGAGCGCGCGCATCTCGGGCAGCCCGGGCGCGATGATCGCCGTACGGTCCTCTCCGCGCCCGACCGCGCCGATGCCCTGGACGGGGGCGGAGCCGCAGACGGCCTCGTGGCCGCGCTCGGTGGGCAGCGGACCGAGGTCGGGGCGTACGGGGCGCTCGATCAGGCTCCACTGTCCGTCGCCGGTCCAGGTGGCCGCACCGCGGGCGGTGGGGGCGTGGAAGCGCAGCCGGTGGTCGCGAGCGGTGTTGTCGAGGGCGATGTGCCAGCGCAGCAGTGAGTCACCGTGCCAGTGGGCGACCTCGATGCGGACCGGGACCGCCCTGATCCGCTCGCCGCGGCTCTTGCGGTCGGGAGTGATCTCGACCGGCAGGTCGAGTACGGCGTCGAGTTCCAGGATGGTGCGCACCGCCGACGTTCGGCTGCGGGAGGCGATCAGCCGGGGGATGATCACGGTGTCGGTCAGTGGCGCGTCGTAGTTGTAGGTGTCGCCGCTGTCGCCGCCGTCGGTGAGCAGGCCCAGGCCCGGCAGGACGGTGCCGTCGCCGCGGGTCAGGGTCAGTGAGGCGTCGTCGGCCGCGCTGAGGTGGCCGCCGCCGGGCGCGGGGATCGTGGCCGCGCCGTCCTCGGTACGGGCCGTGGTGTCGTGGGCCGGGGTGTCGCCGAGCCGCACGCGCAGGACGGTCCGGCCGAGGCCGGGCACGGTGGGGGCGTTCAGGAACAGGCGGTGGCGCAGGGCCGGACGTGAGTCGGGCAGGAGGTCGAGGTCGGCCTCGAAGGCGGTCTCGGTGCCGAGCGTCTCGGTCTCGAAGGGGACGGGTGTGCCGTCCGGGGCCGTGATCGCGACCGGGTGGCGGCCGGGTGCGGTGAGGATCTCGGCCGTGACGGGACCGGCGGCGTCGTCCGGGTGGGGATTGAGGACGGCGAGGTCGGTGTGGTCGCGGGCCGGGTCGCCGTAGACGCGGACGTCGAGTCCGCCGGCGAGGAGCGCTCGGCTGACGACATGTTCGCCGAGTTGGTGGACTCGCTCGAAGCGGACCGCGTTCTCGCGGTGCACCTCGTCCACGCTGCATCCGCACAGGGAGTCGTGCGGGGCGTTGCGTAGGAGCAGTTCCCAGGCGTGGTCGAGGTCGGCGCGCAGGGTGGGATCGTGCGGGGCGTGGAGGGCGAGTGCGGGCTCGGCCCAGCGCTCCAGGAGGTTCTGGGCCGAGGCGTTGGCCTGCTTGAGGTAGGTGCGGGCGGAGAGGGTGCCGGGGAGGATGAACGTCAGGTACCCCGCGGGTTCGCGGAGTTCGCCCTCGACGACCGGCAGGGGCTCACCGTGTGCCGCGCGGGCGTCCGCCGCCGCGCGAGCCACGCCGAAGAATTCCTCCAGGGTGCTCTCCCGAAGCGCGGCGCCGGTGGCCGCCGCCCCGTCCGCCGCCGCGCGGATGCGTTCCCTCGGTCCGGTGGGTGCGAGGTGGTCGCCCCCGTTCATCAGCAGCCACGGGCCCTCGGGCAGACGGGCGTGCTCGGCGGCGAGGAAGTCCTTGAGGCGCTCGGCCGCGGTCGAGGTGGCGGGGCCGTCGGCCCAGAGGACCTCCGCTCCGTGATAGCCCTGGTTGACGGCGAAGACCTCGGAGCCGTCGGGGGAACGCCAGCGGAAGCGCGCGACGCCGTCAGGGGCACCGCGCCAGACCAGGGCGGTGTCCATGCCGAAACCGCGCAGCAGCCGGGGCAGATCGGCGGGGTGCCCGAAGGCGTCCGGGGAGTAGCCGACGCCTGCCAGGGTGCCGGCACCGGGGGCCCAGCGCCGGGCCGTCAGCAGGTTGCGGATCAGGCTCTCGCCCGACACGAGTTGGTTGTCGGCCAGTACGTGCCAGGGGCCGAGGGTCAGCCGTCCGGCGCGCGCGTGGTCGCGCAGCCGCTCGGCCAGGTCGGGGCGGAGAGCTTCGACGTCGGCGAGGACGATCGTCTGACCGTCGAGGTGGAAGGACGTCATCCGGCCGTCGTCGAGCTCGGCGCAGACACGGCTCGCGAGCTCGACGAGACGGGCGCGGAAGGCTTCGAAGGGGCGGTACCACTCGCGGTCCCAGTGGACGTGGGTGACGACGTGACACGCGGGCGACGAGGCGGGCCTCGGCGCGGGGGCTTCCGGGGCGTTCGTGGGTGCGGGAGTGCCGGAGGTCGCGGTGCTCATACGGTGGGCTCCTCTGCGGTCCGGCGGGTGACCGGGGACGGTACGGATGGTGTGGGCGCGGTGGGACCGGACCCGGCTGACGGTTCCGGTGCGGCCGTCGCCCGAGGGCCTGCCACGCGAGGCAGCGCGGCGGCGAAGCGTTCGGTGATGGCCGTCGGGCGCGTGATCGCCCCGCCGACCACCACGGCGTGCGCGCCGAGCGCCAAGGCGCGGGCGGCTTCCGCCGGGGTGGCGATACGGCCCTCCGCGATGAGCGGTACGTCGAGAGCGGCGGCGAGCGAGGCGACGAGCGCGAAGTCGGGGCCGTCGGGCTGGGTGCTGCCCGCGGTGTACCCGGAGAGGGTGGTGGCGACGGCATCGGCGCCGGCCGCCGCGGCGGCCAGACCCTCCTCGTGCGTCGAGACGTCGGCGAGCACGCCGATCCCGAGCCGGTGCAGCGCCTCGATCGTGGTCGCCAGGCTCAGACCGTCCCGGCGGGGCCGCCCGGTGGCGTCGAGCGCCACGAGGTCCGCACCCGCGTCCGCGACGCGCTGGGCGTGGCCGAGCGTCGGGGTGATGTAGACGCCCTCGTCGCCGTCCTTCCAGAGCCCGATCAACGGCACGGTGACGGCCTGCCGCACGGCGGCGATGTCGTCGGGGCCGTTGATCCGGACGGCGGCCGCCCCGCCGGCCACCGCGGCCCGGGCCATCCGGGCCATGATGTCCGCACCGTGCAGGGGCTCGCCGGGCAGTGCCTGGCAGGAGACGATCAGCGATCCGGCCAGGCCGCGCAGAGCTGCGGCGGCCCCGGCGGGGCGGGGGGCGCGGGAGGTACGGGTGGGGGGCACCAGGTCCCTTTCGGTGGTATCGGTGGTCGCGGGTCCGGCGGCGGTCCCGGTCGTCGTCCCGCTCGCGGTGTCAGGCACGCGACGGGGGAGTGACGGGGTCGAGCGGATGAAGCGCGTCCTGGACCCGGCCGACCAGGCGGACGGCCAGGTCGCCCCAGCCGGGCGCCGGATCCGCCGGGTCGGGGTCGGGGAGCACGGTGCCGTCCGGGTCGCCGAGCAGGCGGACGGCGGCGCTGTGCAGCGCGTCCCGTTCCGCCTCGTCCGCCGGGTCCTGGGGCCGGACCTCCAGTTCGGCGTTCCTGCGCCCGGTGAGTGCCCCGGCCGCGGCGAGCAGCTGTACCGCCACGAATCCCGGATCGCCGGGCGTGACGTCGAGGGTCCAGGCGAGCGGAACACCATCGGAGGCCAACCGGGTCTGGAGCAGGGTGAGTTCTCGGCGATCGTCCACGACCCGGGCCGGGGTGAGGGAGCGCAGACAGGACTGGGCGGCCAGCGCGCCGGCCGCCTCGCCCACGGCCCATTCGCCGTGGTGCACGCGGTAGGCGGAGGCGGCGACCTGGGTGGCCGCCAGGTTCTTCGCGGCGGCCAGGAGGTTGTCGGGTTCGGCGGCGACCAGCGACGAGAGCGGCACCTGGAAGGGCGCTGTCGGTGCGTAGGCACTGGCGGGGTGACCGACCCTGCTGTGGAGGTCCATGTGGTACAGCGCGAGGCCGCCGGAGTCGGTGCGGTTGTCGGCGCGCGCCTGGCCGGGGACCGGTTCCAGGTCCTGTTGGCGGACAGGGGCCGCGGTCCGCAGCCGGCGTGACTCCCGGAGGTAGGGCTCCTCCGCGTAGCCGTCGGGAGTGCCCGCAATGCCGGGCGCGAGGGTCAGGCCGGGGTAGCCGTGGCCGCCGTCGTCGCGGGGGCACTCGGTGCGCAGCCAGTGCAGGAAGGCGGCGGAGAGGCGCTTGGCCTCCGCGTAGGCCGCTTCGGGGTGGTCGATGGAGGAGCGGTCGGCGTAGTCGTTGCCGGCCCAGTTGATGAGGGCCGCGTCCGGGCCGCCCAGAGCCGCGCCGTCGCGCAGCCGCCGGTAGGTCCAGAACGGCGGGTGGCCGTCGGGCCCGTCCTCGAACATCCGGTAGCGGTGGGTGCGGTCGTCCCAGCCGGCGATCTCCAGGGTGAACGGCTGGCGCTCACGCCACCGCTCGTACCCGTGAGGTGCGGGCTCTGCCCGCGGGGATGCCCCCGGGGTGTGCTCGACGACGAAGCCGACGGTGCAGGACTGCACCGCGCCGGGGTGCGGGCCGCCGGGCAGGGCCAGCGATTCGCCGTGAGCGTCGCGGCCCTCGGAGCCGGCCACCCACGGGGTGCCGGTCAGGGGAAGCAGGTCGCCGGCCTCGGTGGCGTCGCAGAACACCTCCGCGAACAGCTCCGTGGCGTGCGCTTCGTCGTCGGCGCTGAAGCGCACGGAGGTCAGCCGCGCGCCCTCGCGCCGTGCCGAGCGCGGGGTGAGGCCGGTGAGGATCGTCAGACGGCCGGACGCGACGTGCGGTGCGAGGAGTGTGCGCAGGGCGTGCTCGGCGGCGGCCGGTTCGAAGCACAGTCTGCTGACCCAGCCGCCGCCGGGGTTGGCCACGCCGTCGTAGTGGGCGCGCACCAGGTCGCGGAATGCGCGATAGGAGGCGGAGACGCCGCCGGTCTCGACGTGGGGGTGCTCGTCGAGGGCGGGGACGAGCTGGGTGGTTGCCTGGCCGCCGAGGCGGCGGTGGCGGGCCGCGAGGACGACACGGCGGCCGGAGCGGGCGGCGGCGAGGGCCGCGGCGACGGCGCCGAGGCCGGATCCGACGACGGCGACGTCGGTGTGGAGCGCGCGGGCGGCGGGGGCGGGATGGGTCACCGGGTCTCCTCGGCGGTCGGGTGGGGAGGGGCGGCGTCCGCCGGGGCGGGTCCGGTGCTGACGTCGAAGTCCGCCTCGAAGGTGCGCCGCCACGGCAGGCGCACCGAACCGGGGGTGATCCGGGCGTGGAAGCCGGGCAGTTCCTCGGCGCACCGCGTCAGGCCGGCGGCGAGCCGGTCCAGGAGCGGGTGGCCGTCAGGCACGTGGTCGTGCCGCCCGGGGACGCTGCCGAGCTCGGCGCGGATCTCGGCGCGAACGCGCGTCATGTACCCGAGGTCCTCGATGAACCGGTGGGCGAGCAGGTCGAGATGGGCGCTCTCGTCGAGGCGGTCCGCCCGGCGCGCGGCGACAGCGGTTACCGCGTGGGCGACGGCGGTGCCGAGGGTGTTCCCGGCGGTGTTCCAGCCGGCGTAGGACGTCAGCAGGTGGGCCAGGCCGGTGCCGAGCAGGGCGTCCGCCAGGAGCGGGTCGGCCCCGTTGGGCTGCGCGCAGTCGGCGACCGCGACGGCCCGCCCGGCGCGCAGGAGCGCCGCCGCGCGGTCGGCCAGTGACCCGGCGGTGCGCGCGGCCCTTTCGGAGCGATGGGTGAGCGGGCCGACCGCCCAGTCGCCGTCCCCGTCCGGGGTGTGCACCAGCAGGTACAGGTCGGGGTCGGGGCCCTCGTGGACGGTGGCCCCGCACGCCATGATCTGACCGGCGGCGGTCCGGCCGACGGGGATGTTCTCGTACGGGGCGGTTCGGGCGAGGCCGTCCGGGTCGACGGCTTCGATCCGCACGGTGACGGGCCCGCTGCCCAGCAGGCCCAGCAGCGTGCGGGCCACCAGCGTGGCGGTGGCCTCGTCGGCGCCGGGGCGCACGGACACCCGGTCCTCGACTTCGAGGCGGGTGCGCCAGAGCTGGAGCTGCTGGAGTTCGGCGGTGGAGACGGCCCGGGGGGCGGTGTCGTCGGCGCCGACGACCAGGCTGTCCAGGACGCCGGAGGCCGCGAGTTCCAGTGCGGTGAGGTTGAGGGCGTGGTTGCGCACCCGCCGACGGAGGAAGTCGGAGCGGACGGCCGGGGGCACGGCCTCGCGGGCGGCCGCCAGGTGCTCCGCGCGTCGCGCCCGCGGCTGTTCGCCGTGGTGCAACTCGGCGGAGAGGTGGTGGAGCGCGGGGCCGTGGGGGTCCCAGTACTCCGGCTCCTCCATCGCGTCGTCGGAGTCGGGGGTGCGGGTGATGAGGGTGACGGCGTGCACGGGAGTGCCCGAAGCGGCGATCCGGGCCAGGACCTGCCAGCGGGCGGCGACCTCCGCGACCGGGGACGGCTGGGTGCGCGACGCGATGAGACCGCCGTGGCCCAGCGTCTCCAGGCTGACCACGGCGGCGTCGGCGTCCCGCGCCGCGCCCGCCAGCCAGGTGCCGAGCGCGTCGGCGTCGCCCGGCTCGCGCAGCCGCGGCATGAGCTCGTCGGGCGGCAGCAGTGTCCCGGCCCCGGCCACGGCGGCGATCTGGTCGGGCAGCCGGGAGCAGGCGGGCCTCTCGTCGAGCGGCAGCAGGGCGATGCGCAGGGGCAGGCGCGCGGGGGCGGCGCTCACGGTTGTTCCCTCATCTTTCAGGTCGTACGGAGTGTCTGTCGGGTCGTACGGGTTCTTCTCGGGTCGTACGTCAGGTCGTGCGGGCCCGGCGCGCGGCGGGCCCGGCCGGGGGAGCGGGTCACCCGGCGGCCGCCCGGCTCACCGCGCCGAGGAGCACCGCGTCCGCGCCGAGGGCGGCTCGTACGACACGGGTCCCGCGCAGCAGCGGGAGGGCCCGGGCCGCGAGTTCGGCGCGCAGGGCGTCCTCGTACCACGGACCGGCGTCCAGGACGCCTCCGGAGAGCACCACCACGTCCGGGTCGAGGGTGTTCACCACCCCGGCCAGCGCTGCTCCCAGTGCCCCGCCTCCGCGTCGCAGGGCCGAGCGGGCCGACGCGTCCCCGTCGGCCGCGGCGGCGGCGACCGCGCGCAGGTCGCGGACGCCGGCGTGGGCGGGTTCGCGGCGGAGCAGTGCGGTCATGGCCGGACCGGAGGCGACGGCTTCCACGTGGCCCCATGCTCCGCACGGGCACCGGTGGCCCTCGGCCGCGGCGACCGGGACATGACCGACGTGCCCGGCCGCTCCGCGACTGCCGCGCACCACGGCCCCCTCGACCGCGATCGCGCCCCCGATGCCGGTTCCGGCCATCACCGCGACGGCACCCCGTGCGCCGAGGGCGGCACCGGCCGTCAACTCCCCGGCCAGGAAGGCCTGTACGTCACCCAGAAGCGACGCGGGAGCGCCGAGCGTGTCCTCCAGGAGCGCCGCCAGCGGGGTTCCGGCCCAGCCGGGCAGCGCCTCCGTGGCGGCGGCGATCGTACGGCCGTCCGGTGCCACGACTCCGGCCGTGCCGACGCCGATCGCGGTCAGCACGGTCCCGGCGGCAGCCGGCTCCGCCAGGACCCGCGCGGCCAGGTCCAGGACTCCGGCGACGACGGCCGCCGCGCCCGCCGCGGCCGGGGTGGCGGCCGTGGCGCGGGCGAGGATGGTGTCCCGCTCGTCGAAGACCGCGGCGGCGGTCTTGGTGCCGCCGATGTCGATCCCCAGCCGGACCGCGGGGCCGGGCGTCGTGGCCCCGGGCGAGGTGGTCGTGCGAGGCGTGCGGGTCGTCATCTCCGGCGCTCCCGGCTGATCGTGAGGCGGTAGTCGTAGCGGTCCGCGCGGTAGAGGCTGACGGCCCGCTCGACGGCCCGGCCCCGGATGTCCCGGGTGACCCGTTCCACCAGCAGGGCGGGGAACTGCGGCGGAACGTCGAGCAGCGCCGCCTCGCGCGGGCCCACCACGGTGGCCCGGATGGTCTGGTCGGCGGTCTCGGGCGCCGCGCCGGCCCGCTCCAGCCAGCCGTACAGGCTGTGGGGTTCCCCCTGGTCGACCAGGCCGGGGACCAGCGCCTCGGGCAGCCAGACGTTCTCCAGGCACATCGGCTCGCCGTCCGCCGTGCGCAGCCGCTCCAGGTGGACCACCGGCGAGCCGGGGGCCAGGAAGAGGTCGCGGGCGCAGTCGAGGTCCGCTTCGGTGCGCTCCAGGAGCAGCAGCCTGCTGTCGGGGACCATCCGCCGGCTGCGGATGTCCTCGGAGAACGAGGTGAGGTGGAGCGACTTGCTGATGGTGGCGGGGTCCGCGACGAACGTGCCCGCACCCTGCACGCGATAGACCCGGCCCTCCTGGGTGAGCCGCTCGACCGCGCGCCGCACCGTCATCCGGCTGACCGAGTAGCGCTGCATGAGATCGCGTTCACTGGGCAGCGCCTCGTGCGGGGCGAGACCGTCGTCGATCAGAGCCGTCAGGGCCGTGCGCAGCGCCTCGTGCTTCGGCTCACGCTCGACGGGTGCGCCGCTGTCCGGACCGCCGCTGCCGGCCTCGGTCCCGTTGCTCGTCTCCGTACCGCTGTTCATCCCTTGACCGCCCCTTCGCCCACGCCTCGGAAGAAGTACCGCTGCAGGGTGAAGAAGAGAACCAGCAGCGGGACCACCGCAATCATGGTGCCCGCGGCGACGACCCGCTGGTCGTTGGTGAACGTGCCGGACAGGTACTGGATGCCCACGGTCAGCGTGTAGTTGGCCGGGTCGGAGAGCACGATCAGCGGCCACAGGAAGTCGTCCCAGGCGAAAACGAAGCTGAAGATGGCGACGACGGCGATGGTGCCGCGTACGGAGGGCAGGGCGATGCGCGCGTAACGCTGCCACTCTCCCGCGCCGTCCAGGACGGCCGCCTCCTCGATCTCCCGCGGAAGGCCGAGGAAGGCGTTGCGGAAGAGGAGGATCGACAGGCCGGTGACGGCCAGCGGCAGCATCACGCCGAGGAGGGTGTCGTTGAGACGCAGCGAGCGCATCATCAGGAACTCGGAGACCATGATGCTCTCGAAGGGGATGATCATCGTCGCGAGGAAGATCCCGAAGGCGATCCGGCGGCCCCGGAACTCCATGCGGGCCAGGGCGTACCCGGCCAGCGATCCGAACAGGCAGTTCGTGGTGGCGCAGCCGACCGCCACCAGAAGGGAGTTGACGGCGTAACGGAAGACCGGGACCGTCTCCGCCGCGGAGACGTAGTGGTCCACGGTGGGGTCGCTCGGCAGCAGTTGGGGCGGGTAGCCGAAGACGCTCTCGCCGGCCCCCTTGAGCGAGGTGGACAACTGCCAGAGGAAGGGGCCGACCGTGATGACCAGGACCACGAGGAGCAGCAGATAGCGGACGCCGGTGCCGGACGCGGCCCGCAGGCGCAGCGAGCGCGGCCTCGGGGTGACCGGGGCGGGCGCGCGCCGCGGGGCCGGTGCGGCCGGGCGGGCGGTGTCCTTCGGCGGTGTCGTGGTGGGGGCGCTCATGCCTGGTGCTCCCGGGAGTTGAGGCGGGTGACGAAGGCGGACAGGCCGAGGGTGCCGAGGAACAGCGCCAGGCTCATGGCGGAGGCGTATCCGGCCTCGCCGCTCAGGCCGAGCCCCGCCTCCCGGATGGTGTAGACGAGGGTCCGGGCCTCGCCGCCGGGGCCGGCGCTGCCGTCGCTGAGGGTGTAGACCTCCGCGAAGACCTTGGCGGAGGCGATCGCGGAGAGGGTCGCGACGAGGACCATGGTCGGGCGCAGCAGCGGCACGGTGACGCTCATGAACCGCCGTACGGGGCCGGCTCCGTCGACCTCCGCCGCCTCCAGGAGGGAGCGCGGCACATTGGCCAGGGCGGCGAGGTAGACCACCATGTAGTAGCCCAGGCCCTTCCACACCGTCATGGCCATGGCGCTGAACAGCAGTAGCGTGGAGTCGGTGAGAAACGGCAGCGGCTCGGCGACCAGGTGCAGTCCGCGCAGGAGTGAGTTGACCAGGCCGTCGCTGGACAGCAGCCAGGACCAGATGAGTCCCGCCACCACCATCGAGGCGACGACTGGCGAGTAGAACACCGCGCGGAAGAAGCCGACGCCGGCGATCCTGCGCTGCACCAGAACGGCCACCAGGAGCGGCAGCACCACCATCAGCGGCACCACGACCACCACGTACAGGGCGGTGTTGCGCAGCGAGAGCCAGAACTCGGCGTCGCCGAGCAGCCGTTGGTAATTGGCCAGACCGGTGAAGTGCCCGCCGCCGAGCGTGCTGGCGTCGGTGAAGGACAGGACGACGGTGTTACCGAAGGGGATGATGAAGAACGTCACCGCGACGGTGAGCGCGGGGGCGAGGAACAGCCAGGGGGCGTACCAGCGTCGGCCGGTCACAGGTCCTCCACGAAGTGCGGGTGGTGCGGTGGCCGGCGGCAGGGGGTTGCTGCCCTGCCGCCGGAGCGGGCTCAACGGCGTCGGGCGGATCGGTGGGCGTCGGTCCAGGTCGGCCGGCCCGCGATCCGGTGTCGGTCCGCCTCGGTCAGCCGGTGATGGCGTTCGCAGCGTCGACGGCCTCGTCCAGCGCCTTCTGCGGGCTGAGCTTGCCCTGGAGGGCGAGCTGGACCTTGCCGATGACGGCCTTGGTGACGCGCTCGTCGTACTGGACGGGCACCAGGTTCTGGCCCTTGGCGATCTGCTCGGCGGAGATCTTCCGTGCCTGTGCCTCGGCGGACCCGTCGCCGGCTTCGGTGAAGTAGGGGTCCTTCAGCGCCTCGGAGACGCTCGGCAGCACAGTGACGATCTTGCTGAACGCGAGCTGGTTCTCGGCGTTGGCCATGTAGGAGGCGAAGGAGATCGCGGCGGCCTGGTTCTTGCTGGACTTGGGCACGAGCAGGCCCATGACCGACATGTTCGTCGCCCCGGACGCCCCGGTGATCTGCGGTCCTACGCCGGTCTGCTCGGCGACCTTCGGCGCGTTCTCCTTGATGATGGTCAGGAAGTTCGGGCCCGACGGCAGGACGCCGATGCGGCCGGCCTGGTACGCCTCGGTCGACTTGGTGTGATCCTGGGTGATCGAGTCCTTGGGGAAGACGCCCTTCTTGTAGGCGTCGGCCAGCTCGCCGAGGTAGGCGGCCGCCTCGGGGGTGTTGAAGGTCCACTTCTTGCCCGACTCGTCGAGCAGCGGCACCCCCTGCTTGGCGAGGTCCGTGATGAAGCGGTTCTCCAACGCGGGGTGCAGGCCGTAGGAAGCGCCCTTGCCCTTGGCGGACAGCTCGGCTCCGGACGCGAGAAGCTCCTCGAAGGTGGCGGGCGGCTTCGCCGGGTCGAGCCCGGCCTTCTCGAAGAGGCCCTTGTTGTACATGGTGACCTCGGAGGTGAGGTACCAGGGGATCCCGAAGGAGCCCTTCATACCCGGGACGGTGAAGGCGTCCCACGCGCCGGGCACGTAGTCGCCCTTGATGTCCTTCGCCGCGCTGTCCATGTCGACGAACATGCCCTTGGCCTCAAGTGCCTGGGCGAACTGCGGGTTGAGGTTGACCACGTCGGGGAGGGTGCCGGCGACCGCGTTGGCCGTCATCTTCTCCTGCGCCCCCGCGAAGGGGACGTCGACCCACTTGACGTCGACGTCCGGGTGCTTCTTCTCGTACGAGGCGATGACGCCCTCGATGTACTTCGTGAAGGTCGGCTTGAGCTGGAGCGTCTCGAAGGACACGGTCCCCTTGAGGGGGCCGTCCGCACCGTTCGCCTGCTGGGCGCCGGAGTTGCTGTCCGTGGAGCCGCCCAGGCCGCAGGCGGTGGTGAGGACTCCGAGGGCGATGGCGACGGATGCGAGACGGGTGCCTCTGCTGGAGGGCATGACGCTCCTAGGGACGATCCGGACACCGGCCGGAAGGGGAGGGGGCGTACGACGTGGGTCGCAGCTCGGTCAAGTGGTCCGTACCACTTGCGAGCTAGAGTTTGCTGAGCCTTCGCCGTCACGTCAACAGGTGTGCCGCATCTTTCTTCACGGGCTTGTGCGGACCCGCCCGTGCCGGCGCGCCCTCATCCAACGGGAATCGACGCCGCGGGTCTTGCCCTTTCCCTGTTGTGCGTGGGTTGATGTGCGCCGTCACCCAACGAAGGGACCACTGTGCGATGACTCTTCCTCCTGGCCGACGAAGCCTGTTGCTCGCTGTGCCCGCGGCTCTCGCCGCCACGCTCACGGCCCGTACCACTGCCCAAGCTCTGACCGCATCCGGTACGAACCACTTGCCGCAGATCTCCGCTGCGGGCACCACCATCGGCGAGAGCCAGTGGACTTCGGGCACCCCCACGGCCCCCGGACCCACCGTCGCCAAGGAGCTGCTGCGGCAACTGCCCGGCTCCATGGCGGGCCCGGAACTCGTCGTGTCCAACAACCCGGAGACCGTCACCGGACCCGGCTGGCTCATGCAGCACGCCCGCACCACCGGCAACCGCGGCGGCCGGGCCCGCGCCCTCTCCGGCACGTTCCCGCTGTACCTGTACCACCAGAACAGCACCGGCGGCACGGCGTATCTGCACGTCCTGGTCTCCAATCCCGGCAGCTCCGCCGTCACGGTGAGCGCACGGGGCTCGGCCTGGACGAACGCCGACAAACCGCTGGTCCAGGACCCCGCGCGGCGAGCCGGCACCGGCCCCTGCCACGCCGTCTCGGCCGACTGGGCCGCGGGCAGCCTGCGCACCTACCTCGCCCCGGCGTCCGTCGCCCCGAAGAAGGTGGTGCAGGTCGCCCGCATCCCGATGACCGGGTCGATCCTGGACGGGCTTTTCGAGATCACCGCGAGCGGCGGGGTCTACACGTACACCGTGATCACCATTGATGGCAGCCTCACCACGGCCGTCAACCTCTCCCAGACCGACAGCGCCGCCGCCCCCGGCAACATCATCGGACAGACGGAGACCACGTACGGTCGCGAGGCCGGCGTCTACGGCGGATCCCGCTGGACCACGGGCCGCACGACGATCGACGTCCCCGCCGCCGGAAAGCACCTGGGCCTGGCGCTGAACACCACCGTCCGCCAGGTCGCCGCCCTGGACCAGACGGCGCCGGCCACCGCGGCGCTCAGCGACTCCTCGCAGCGCAGTTGGGGCAACTACGGCGCCCGCTACGCCATCGAGCTGGCCCTGCGGAACCCGGGGACGCAGCCGCGCACCGCGCGCCTCGTCTTCGGCTCCAACGTCACCGGCTCCACCGACGTGCCCGGCAACACCTGGAACGGGGCGGCGGCCGTCTCGGTCGACGGCGCCGCGCCGCAGATCCGTACGGTCTACGTACGCCCCACCGTGCCCCGCGACACCATCGGGACGTACGCGCTGCCGGCCGGCGCCACCCGGACCGTCACCCTCGACTTCGTCGTCCCCGGTCTGATCACCGCGGGCTCGCAGTTGCTGCTGGAGAGCGTGACGGGCTGAGGGCGGCACAGCGGGTACCAGCCGTGTGACCTGGGCTGTCGACGCGTGAAGTAGGGTGGCGAGCCCTACGGAGGGGGCGTGTGCGTTGGCGGTTCGGGTCACCATGGCCGATGTGGCCCGTGCGGCCGGTGTGTCGTCGGCGACGGTGTCCTACGTCCTGTCCGGGAAGCGGCCCGTCGCGGAGGAGACCCGACGGGTGGTCGAGGCCGCCATCGCCGACCTGGGCTTCACCGTCAACACGATGGCACGCAGCCTGCGGACCGGCCGCTCCAGCATCGTCGCGCTGGTCGTACCCGATCTGTCGAACCCGTTCTACGCCCAGCTCGCGGCCGCCCTTCAGAAGGAGTTGCGGCCGCTCGGCCTGCACGTCATGGTCTGCGACACCCAGGCGGTCCGGGACGAGGAGCGGGCGTTCCTGCGGGAGGCCCTCCAGCAACGGTTCGCCGGGGTCGTGATCACGCCGTTCCGGCTGGTGGCGAAGGACTTCCTGCCGCTGTCGGCCGCCGGCATCCCGGTGGTCGTGAGCGCCGATCTGCCCTTCGGGGAGGCGGATCTGGTGACGCCGGACGCGCGGGCCGCCATGCGCCAGGCGCTGACGGAGGTCACGAGTGCCGGCCGCCGGCGCATCGCGATCATCGCCGGTCCCCGGGACGCCACCGGCGGCGACCCCCGGCTGGAGCTGCTGCGGGCCCTTGCCGTCCAACTCGGCACCGCCCTCCCCGGCCGCCTGGTCGTCCGTGGCGAGCACACCCGGGAAGCCGGGGCGGCGGGCTTCGAGCGGCTGATGCGGATGAAGTACCGGCCGGACGCGGTCTTCTGCGCGAACGACGTCGTCGCGATCGGCGCGATGGACAAGGCCGAGGAACTGGGGATCGGCATCCCGGGTGACGTCGCGCTCATCGGCCATGACGACGCCTCGTTCGCGTCGCTCGTCCGGCCCCGGCTGACGACGGTCAGGTACCCCGCCCCCGATGTGGGCAGGGCAGCGGCGCGGCTGCTCATCGAACGCCTCGAAGGGCGCGTGGTGAGGAAGACCGTCAAGGTCAAGGCGCAGTTCGTCCCGCGCGGAACGGTCTGACGGAGTCAACCCCGCCGCCGGCCTTCGAGCATAGGCGACACGTAATCGATTACGTCTTCTTCCTCACCGCCGAGTCAGAGGTGTCGTTCTCACTGTTCTTGCAGCTCAAGGGGGAGTTGGGGTCCTCGTGTCTCCGTTCGTGCGTATCACGAAACGGTCGCGGCGAGCAGGCAAGTTCGCCAGATCTGTTGACTTCTGTTGAACCTTGTTGTGAAGGTAGCCGCCGTCGCCTCACTCCGACGTGACGGCCCCGGCTCAAGGGAGAGCACCCTCATGGCACTTCGCACGCGCGGCTCGATCACCCCCGGCCCTTCGGCCGCCCGGCGCGGGTCCCTCGCCCGGCGCGGCCTGGTCGGGGGCCTGGTGCTCACCCTCACCGCGCTGACCGGGTGCGGTGGCGGCTCGGACGGCACGGCGGATTCGGCGGCCGGCTCGGCCTGCGAGAAGACCACGGGCAAGGTCACGCTCGACTACTGGTCCTGGGTGCCGGGCATGCAGAAGGCCGTCGACCTCTGGAACAGCGAGAACCCGGACGTCCAGGTCAAGCTCCGCACGACGCCGGCCGGCAACGCCGGCACGTACCAGAACATTTCCAACGCGCTGAAGGCTGAGAAAGCCCCCGACCTCGGGCAGATCGAGTACGACTCGCTCGCCAGCTTCCGCCTCAAGGGCGGGCTCAAGGACATAGCGAAGTGCGACGGAGTCAGCGACGCCCGGGCGAAGTTCGTCGACTGGACCTGGTCCCAGGTGGACTTCGGAGCCGGAGGCGAGGACGGAGTGTGGGCGGTGCCGCAGGACACCGGCCCGATGGCGCTCTTCTACCGCAAGGACGTCTTCGACCAGCTCGGTCTTGCCGCGCCGACGACCTGGGAGGAGTACGAGGCCGCCGCCCGGAAGATCAAGGCCGCGAAGAAGGGGCAGTACATCACCCACTTCTCCCAGACCGACCCGAACTGGTTCACCGGGCTGCTGTGGCAGAACAAGGCCCCCATGTTCGAGCGCGACGGCGACAGCTGGCAGGTCACCGTGGACCGGCCCGAGAGCCGCCAGGTGGCCGACTACTGGCAGCGCCTCATCGATGACGAGCTCGTCGCCACCGACCTCCAGGGCTTCTCCCCGGCCCTGTACAAGTCGTGGAACGACGGCGAGGTCGTCAGCTGGATCAGCGCGGCCTGGGGGTACAGCACCATCCGCGACAACGCGAAGTCCACCTCCGGCAAGTGGGCCGTCGCCCCGATGCCGCAGTGGGAGAAGGGCCAGCAGCAGGCGGGCAACTGGGGCGGCTCGACCACCGCCGTTCTCGCCGGCAGCGAGCACCCGGCCGAGGCGGCGAAGTTCGCACTGTGGCTCAACACCGACGCGGAGGCGCTGGAGATCCTCAACCGGGAGGGCGGCCTCTACCCTGCCGCCGAGGCCGGCCTGGAACTGCCCGCCCTGCAGCAGCCCGTCGACTTCTACGGGAAGCAGAAGGTCTTCGACGTCTTCGCCGAGGCGTCGGCCAACGTGGACACCGATTTCACGTGGGGCCCGACCATGACCGACACCTACCGCTTCCTCAGCGACGGCACGGCGAAGGCCACCGGCGGCGGCAGCACGCTGGGCGAGGTGCTGAAGGAGACCGGCTCCCAGAGCGCGGAGTCGCTGCGCAAGCAGTCGCTCGACGTGACGGACTGACCCTCCGGCCGGTCTTCCCCCGCCCCTGCCCCTCCGGTTGGGCTCGACCCGAAAGTCACCCGTGACGACCACCCGTACCCCCGTGGCGGCGCCCACCCGCCGCCGCACCCTCGCCCCCTTCGCCTTCCTCGCCCCCTTCCTGATCCCCTTCGTGCTGTTCACCCTCGTGCCCGTCGGCTACGCCTTCTGGCAGAGCCTGCACAGGACCGAGCGCACGGGCGGCACCTTCGGCCGCACCGAGACCGTGTTCGCCGGGTTCCAGCAGTACGCCGACGTGGTGTCCGAGCCGTTCTTCGCGGACAGCCTGCTGCGCGTGGCGCTCTTCGCCCTGGTGCAGATCCCCGTGATGCTCGCGCTCGCGCTGGCACTCGCGCTCCTGCTCGACTCGGCGGTGGCCCGCCTCAAGCGGTTCTTCCGGCTGGTCTACTTCGTGCCGTACGGCATCCCCGGTGTCGTCGCCGCCCTGATGTGGGCGTTCCTCTACGACCCGCGGCTGTCCCCGGTCGTCGACCTGCTCCGCTCGGTGAACGTGGACGTCGACCTGCTCGGCCCCGACGCCATCCTGTGGTCGATCGGCAACGTCGTCACCTGGACCTACACCGGGTACAACATGCTGATCATGTACGCGGCGCTCCAGGCCGTGCCCGCCGACCTCAGCGAGGCAGCCCGCGTCGACGGAGCCGGTCCGTGGACGATCGCGCTGCGCATCAAGGTGCCGGTGATCCGCCCGGCGATCGTGCTGACCGGCGTCTTCTCCCTGATCGGCACCTTCCAACTGTTCACCGAACCGCAGGTGTTCCGCGCCATCTCCACCAGCGTCACCAGCACCTACACCCCGAACCTCGCCGCCTACTCGCTCGCCGCGGGCGACCGCTACAGCGAGGCTGCCGCGCTGTCGGTGCTGCTCGCGGTCGCGACGTTCGCGCTGTCCTTCCTGTTCCTCCGCCTCACTGCCAGGAGGCAGGGATGACCCTCCTCACCCGCACCGAGGGCGCACACGCACCCGCGCCCGGCCGTCCCCGGCGCGGCCCCGGCCTCTCGGCCGTGCCGGTGTTCGTGTTCATGGCATTGGTCGCCGGCTACATGCTGCTGCCCGTCTACTGGCTGCTCGTCTCCGCGACCAAGAGCCAGGGCGACCTGGTCAGCACGCCCGGCCTGCTCCCCGCTGACTGGCACCTGGGCGAGAACCTCACCGCGCTCTTCAGCCAGCAGGACGGCGTCTACCTCCGCTGGCTCGGCAACAGCCTGGCCTATGCCGGAGCCGGCGCGGCGGTGGGCACGCTGCTCGCCGCCATGGCCGGATACGCCCTGACCGTCTACGCGTTCAAGGGCCGCGAGGCGGTGTTCTCGGTGATCCTGGGCGGCGTCCTGGTGCCCGCCACCGCCCTCGCCCTGCCGTTGTTCCTGCTGTTCGCCGAGGTGGACGCCACCAACACCTTCTGGTCGGTGTTCCTGCCCAGCATCGTCAGCCCCTTCGGCGTCTACCTGTCCCGCATCTTCGCCGCCGCCTCCATACCCGTCGAGGTCATCGAGGCGGCCCGGATCGACGGGGCGGGGGAGTGGACCATCTTCCGCACTGTCGCCCTGCGGATGATGTCCCCGGCCCTCGTGACGGTCTTCCTCTTCCAGTTCGTCGTCATCTGGAACAACTTCCTCCTCCCCCTGATCATGCTGCAGGACGAGCGGCTCTACCCCGTCACCCTGGGCCTGTTCACCTGGCAGTCGCAGACCAGCCGGGCGCCGGAGCTCCAGACCCTGACCCTGGTCGGCGCGCTCGTCTCGGTGGTGCCCATCGTGATCACCTTCCTCATGCTCCAGCGCTACTGGCGCGCGGGCCTGGCCGCCGGGGCGGTGAAGTCGTGACGGACGCCCTGCACACGCTGACACAACGGCTCGGCGGAATCGCCTACGGAGGCGACTACAACCCGGAGCAGTGGCCTGCGGACGTCTGGCCCGAGGACATACGCCTCATGCGCGAGGCGGGCGTCAACCTCGTCACCGTAGGAGTGTTCTCCTGGTCCCGCCTCGAACCCCGCCCGGGCACGTACGACTGGTCCCTGCTCGACACGGTCCTCGACCTGCTGCACGCCGCCGGTATCGCCGTCGACCTCGCCACCCCCACCGCCGCCCCTCCGCCCTGGTTCAGCCGGGCCCACCCCGCCTCGCTCCCGCAGAACGCCTCCGGCACCCGGCTCACCCACGGCAGCCGGCAGGCGTTCTGCCCGAGCAGCCCCGACTACGCGCGGGCCGCCGACGCCCTGGTGACGGCGCTGGCCAACCGGTACGCCACCCATCCGGCCGTCGTCATGTGGCACGTGCACAACGAGTGGGGCAACCACAACGCCCTCTGTTACTGCGACACCAGCGGTGCCGCCTTCCGTACCTGGCTGCGCGACCGGTACACCACCCTGGACCGGCTCAACGACGCCTGGGGGACCGACTTCTGGGGACAGCGGTACGGCGACTGGGCGGAGATCGACCCGCCCCGCGAGACCACCGCCTTCCGCAACCCCGGCCAGGAACTCGACTACCGGCGCTTCTCCTCCGACGCCCTGCTCGCCCGGCACCGCGCGGAGAGCGCGCTGCTGCGCGGCCTCGCCCCCGGTACACCGATCACGACCAACCTCCTGGGCACCCTGGAGAAGAAGGTCGACGGGCACGCCTTCGCCCGGCACTGCGACATCGTCTCCGTCGACCACTACCTCGTCGCGGCCGATCCCGGCAACCACGTCGACCTGGCGCTCAACGCCGACCTGGCCCGCGGCATGGCCGGCGGCCGGCCATGGCTGCTGATGGAGCACTCAACCTCGGCGGTCAACTGGCAGCCCGTCAACGTGCCCAAGGCACCCGGGGAGATGCGCCGCAACAGCCTCACCCACCTGGCCCGGGGCGCCGACGCCATCATGTTCTTCCAGTGGCGCCAGTCCCGGGCGGGCGCGGAGAAATGGCACTCGGCCATGCTTCCGCACGGCGGCACCGCCACCCGCAACTGGGGCGAGGTCACCGCGCTGGGCGCCGAGCTCGCCGCCCTGTCCGAGGTGCGCGGCACCCGGGTGCGGGCGGAGGTGGCGCTGCTCTTCGACTGGCCCGCCTGGTGGGCCCTGGAACTGGAGGCCCGCCCCTCGGAGGGCCTGCGCCACCTGGACCTGGTCAGGAGCTGGTACGGCGCACTGTGGGACCTCGGCATCACCTGCGACCTCGTGGCCCCCGACGCGGACCTGACGCCGTACCGAGTGGTCCTCGCGCCCAGTCTCTACCTGGTGACCGACGCGGACGCCGAGGCCCTGCACGCCTTCGTCCGAGGCGGCGGCCACGCGGTGCTCGGTCCCTTCAGCGGGGCGGTCGACGCCCATGACCGGGTGCGGACCGGCGGCCATCCCGGTGCGTTCCGCGACCTCCTCGGACTCGTCGTCGACGAGTACGTCCCCCTTCGGGAGGGCGAATCGGCGCTGCTGTCCGACGGCTCCCGCGCGCCGCTGTGGACCGAGCGGGTCGAGGCGCGCGGCTGCGCGGCCTGGCTGCGGTTCGCGGACGGCCCCGAAGGCGGCCCCGCCCGCGGCGGCCCGGCCGTGACCCGGCACGCCCACGGCGACGGCACCAGTTGGTACGTGGCGGCGGCCCTGCCCGCGCGCTCCCTGCGCGACCTGCTCGGCGCCGTCTGCGAGGAGGCCGGGGCCGCCCCGGCGGCAGCCGTCCCCCCGGGGGTCGAGGCCGTGCGCCGCGGCGCGGGCGACCGCTCGTACCTCTTCCTCGTCAACCACACGGACGGGGAGGCGTCCGTTCCCGTCGACGGGCACACCCTGCTCGACGGTTCGGCGCTTCCGGGGTACGTGAGCGTCCCGGCGGGGGAGGTCGTCGTAGTGCGAGAAGCCCCGCGGACCACACACCAGGAGACAAGCCGCTGATGCCGCTGATCGAGATCGACCGCCCGTCCGGAACCGTGCTCCTGCACGCCGCGGCCACCTGCTACGCCCTGCGGGTCGACCCGGCCGCCGGAACCGTGCGCACGGTGCACTGGGGAGGACCCGTGACTCCGGCGGACGTCCGCGAGGCCCAGGAGCCGGAGGCCGCGCCGGACAGCTTCTCCGCGCCGCTGGACGGTACGGAGGAGCTGGCCGTCGACGGCCAGGTGCGGTTCGCGCCGCCCGCCCTCGACGTGCGCTACGCGGACGGCACGAGCGCCGTCGAGCCCGTCGTGGACGGTTACGACGTCCGGGAGGAGGGGGACAGCGCGGAACTGTCCGTCAGCCTCCACGACACCGGTCGTCCGCTCGGTTGGCGGCTGCACTACCGGGTCCGCCGGGACTGCCCGGTGATCGAGCGCTGGACGGTGCTCCGGCACACCGGGGAGCGCGGTCAGCCACCGCTGACACTGCTGCGGCACTCGGCAGCACAGTGGAATCTGCCCGTGCTGCCGGAGTACCGGATGAGCGCGGTGCACGGCCGGTGGGCGGGCGAGTTCCAGCTGCGGCGTACCCCGCTCGCCGTCGGCGAGACCACCCTCACCAGCAGGCGCGGTCACACCGGCCACCAGAGCAACCCCTGGATCGCGCTCGACGCCTCGGACGCGACCGAGGAGGCCGGCGAGGTGTGGACGGTCGCTCTCGCCACGTCGGGCAGTTGGCGCATGACGACGGTGCGTTCCGCGGAGGGCCGGTGCAGTGTGCTGGGCGGCAGCGGCCACGAGGGCGTGGAGATCACTCTCGCGGCGGGCGAGAGCTGGACGACCCCGGTGAGTACGGGCCTCTACACGCCCGGCGGATTCGGCGGTGCGTCCCGGGCCCACCACTCCTACGTACGGGACCATGTCCTGCCCGCCCCCGGCGAACCGAGGCCGGTGCTCTGCAACTCCTGGGAGGCGACCGCCTTCGACGTCACCTTCGACGGACAGCGGGAACTGGCCGACCTGGCCGCGCGCATCGGCGCCGAACTGTTCGTCGTGGACGACGGCTGGTTCGGGGCCCGGAGCTGCGACCGCGCGGGACTCGGCGACTGGACCCCGCGGCAGACCGCCTTCCCCGAGGGCCTGCGCCCGCTCGCCGACCACGTCCACGGACTCGGCATGCGGTTCGGGCTGTGGGTGGAGCCGGAGATGGTCAACCCCGACAGCGAGCTGTTCCGCGAACGGCCGGACTGGGTGCTGCACCTGCCCGACCGCACCGCCCACCCGCTGCGGAACCAGCTGGTGCTCGACTTCTCGCGGCCCGAGGTCACCGACTGGGCCCTCGACTGGCTGCTGCGCACGGTCGACGATTTCGCCGTGGACTTCCTCAAGTGGGACTTCAACCGGTCGTTCACGGAGGCGGGTTCCGCCGGCCACCGTCCCGACGCCCGCCGGGTCTTCGTCGAGCACGCCCTCGGCGTCCACCGCGTCCTGGACGAGCTGCGCGCCGCCCGGCCGACCCTGCGGATCGAGGCGTGCTCGGGCGGCGGCGGGCGGGTCGACCTGGCGAGCCTGGCCCGTACCGACCAGGCATGGGTCTCGGACAACACGGACGCGGTGGACCGCCTCGCCATCCAGCACGGCTTCTCGCAGGTCTTTCCGGCCCAGGTGATGGGCGCCTGGGTCACCGACAGCCCCAACCCCTTCACCCGTCGGGCGGTGCCCCTGCGCTTCCGCTTCCACAGCGCGATGGCCGGGGTCCTCGGCGTCGGCGGCGACCTGACCCGCTGGTCGGCGGCGGACCTCGACGAGGCGGCGGCGTACGTCGCCCGGTACAAGGAGGCGCGGGCCACGATCCAGACGGGGGACCAATACCGCCTGGGCACCCCTGCGGACCCCTCGCACGCCGTGCAGTACGTGGCGCGCGACGGCGCGGAGTCGGTGGTCCTGCAGTGGCGGGCGGGACCGGCGGAACGAGCGCGGGCCCCCCGGCTCCGGCTGCGCGGTCTCGATCCGCGGGCGGTGTACCGGGTGGACGACGACAGCGGGACGCCGGCAGCCGGGACGGTACGCAGTGGCGCCGCGCTGGCCTCGCACGGCGTGCCCGGGGAGCTGCCGCCCGGCGATCACGCGAGCCGGATGCTGACGCTGCGCCGGAAGAGCTGAGCGGGCGGTGGACGCGGGGCGCGGCGGTGGCCGACACCGCCGCGCCCCGTTCGGTGCGTCCCTCAGCCGCAGTCGGTGACCGGCGTCCCGCTGTAGAGGTCGCGATCGGGGACGCCGCTGACGATGCTGCGCAGGTAGTAGCCGCAGGTGGGGCGGTTCTTGAAGTCGTAGGACTGGCCGGGGCGCAGCCGCCAGATCTTGTAGTCGTAGTAGGTGAGGTAGCGGTCGGGGTCGGCACGCTCGGGGCGGTGGTCGCCCAGGACGACGAAGGTGTCGGCGCCGGCGACGACGGCTCTGCCGTTCTTGTCGATGAAGAGGGATCCGCCGTCGTCGACACCGACGCCCCACGAGGCTCCGCCCGTGGTGAGTCCGTCCTCGATCGCGCGGGCGACGAAGGCCATGGTGCGGCCCATGCGGTCGCGGGTGACGAAGTGCGAGTCGTTGACGGTGTCGGCGTAGTTCGGCCAGACGAACATGCCGGTGGTGAAGGTGATCGCCGGATCGTAGGGGTCGTAGAGCGCCTCCTCGGAGGTGACGCTGCCGTCGCAGGCGTCGTAGACGACCGCGCTGTTGATGTGGTGACCCGCGCTGCCCCCGCCCGTGCCGCCGCCCTTGGCGACGACGGACTTCACCGAGTTCTGGAGCGTGGTGCCCTTCCAGTCGGCGTAGTCGCACTGGTCGCCGCCGGCGAAGTAGACGAACTCGGCATTGCGGATGTCGGTGTTGGCCGCGCCGTTGTTGCCGTCGCTGCGGCTGGTGAGGGTCCAGGTGGTGCAGGAGTTCACGCCCGCGAGGCCCATGACCGCGTCGCACTCGGGGGTCGCGCTGCCGGAGGCGGGCGCGGAACCGGCGAGGACGACGACGTCGAGGGCGCCCGTGCCGCCGCGGATTGCGTCGATGGCTCTGGTCATGGTCGCCGGAACGACCGCCCCGGAGCCGTTCATGGTGTACGCGGGGCCGGACCAACTGCCGCGGCTGACATCCAAGGTGCTGCCCAGCCGGATGCGCTGGGCGGCGGCGTGGGCGGGTTCCGCGGTGATGACGGCGGGGGCCAGCAGGGCCAGGAACGCGGCCAGGCAGGTCGCCGGCCGCAGGGGGTTACGGAGCACGGAGCTCTCCTGGGGACGGAGGAGTGGGCTACCGACGCGGAGTCGGTAGTGATGGAAAGTACAGATGTGAAGCACGGTCCGCCACATGTAACGCAACAACGATCCCGCGGACCGCGCACGCGTGGTGAAATTCGGGCGAAAAACGGTCCTGACAGGGGTCGCGCGGCACGGTCGGTGCAGCGCCGCGGCACATCAAGAAGAAGTAACGCTCGTTACATCTATGCAGAGAGAGTCTAGTTGTGTAATTTCTGGGGCGAGCCGTGCGAGGAAGTCACCGCCGGCCGGAAAACCTCCGGAAGGGAACGACATGAAGTACGCCCACGTCGCCGGTCGTGCTGTGACCGCCGCCGCACTGACCACCACCGTCCTGCTGGTGCTCACGGGTTGCGGAGAGAGCGGCGACAGTGCCGCCGCGGCCAAGGCTCCCGCGTCGCTCGAGGTCGCGGGGGCGACCGTAAAGAAGGACGCGAAGCTGCACGCATCACTGCCCGACGCCGTGAAGAAGTCCGGCACGGTACGAGTGGCCACCGACGTGCCCTACGCGCCCTTCGAGATGTTCGTGACCGAGGGGGAGAAGGAACTCACCGGCCTCGACTACGACCTCGGCCAGGCGATCGGTGCCCGACTCGGGGTGAAGTTCGCGTTCACCCCGCAGAAGTTCGACGGCATCGTGCCCGCCATCCAGGCCGGCAAGTTCGATGTGGCGATGTCCGCGATGACGGACAACAAGGAGCGGCAGGCGGTCGTCGACTTCGTCGACTACTCCGTCTCCGGCTCCGGGATCATGGTCGTCAAGGGCAACCCCGAGAAGATCACCACGCTCGACGACCTGTGCGGCAAGAAGGTCGCCGTCCAGGCCGCCACCAACCAGCTGGACCTCCTCAAGGAGCACCAGGGGTCGTGCAAGAAGGCCGGTGACGGCGAGATCGGCATCGCGACGTTCCCCAAGGACTCCGACGCCCAGCTCGCCCTGCGCGCGAACAAGGTCGTCGCCCAGGTGCTGACCAAGCCGGCGGCCGGATGGACCGCCAAGACCGCGGACGGCGGCCAGGCCTTCGAGGTCGCCGACGACCCGGCCGCGACCGGCGGCTACAACGCCTCACCGAACGGCATAGCCGTCTCCAAGAAGCTGCCCGAGCTGACGGACGCGATCCAGAAGGCGCTCCAGTCGCTGATCGACGACGGCACCGCCACCAAGATCTTCGAGAAGTACGGCGTCGCCTCGATCGCGGTCAAGGAAGCCACCCGGAACGCTGCGGTCGACTGAGATGACCACCACACTCGACACCCGGCCCGCCCCGGTCGAACAGGACCTGACCGTCGTCCCCGTACGCCACTACGGCCGCTGGGTCGCCGCCCTGGTCTCGGTGCTCTCGCTGGCGGGGCTGACCGGTTCGCTGGCCACCAACGCCAATCTCCGCTGGGACATCATCGGCGACTACCTCTTCGCCGGCCTGATCTTCGACGGGCTGGTCACCACCCTGTGGCTGACCGTCGCGGCCATGGCCCTCGGGCTCACCCTGGGCACCGTCATCGCCGTCATGCGCCTGTCATCCAACCCGGTGCTCTACGGCCTCTCCTCGCTGTTCGTCTGGGCCTTCCGCGGCACCCCGCTCCTCGTCCAGATCATCTTCTGGGGGTATGCGGGCGCCCTCTACAAGAACGTGCTCATCGGTATCCCCTTCACCGACATCACCTTCTTCCAGGCCGACACCAACTCCCTGCTCACCCCGGCCGTCGCGGCCCTGCTCGCGCTGGGACTCAACGAGGCCGCGTATGCCTCGGAGATCGTCCGGGCCGGGATCCAGTCCGTCGACAGCGGGCAGGCCGAGGCCGCGCACTCGCTGGGCATGCGGCCTGCCCTGACGATGCGCAGGATCGTTCTCCCGCAGGCCATGCGGGTGATCATCCCGCCCATGGGCAACGAGACCATCAACATGCTCAAGATGACCGCGCTCGTCTCGGTCATCGCCGCGCACGACCTGATGTCGAACATCCAGGAGGTGTACGCGCAGAACTACCAGGTCATCCCCATGCTCGTGGTCGCCTCGCTCTGGTACCTGGCGCTGGTCAGCCTGCTCAGTATTCCGCAGGCCTGGCTGGAGCGCCGCTACGGCCGGGGCACCGCACACGGAGGCCACACCTCCCCCCTGCGGCGGATGTTCACCGGATTCACCCGCGCGACCGCGCCGAAGACCGGAAAGGAAGAGGGCCGTTGACCGCGCCCATGGTGCACGCCCAAGGTGTGCGCAAACACTTCGGGAAGCTCGAGGTCCTCAAGGGCATCGACCTCACCGTCGAACGCGGACAGGTGTGCTGCCTGCTCGGCCCCTCGGGCTCCGGCAAGTCCACCTTCCTGCGGTGCATCAACCACCTGGAGAAGATCGACGGCGGCACGCTCGCCGTCGACGGGGAACTCGTCGGCTACCTGCGGCGCGGCTCCCGGCTCCACGAACTGCGGGAGAAGGAGATCGCCGCCCACCGCCGTGACATCGGCATGGTCTTCCAGCGGTTCAACCTCTTCCCGCACCTGACCGCCGAACAGAACATCATGGAGGCACCCGTCCGCGTCGGCGGCGCGAGCACCGCCGACGCCCGCGCGGATGCCCGGCGGCTGCTGGAGCAGGTCGGGCTGGCGGACCGGGCCGACCACTATCCCGCCCAGCTCTCCGGCGGACAGCAGCAGCGCGTCGCCATCGCCCGCGCGCTGGCCATGAAGCCGAAGCTGATGCTCTTCGACGAGCCGACCTCCGCGCTCGACCCCGAGCTCGTCGGCGACGTCCTGGACGTCATGCGGCAGCTGGCGGCCGACGGCATGACCATGGTCGTCGTCACCCATGAGATCGGGTTCGCCCGCGAGGTCGGCGACACGGCCGTATTCATGGACGACGGCGTGGTGGTCGAGGCCGGGGACCCCCGGCACGTGCTCGTCGAACCGGAGCAGGAGCGCACCCGCGCCTTCCTGTCCAAGGTCCTGTGACCGCGCCCACCCGACAGCGTCCGCGCGCCCAGGATCTGCTGCCCTACGCCGAGGCCCGCCTGGACGGGTTCCTCTCCGACCTTGCCGGACTCGTGGCGATCGACTCCGGTTCCTACAGCCCCGCCGGGGTGAACAGGGTCGCCGACTGGACCGCCGCCCGGCTGTCCACCCTCGGCTTCGCCGTCGAGCGGGTCACCCCCGGCGGGGCGAGCGGGGAGCGCACCGGGGACGTCCTGATCGGCCGCAGGACCGGCCGGCTCGCGGCCCGTGACGGTGGGCGGCGCGTCCTGCTCGCCGCCCACATGGACACCGTCTTCGCCGACGGCACCGCCGCCGCCCGCCCCTTCACCCTTCAAGGGAGGCTCGCGCACGGCCCCGGCGTCAGTGACGACAAGGGCGGTCTGCTCGCCGGCCTCACCGCCCTGGACATCCTCTGCACGGCGGGCGTCGAGGAGTACGCCGAGATCGTCTTCCTCGCCACCCCCGACGAGGAGATCGGCTCCCCGGCCAGCCGCCCCGTCACCGAACGGGCCGCCCAGGGAGCGCACTTCGCGCTCGCCCTGGAGTGCGCCCGGGAGAACGGCGACCTGGTCATCGCCCGCAAGGGAGTCTCGGACTTCCTCCTCACGATCACGGGACGCGCCGCCCACTCCGGCATCGAACCCGAGCGCGGCGCGAACGCCGCCCTCACCGCCGCGCACCTCGTCGTCGCACTCCAGGCGCTGAACGGCCGGTGGGAGGACGTGACCGTCAACGTGGGCGTGGTGCGGGCGGGAACGCGTACCAACATCGTCTGCCCCGCTGCGGAACTGCGCGTCGAAATCCGCTCGGCCACCACGGCCGGGATGGTACGGGCGCGGACCGCCATCGAGGAGGCCGCCGCCCGGCCCCAGGTGCCCGGCACCTCCGTGGTGGTGGAACAGCTCGACCTCTGCCCGCCGATGGAAGGCACCGACATCGCGCACCGCATGATGGCCCGTGCCCGCTCGCTGGGCGAGGAGCTCGGTCTCACGCTGGGAGCGGCCACGACCGGCGGGGTGGGGGACGCCAACATCATCGCGGGCGTCGGCGTGCCCGTCCTCGACGGCCTCGGACCGGTCGGCGGGGCCGACCACACCCCCGAGGAATGGCTCGACACAGCGACCGTACCCGAGCGGGTCGCCCTGCTCGCGGCGCTCGTCGCCACGCTGGGCGATGCCCGGCACGCGTGACGCCCCGGCGGCAGCGCCCCTCGTGCGAGGCCGCCGCCGACGGTACGGCACCGGCGCCCCGCTGCCCGCCCGCTCAGCACCACCCGTTCCGTCGCTCGCCATCACTTCCCCTCGTCACCTCGCCTTCAGGAGGTTCCATGCGCACCCCGTTCCGCTCCCGACGTACCGTTCTGACCGGCGGCGCAGCCGCGCTCGTGCTCACCCTGGCCATCAGCCCGACCGCCGGCGCCGACACCGACCATGCCTCGCGGCAGGGCGGTTCACTGGTACTGGTAGGCGGCGGCCTCAAGGACGACAACACCCAGGTCTACGGTGAGATCATCGAGCGAGCCGGCGGCTCCCGGGCCCGTATCGGCGTGATCACCGCATCCTCGGTGCCCGCCCGCCAGGACCCGTACGCCGACGACCCCGACAGGTGCAGCAACTCCGAGTGCAACGGGGCCTACTACTCGGCCCTGTTCAAGCGGCACGGCGCAGCCGACGCCCAGTGGATCCCCATCGACCTGGACCACATCGCGAACGCCGACTCGGACGCCGTGGTCCGCCAGGTCAACTCCATGAGCGGATTCTTCTTCGGCGGCGGAGACCAGTCCCGCTACCTCACCACCCTCCTGAACGGGACCGCGCACACCGACTCCAAGGTGCTGGCGGCCATCCGGTCCAAGCTGGCGGCCGGAGGCGTCGTGGCAGGCTCCAGCGCCGGGGCGCAGATCGCCGCGGGCGCTGACATGGTGACGGGCGGCGAGTCCTACGAGGGACTGCGGGACGGCAGCAGCCCGGGCTACTTCGAGGACGCGACCCGCCTCGGGTACGAGCCGAAGGGCGGATTCGGCTTCCTCCGGTCCGGGCTGATCGACACCCACACCGGGGCATACGGCCGCGAGGGCCGGGTGATGCGGCTGGCCGCCGACACCGGGCACGACCGGGTGTACGCGCTGGAGGAGAACACCGCGCTCCTGGTGGAGCACCCCGGCGGACCCCGCGAACGCGTGCGGGTGCTGGGACCGCGCGGAGTCGCCGTGTTCGACCTGCGGCGGGCCCGCGCGCACGAGGGGCCGAAGGCGGCCGGAGGAGGCACGGGAAGCAAGGGCGGTACCTGGTCGCTGAGCGGAGTGCGCTACGACTACCTGACCGACGGGGACCGCTACGACCCCCGGCTCCGGCTTACGCTCCCGGCGTCCGGGAAGCGCCCCCTGGCACCACGCTCGGCCACCCCCGTGCCCGCCAACACCGACGTCTTCTACTCCGTGGCCAACCCCGCGGGCGTCCCCTACTCCTTCCTGACCACCGCCCGCGCCCTGGCCGCCACCCGCGCCCAGCGCACGGCCGAGGCCACGACCCATGAGGACGGGCCGCGTTTCACGGTCACCTTCGCCAAGGCGCCGGGGTTCTCCGCGTGGAGCGGCGACGGCACCACCCCTCAGACCCTGACTGGTCTGAGCATCCGTGTGGCCGGCCGGTAGCAGCCACGCATCCTTCCCCGCGGGACCGGTCGCCGCCGGCGACCGGTCCCGCCAGTAGGCTCCCGGAGAGCCCGCACACCTCAGAAGGGAGCCGGACGCGATGGCCTCGACCACGCTCGCCGACGACATCCGGCAGAAGCTGGGCACGCTGAGCCCGGCCGAACGCAAGGTCGCCCGGGTGCTCCTGGCGGGCTACCCGGCGGCCGGATTCGAGACGGTCGCCGTGCTCGCCGAGCGTTCCGCCGTCAGCGCGCCCACGGTGATCCGCTTTGTCAACCGGCTCGGCTACCAGGGCTTCCCCGACTTCCAGGCCGCCCTGCGCGACGAACTCGAAGCGCGCAACGCCTCCCCTCTCTCGCTCTACGAATCGGCCGCCTTCGGCCGGAGCAGAACGGATCAGGGCGAGGGCGCGGGCACGCCGGACGACAGCACCCGCGGGGGCGCCGGCCCGGACTCGGCGCTTCTGCGGCACGGCAGCCAGGTCTTCACCGACGCCGTGACCGCCACCCTCGCCGAGCTGCCCCCGCACGACTTCGAGCACGCGGTACGGCTCCTCTCGGACCGGAAGCGCCGGATCACCCTGGCCGGTGGCCGCTTCACCCACCTGCTCGCCCAGTACCTCGGCCTGCACCTGATGCAGTTGCGGGACGACGTACGGTTCCTGCCCGACCGTGACGTCGAACGCACCGCGGTCCTTGCCGCGCTCACCCGGCGCGACGTGCTGGTGGTCTTCGACTACCGCCGCTACGAGAGCGACAAGACCACCATGGCGGCCCTCGTCCAGGAACAGGGCGGCAAGGTAGTCCTGTTCACCGACACCTGGCTTTCTCCCGCGGCACCGCACGCCGAGGTCGTGCTGCCCAGCCGGGTCACGGCGCCCTCTCCCTACGACAGCCTCGTGCCGACCCTCGCCGTGCTGGAGACCGTCGTAGCGGGTGTCATGACGGCGCTGGGCGACGAAGCCCGCAGGCGGATGCAGCACGGCGAGGACATCGCGCGGCGGGCAGGGCTCTACTGACATACCCTCAGCCGTGTCGCGTATCGCGTCGCTCATGGCGTGGGCTCCGGCGCGATCTCCTTGATGAGGCCCTCGACGAGGGTCTTGATCTCGTCACGGATCGGGCGGACGGCGGCGACGCCCCGGCCTGCGGGGTCCTCCAGCTTCCAGTCGAGGTAGCGCTTGCCGGGAAAGACAGGACAGGTGTCGCCGCAGCCCATGGTGATGCAGACGTCGGACTCCTTGACGGCGTCGACGGTCAGGATCTTCGGGGTCTCGGCGGAGATGTCGATGCCGACCTCGGTCATCGCCTCGACCGCGGCGGGGTTGACGGCGTCGCCCGGGTTCGAGCCCGCGGAGCGGACCTCGACGCGGTCCCCGGCCAGGTGGGACAGCCAGGCGGCGGCCATCTGGGAGCGGCCGGCGTTGTGGACACAGACGAACAGGACGGACGGCTTGTCGGCCATGGTGATCGTTCTCTCCTGTCGCGGCGGAGAGGGCTCCGCCAATGGATTCACCCCCCGTTGATATCAGCGGGGGGTGATGTGAAAGTATCAGCGCATGCTGACTTCAGTCGACACTGATGTAATTCGGGTTCTGGGTGACCCGCTGCGCATGCAGGTGGTCACCCTGCTGGCCCGGGAGACGCTCTGCATGTCGCACCTGGTCGAGGAGACCGGTGCCAAGCAGACGAACCTGTCCAACCACATGAAGGTCCTGCGCGAGGCCGGACTGGTGGAGACCGAGCCGTGCGGCAGGTTCACCTACTTCAAACTGCGCCCCGAGGTCCTGGCCTCGGTGTCCGTACAGTTTGCCGAGCTCGCCGAGTCCGCCCGTAGTGCCGTCGAGATCAAGAGGGCCTGTCCGTGACCTCCACCGAGCCCACCGCCCGCACCACCCCGCACGCCGGGGTCGACGACTCGATCGTGCGAAGGCTCTCCACCCTCGACCGCTACCTCGCGGTGTGGATCCTGCTTGCCATGGCCGTCGGCCTGGGCCTGGGCCGCCTCGTCCCGGGCATGAACGACGCGCTCGCGAAGATCGAGGTCGGAGGGATCTCCCTGCCGATCGCCCTGGGCCTGCTGGTCATGATGTACCCGGTGCTGGCCAAGGTCCGCTACGACCGGCTCGACACGGTCACCGGCGACCGCAAGCTGATGGTGTCCTCGCTGGTCATCAACTGGGTCGTCGGCCCGGCGGTGATGTTCGCCCTGGCGTGGATCTTCCTTCCGGACCTGCCGGAGTACCGCACCGGCCTGATCGTCGTGGGCCTGGCCCGGTGCATCGCGATGGTCATCATCTGGAACGACCTCGCCTGCGGCGACCGCGAGGCCGCCGCCGTCCTCGTCGCCCTCAACTCCGTCTTCCAGGTACTGGTCTTCGGCGTGCTGGGCTGGTTCTACCTCGACCTGCTGCCCCGGTGGCTCGGCCTCGGCGACGGACAGGGACTGGACGTCCCCGTCTGGCACATCGCCCTGAACGTCGTCGTCTTCCTCGGGGTGCCCCTGCTCGCCGGATTCCTCACCCGCCGCATCGGTGAGAAGAAGATGGGCCGCGAATCCTACGAGGAGAGGTTCCTGCCGAAGATCGGCCCCTGGGCCCTGTACGGACTGCTGTTCACGATCATCATCCTGTTCGCCCTGCAGGGAAGGACGATCACCTCGCAGCCGCTGGACGTCGTACGGATCGCTCTGCCGCTTCTCGTCTACTTCGCGATCATGTTCTTCGGGACTTTCCTCCTCGGGAAGAGCCTCGGACTTGCCTACGACCGCACGAGCACCCTCGCCTTCACCGCGGCCGGCAACAACTTCGAACTGGCCATCGCCGTCGCCATCGCGACGTTCGGCGTCACCTCCGGCCAGGCGCTGTCGGGCGTCGTCGGCCCGCTGATCGAGGTACCCGTCCTCATCGGCCTCGTCTACGTCGCGCTCGCCTGGCGCAAGAGGTTCGCCCCCGACGCCGTCACCACGCCAGGGAGGGGCGACTGAGGCACTGCCTGGAATGCCACGCCGAAGGAAGCGGCAACCATGCCGTCGGCGTGTGCCCCGGCTCCGGAGCGGCCACGTGTACGACCGTGCCGACGGCTCGGCCATGGCCGACCGGCTCACTTCGCTCCAGGCGTACCTGGCGGGGCCGGAGTTCAGCGGCCGGCGGCCGGGCGCAGGTCGAGCAGGGCGGACATGGCGGCCACGACGGAGGGTGCGACCTGGTAGTAGACCCAGGTCCCGCGCCGCTCCGAGGTCAGGAGGCCGGCCTCACGGAGCTTCTTCAGGTGATGGGAGACGGTCGGCTGGGAGACGCCGACGTCCTGGATGTCGCACACGCACGCTTCTCCTCCCGGATGCGAGGCGACCTTGGAGAACAGGCGCAGCCGCACCGGGTCGGAGAGCGCCTTGAACATCGCGGCCATTCGCTCCGCGTCCGGCACGGACAGTTCCCCGGCGGTGATGGGCGGGCAGCACGGCACGAGCGCTTCCGGGCCCCGGACCGGCAACGAGACAACCTCAGACTTCGACATGCGTCTATGTTGACGCTCATCGATACCAGTGGCAAGCTCCGGATATAGACAGCAATCGAAACAGAGGCCGGATCCGCCGTCTCTTCCCGGAGGACATCACCGCCATGACCACCACCACCGAGGGCCTGCCGGTCGTCGTGATCGGCGCGGGCCCGGCCGGCCTTGCCGCCGCCGCCCACCTCACCGAGCGCGGCCTCCTCCCGCTCGTTCTGGAAGCCGGCCCCGCCGCCGCGAGCGCCGTACGGGACTGGGCGCACGTACGCCTCTTCTCCACCTGGAGCGAACTGGTCGACCCAGCCGCCGAGAAGCTGCTGGCCCCCACCGGCTGGACCCGCCCCGACCCGGCCACGTATCCCTCCGGCGGGGACTGGGCCGCGCACTACCTGCAGCCGCTCGCCGACGCGCTCGGCGACCGGGTCCGGCTCGGTGCCCGGGTCACCGGCGTCTCGCGCACCGGCCGCGACCGGATCATCGACGCCGACCGCGACCAGCAGCCCTTCGTCGTCCACATCACCCACGCCGACGGCCGCGAGGAGCGGGTCTTCGCCCGCGCCGTCATCGACGCCTCCGGCACCTGGACCACCCCGAGCCCGGCCGGCGCTTCCGGCCTGCCCGCCCTCGGCGAGAAGGCCGCCGCCGACCGGGTCACCTACCGTGTCCCCGACCTCAAGGACCCGGCCGTCCGCCCCCGCTACGCAGGGGGCCGGACCGCCGTCATCGGCTCCGGGGCCTCCGCGTTCACCGCTCTCGCCTCCCTCGCCGACCTCGCCACGTCCGAAGACGGCGCGGGCACGAAGGCGGTATGGGTCCTGCGCCGGAGCATCTCCGGCTCCACCTTCGGCGGCGGCGGCGCCGACCAGCTCCCCGCCCGCGGAGCCCTCGGTCTCGCGGCGAAGGCCGCCGTCGACGAGGGGCACGCCGACGCGGTCACCGGATTCCGCACCGAGGCGATCGAACGCGACACCGACGGCCGCCTGGTCCTGGTGGGCGAAGACGGACGCCGACTGGACCCGGTCGACGAAGTCATCGTGCTGACCGGCCTCCGCCCCGACCTCGGCTTCCTCGACGAGCTCCGCCTCGGCCTCGACGAACGGCTCCAGGCCCCCACCGGGCTCGCCCCGCTGATCGACCCCAACCAGCACTCCTGCGGCACCGTCTACCCGCACGGCCACCGCGAGCTCTCCCACCCGGAGAAGGGCGTTTACCTGGTGGGCATGAAGTCCTACGGCCGCGCCCCGACCTTCCTCGCCATGACCGGCTACGAGCAGGTCCGCTCCGTCGCCGCCGCCCTCGCCGGAGACCTCGAAGCCGCCGACCGCGTCGAACTCGCCCTCCCCGAAACCGGGGTCTGCGGCGGGGCCGGCCTCTTCGACGACCCGGCCGCCGCGCCGACCGACGCCGGAGGCTGCTGCTCGCCCCCCGAACCCGCCCTGATCCAGCTCGGTGCCGGAGCACCGGCCGCTGGCGCTCCCGTGGACGAAGCACCGGCGGGGGGTTGCTGCGGCTCGTGACCGACCTCAACACCCCGGACAAGGGCGGGCACGCGCCCCTTCCGGATGCTCGCAACCACCCTGATCCCGTCCGCCTTCACCGTCTCCGCCGCCGTGATCGCCTTCACGGTTGGCCACTACGGCTCTCCGTCACAGGTGGCTGAGTACCGCATCTGTCCGATGAGCACGGGACCTGCCGTCCCGCGCATCCAAGTGGGCGGACGGGACCCGTCGCCCACCCCTGCCGACAGCCGCGCGCCCTCGGCACGGCGTGTTCAAGTCCGTCGCCTATCGTGCGCACGAGACGCGGGCCCGCAGGTCCGCGCCTGTAGCCGAGGGAGCAGCGACGTTGAACAACGCATCCAAGCCCGTCCCGGGGGTTCCGAACGAACTCCAGCGGCGGCTTGGGGTTCCGGACGCGGTGATGATCGGGCTGGGGTCAATGATCGGCGCCGGAATCTTCGCCTCCCTGGCCCCGGCCGCCCGCGCGGCCGGCTCCGGCCTGCTGCTCGGCCTTGCTCTGGCTGCCCTCGTGGCCTACTGCAACGCCACCTCCTCCGCCCGACTCGCCGCCCTCTACCCGGCCTCGGGCGGAACGTACGTCTACGGACGTGCACGGCTGGGCGAGTTCTGGGGTTACCTGGCCGGCTGGGCGTTCGTGGTGGGCAAGACAGCCTCCTGCGCGGCCATGGCCCTGACCGTCGGCTCCTACATCTGGCCAAGCCAGGCCCACGCGGTCGCGGTAGCCGCCGTAGTGGCGCTGACCGCGGTGAACTACGCGGGCGTCCAGAAGTCCGCCCTGCTCACCCGCATCATCGTCGCCGTCGTCCTCGGAGTGCTCGCCGCTGTCGTGGCTGCCTCCCTCTCCTCCGGAGCCGTGGACGCAGCTCGCTTGGACATCGGCTCGGACGCGACAGTCGGGGGCGTGCTCCAAGCGGCCGGGCTACTGTTCTTCGCGTTCGCCGGCTACGCCCGCATCGCGACCCTCGGCGAAGAGGTCCGCGACCCGGCCCGCACCATCCCGCGTGCCATCCCGATCGCCCTCAGCATCACCCTCGTCGTGTACACCCTCGTCGCCGTGTCCCTCCTGCTGGTCCTGGGCCCGTACGGCCTCGCCGCCGCCGGGGCACCGCTGACGGAGGCCGCGCGCGCCGCCGGCGCCGACTGGCTGGTCCCCGTCGTACGCGTCGGTGCCGCCCTCGCTGCCCTCGGCTCTCTGCTCGCCCTCATCCTCGGCGTCTCCCGCACCACCCTGGCCATGGCCCGCGACCACCACCTTCCCCACGCCCTGGCCGCCGTGCACCCGAAGTTCAAGGTCCCCCACCGCGCCGAACTCCTCGTCGGCGCCGTCATCGCCCTCGCGGCCGCGACCACAGACGTACGCGGAGCGATCGGGTTCTCCTCGTTCGGTGTCCTGGCCTACTACGCCATCGCCAACGCCTCCGCCTTGACCCTGACGCCGGCAGAAGGCCGCCCTGCCCGGATCGTCCCCCTCCTCGGCCTCACCGGCTGCATCGTCCTGGCCTTCGCGCTCCCGCTGCCCTCCGTGATCACCGGAGCCGCCGTCATCTTCGTCGGCGCCGCCTTCTATGGGGCGCGCCGCGTTCTCACCGACTCCACCCAGCGACAACACCCCCGCTGAAATCCTGGATTCCTGACCCCGCCGCGTCGACGCCCCGGCAAGGCGTAGCCGTTCGGCACGGCTGCGAGGATCGCGTTCGCGTGACCCGCCGATGACCAGGGGGCGGGACCGTACACGGCGCACACGGGCCGCGTACGGTCCCGCGCGCCGGGCCGCGTACGGTCCCGCGCGCCGGGCCGCGTACGGCCGCCCCGCCCCCTACGGCGCGCGGCCTCCGCCGCCCACGGCTACGCTCGCCGCATGGGAGAGAGCGGAGAGCACGAGACCGCCGAGCCGGCCGCGGACCGGGGAGCCCCCGACGACGACCACGCCCGGCTCGCCGCGATCGTCGACGACTGGGCCGCCGCGATCGTCTCGAACGACGCGGCACGGATCGCCGACTTCACGGCCGACGAATGGGTCATCGTCTCCGAGTCCGGCATCACGGACCGGGAGGCGTTCCTCGCCTACGTCACGTCCGGCGACCTGACCCACTCGGCGATGGAAGCCGTCACCCCGCCGAGGATCCGGGTCCACGGGGACACCGCGACGGTCACCGTCCGGATCACGAACACGGCCCACTACGGAGGCCGCCGCTTCGACGCCGACGAATGGACCACGGACGTCTTCGTCCGGCGGGACGGCCGCTGGCGGTGCGTGCTCAGCCACATCACGCCCGTCGCCGCCCCGACGGACCCGCCGCCCGACGCATGAGCGGGACGACCGAGAGCCCGACGGACGACACCGCCCAGCGCAGGAAACGCCTCGGCTACCCGGCCGCCGCGGCCGTCTTCGCCATCGGAATGGCGGGCACCACGCTGCCCACCCCGCTCTACGGGCTCTACCGGGAACAGCTCGGCTTCTCCGAGCTGATGGTGACGGTGGTCTTCGCCGTCTACGCCCTCGGCGTGATCGCCACCCTGCTGCTCGCCGGGAACGTCTCCGACGAGGCGGGGCGGCGGCCCGTGCTCCTGGCAGCCCTGGGATTCTCGGCGGCCAGCGCGTTCTGCTTCCTCTACGAGGGCGGGCTGCCCGCCCTGTTCGCCGGCCGGCTCCTCTCCGGGTTCGCCGCCGGACTGCTGAGCGGCGCCGCGACGGTCACGGTGATGGAGCTGGCCCCGCCCGGACGCGCGGCACGGGCCGGACTGGCCGCGACCGCCGCGAACATGGGCGGCCTGGGGTGCGGCCCGCTCCTGTCGGGACTGCTCGCCGAATACGCCCCCGAGCCCCTGCGGCTCCCGTTCGTCGTGCACCTGGCGCTGATCGCCGTGGCCGCCGTGCTGACCTGCTTCCTGCCGGAGACGGTCACCTCCCGCGTCCGCGGTTTCCGGCTGCGGCCCCAGGGGATCGCCGTCCCGCCCGCGATGCGCGGCGTGTTCACCACCTCGGCGCTGGCCGCCTTCGCCGGGTTCTCCCTGCTGGGCCTCTTCACGGCGGTCGCCCCCGCGTTCGTCGCCGAGACGCTCGACGTGCACAACCTGGCCCTGACCGGGCTCGTCGTCTTCTCCGTCTTCCTCGCCTCGACCGCCGGGCAGGCGCTCATGGGGCGGGTCGGCGAGCGCCGCGCCCTGCCGGGCGGCTGCTTCGTCCTGGTCGCCGGACTTCTGCTGGTGGGCGCCTCGCTGCTGTTCGCCTCCCTGCCCCTGCTGGTCGCCGGGGCGCTGTGCGGCGGCCTGGGCCAGGGGCTGGCGTTCCGCGGCGCGGTGACGGCGATCAGCGCCGCGGCACCGCCCGAGCACCGGGCCGCGACCGTCTCCGCGTTCTTCGTCATCGCCTACCTGGGCATCTCCCTGCCCGTCGTCGGCGTCGGCGCCCTCACCCTCGGCATCGGACTCAGGAACGCCGGACTGACCTTTTCCGGCTGTGTGCTGGCGCTCGCCCTGGGCGTCGGCCTGTACCTGTCGCGCCGACCTCCCGCGCCCCGCTGACCCGGGGCCCGGCCATCGCCGGCAGAGGCGAAAACCCTTGTCGTACCCGCCGATCATGGTGCGAGACTGGCCCGGTGGACACAGCGACGCGCTTGAGGCAGACGGTCATCTCCTGGGCCGCGGGCGACGAGGACACGCCGGCGCCCGCCGAGGCCGGGGCCGCCCGCGACCTGGCGGCCGGCCTGGGCCTGCGTACGGTGGTGCTCGTCGAGGGCGTCAGCGACCGGGCGGCGGTCGAGGCGCTCGCCGAACGCCAGGGGCGCACCCTGACCGCCGAGGGCGTCGTGGTCGTGCCGCTCGGGGGCGCCACCAGCATCACCCGCTTCCTGCGCCTCCTCGGGCCTGACGTCCTCGACGTCCGGCCCGCCGGTCTCTGCGACGCCGCGGAACAGCGCTTCTTCCTCCAGGGCCTGGAGCGGACCGGATTCGGCACCGCTCTCGCCCCCGAGGACCTGGAAACGCTGGGCTTCTTCACCTGCCACGCCGACCTGGAGGACGAGCTGATCCGGGCGCTCGGCGCCGACGGCGTCCAGCAGGTCATCGACGACCAGGGCGACCTGCGCACCTTCCGGATCTTCCAACGGCAGCCCGCCCAGCGGGAGCGGCCCGTCGAGGCGCAGCTGCGGCGCTTCATGGGAACCATCGGCGGCCGCAAGGAGCACTACGCCCGCGCGCTGGCCGAGGCCCTGGACCTCACCCGCCTGCCCCGCCCGCTGCACGGACTCCTCGCCCACCTCTGACCACCGGGGCCATGCCCCCCGCCCGCACCCGGTCTCAGCGGGCGGCGAGACTGGAGCGCCGCACCACCAGCTCCGGCTGCAGCACCACCCGGCGGTGCTCGTGCGCCCCCGCCGACGCCCCCGCCCCCGTCTCCTCCAGGAGCAGCCCGGCCGCCAGCGCCCCCATCGTCGCCGCCGGCTGCCGTACGGAGGTCAGCGGCACGGCCGCCGCCGCCGCGAACTCGATGTCGTCATAACCCACCAGGGCCAGATCACCGGGAACGGAGACCCCGGCGGCGAACAGCGACTGCAGTACGCCGAGGGCGAGCAGGTCGTTGGCGCAGAACACGGCGGTCGGGCGGTCGGAGAGCCCGAGGAGCCGGGCCCCCGCGTCCCGGCCCGCCGTCACGTCGAGCCGTTCCGTGGGCAGCTCCCGCAGGGCCTCCGGGCCGAGCCCCGCCTCCGCGAGCGCGGCGAGCGCCCCCGTACGGCGGTCCCGGACCTGGTTGAAGCCGGGCGGCCCGCTCACGTACGCGATGGAGCGGTGCCCGGCGTCCAGCAGATGCCGCACCGCCAGCGCCCCGCCCGCCACGTCGTCGACCGACACCGAGCACTCCGTGGTGCCCTCGGCGACCCGGTCGACGAGGACGAACGGGATGTCGTGCCGCCGGAACGCCTCGATGTTGCGCCCGGTCGCGTCGGCGGGGGTGAGGAGCACACCCCGGACCCGCTGCTCCGCGAAGAGCGCCAGATACTCCGCCTCCTCGCCGGGGCTCTGCGCGCTGTTGCAGACCATGACGCCGAGCCCCGCCTCACGAGCGGCCCGCTCAGCGCCGCGCGCCACGTCCACGAAGAACGGGTTGCCCATGTCGAGGACCAGCAGCCCCATGATCCGGCTGCGCCCCGCCCGCAACTGCCGCGCCGACTCGCTGCGGACGTAACCGAGACGGTCGATCGCGGACAGGACGCGGGCCCGGGTGTCGGGACCGACCGTGTCCGGGCGGTTGATGACGTTGGAGACCGTGCCCACCGATACTCCGGCGACCCGGGCCACGTCCTTGATACCCACCGACTGGGCCATCAGGCGGAGACCTCCAGAGGGGCGAGGGACGCGGGACGAACCCTCAGCCTATCCGCGTGCATCAGAAGTCGAAGTCGTCGATGTTGTCCTTGTCGAACACCGTCGGCTTGCCGAGGTCGACCACCCCGTCCTTCCCGATCGTGTACGTCCCCAGCTCGCCCGCCTCGAAGGTCTGTCCCTCCGTGCCGGTGATCTGCCCGGACGCCAGGGCGACCGAGACGTGGCCGGCCAGCTCGCCGAGTTTCGCCGGATCCCACAGCTCGAACGCCTCGACCGTGCCGTTCTTCACGTACGAGCGCAGGTCGTTGGGGGTGCCGAGGCCGGACAGCTTCACCTTGCCCCGGTACTTCGACCCCGACAGGTACTGCGCCGCCGCCTTGATGCCGACCGTGGTCGGCGAGACGATGCCGGCGAGCTTCGGGTACTCCTGGAGCAGCCCCTGCGTCTGCTGGAAGGACTGCTGGGCGTCGTCGTTGCCGTACGCCACCTTCACCAGCTTGATGTCCTTGTACTTCGGGTCCTTCAGCTCGTCCTTCATGTAGTCGATCCACAGGTTCTGGTTCGTCGCGGTCTGGGCGGCGGACAGGACCGCGATCTCGCCCTGGTAGCCGATCTGTTCGGCGAGCAGCTGGACCTGGGTGCGGCCCAGGTCCTCCGCCCCCGCCTGGGACACGAACACGTTGCGGCAGTCGGTGGTGGTGTCGGAGTCGTACGTCACGACCTTGACGCCGTTCCTCATGGCCTGCTTGAGCGCGGTGCACAGCGCCCCCGGGTCCTGCGCGGACACGGCGATCGCGTCCACCTGCTGCTGGGTGAGGGTGTTGACGTAGGAGACCTGCCCCGAGGTGTCGGTGGCGCTGGTCGGGCCGACCTCCTTGAACGTGGACCCCAGCGCCTCGACGGCCTTCTGCCCGCCCTTGTCGGCGGTGGTGAAGTAGGGGTTGTTGACCTGCTTGGGCAGAAAGCCGATGGTCAGGCCCTTCTTGGTGGGCGCGTCCGGGTCCGCCTCGCCGGCCGAGGCGGCCGATCCGCCCTCCTTCTTCACATCGCTCTTGGTGGTACCCCCGCAGGCGGTGACGGCGAGCGCGAGGGAGGTGACGGCCGCGAGGGCCGCACAGCTGCGGCGGATCGATGACGTACGCATGGCAGGGTCCTTTGCGGAAGAAGGGCGGGTTACGGTGCCGGGCACGTGGTTAAGGAGTCGGGGCCGAGGCGGCCCGTCGGCCCGCCCGCGCGACGGAGAGCTGCCGCCCGACGCGCGGGCCGAGCACGGAGAGGACGAGCAGCACGCCGGTGACGACGATCTGCGACTGCGCGGAGACGTCCCCCAGGCTCATCACGTTCTGCAGCGCGCCGAGCAGGAACACGCCGGCGATCGCGCCGCCGAGCGTGCCCTTGCCGCCGTCGAAGTCGATGCCGCCGAGCAACACGGCGGCCACGACAGACAGTTCGAGTCCGGTGGCGTTGTCGAAGCGGGCGCTGGCGTAGTGCAGCGCCCAGAACACGCCGGTGAGAGAGGCCATCAGGCCGGTCACGGTGAACAGGATCAGCTTCTGCCTCTTCACCCGCACGCCCGCGAACCTGGCCGCCTCCTCGTTGGCCCCCGTCGCGAACAGGGAACGCCCGAACGGCGTCGCGTGCAGGGCGAGTACGGCGACGGCGAGCAGCGCCAGGAACGGCAGCAGGGCGTACGGGACGAACGTGTCGCCGATCCGTCCGGCGGCGAAGCCCAGGTAGGGAGACGGGAAGTCGGTGACGGCGTCCGAGCCCAGCACGATCTGCGCGATGCCGCGGTAGGCGGCCAGCGTTCCGATGGTGACCGCCAGCGACGGCAGTCCGAGCCGGGTGACGAGCAGCCCGTTGACCAGCCCGCAGACCACGCCGAGCAGCAGGCAGAGCGGGATGATCGCCTCGATCGGCAGCCCCTGGTTCCACAGCGCCCCCATCACCGCACCCGAGAGGCCGGCTGTGGACGCCACCGACAGGTCGATCTCGCCGGAGACCACCAACAGGGTCATCGGCAGCGCGATCAGCGCGATGGGCAGGGTGTTGCCGATCAGGAACGACAGGTTGAGCGCGTTGCCGAAACCGTCGACGAAGCCGAAGGACAGCAGCAGCACCACGATGAGGAGGGCGCCGACGACCGTGTCCCAGCGGACGGCGCGCGCGAGTGCGGAGTCAGCCATGGCGGGCGTTCCTCTTCTTCAGGGCGGACGCCACACGCAGGGCCACGATCCGGTCGACCGCGATGGCGAGGATGAGCAGGAATCCGTTGATCGCGAGCACCCACACGGAGCTGACGCCGAGCGCGGGCAGCACGCTGTTGACCGAGGTCAGCAGCAGCGCGCCGAGCGCCGCGCCGTAGACCGTCCCGGAGCCCCCGGTGAAGATCACACCGCCGACCACGACCGCGCTGACCACGGTGAGTTCGTAGCCCGTGCCGGTGCCCGAGTCGACGTTCCCGAAGCGCGCCAGATACAGCGCGCCGGCGAGACCGGCCAGCGCCCCGCAGAAGGTGTAGGCGAGCAGGATCCGCCGGCGCACGGGTATCCCGGCCAACCGCGCGGCCTCCGGGTTCGAGCCCAGCGCGTACAGCTCGCGCCCGCTGCCGAAGTGCTTGAGGTAATACGCCGTCGACACCAGCAGAGCGAGCGCGATCATCGCCGGCCAGGGCACCGCCGAGAGTCCGCCGGAGCCGAAGTCCACGAAGCCGTCCGGGAGATCGGCCGCGGTGATCTGCCGTGAGCCGACCCAGATGGAGTCGATGCCCCGGATGATGTAGAGCGTGCCGAGGGTCACGACCAGGGCGGGCACCTGGCCGAGGCTCACGAGCAGCCCGTTCAGCAGCCCGAAGCCCACGCCGAGCAGCACGGCCAGGGCCACGGCCACCACCGGGTGCCCGCCGCCCTGGAGATACGTACCGGCGGCGAAGGCGCTGATCCCGAGCGTCGAGCCGACCGACAGGTCGACGTTGCGCGTGATGACGACCAGCGACTGGCCGGTGGCGACCAGCACCAGGATGGTGGCGTTCAGCAACAGGTCCTTGATGCCCTGCTCGGAGAGGAACGCGCTGTTGCCGAGCTGGGTGAGGACCAGCATCACCAACAGCACGAGCAGGATCGCCAGTTCACGCATCCTGAAGACGCGGTCCACCAGCCGGGTGCTGCTGGAGGCGGGTATCGGCGCGACGGGCGCCGGTTCGGTCGTCGTCACCGTCATGCGGCGGCCCTCCCGGTGGCTGCGGCCATCACGGTCTCCTCGGTGGCGTCGGAACGGGCGATCTCGGCGGTCAGGCGGCCCTCGTGCATCACCAGCACCCGGTCGGCCATGCCGAGGATCTCGGGCAGGTCGGAGGAGATCATCAGCACCGCCACCCCGTCGGCCGCCAGCGTGCTCAGCAGCCGGTGCACCTCCGCCTTGGTGCCGACGTCGATCCCGCGCGTCGGCTCGTCGACGATCAGCACGGCAGGTTTGGTGGCCAGCCACTTGGCCAGCACCACCTTCTGCTGGTTGCCGCCGGACAGGGTGGACACGGCATCCGCGATGCGGGCGTACTTCACCTGGAGCCGGACCGCCCAGTCGAGCGAGCGGCTGCGCTCCGCGCCCCGGTCCATCAGCCCCGCCCTCCTGGTGGCGCGCAGCCCGGTCAGCCCGATGTTCCGCTCGATGGACATGCCCATCACCAGGCCCTGGGCCCGCCGGTCCTCGGGGACCAGGGCGAGGCCCGCGGCCATGGCGGTGGACGGGGCGCCGTTGACGAGCGCCTGCCCGGCCACCTCGACCTCGCCCGCGTCCCACCGGTCGACGCCGAAGACCGCCCGCGCCACCTCCGTACGTCCGGCGCCGACCAGACCCGCCATGCCGACGATCTCGCCGCACCGCACATCGAAGGAGACGTCGGTGAACACGCCCTCGCGGGTGAGCCGTCGGACGCTGAGGGCGACCTCGCCGGTCTCGACGTCCTGCTTCGGGTACAGCTCGTCCAGGTCCCGGCCGACCATCCGCCGGACCAGGTCCTCCTCCGTCATCCCGGCCAGCGGTTCACTGGCGATCAGCGCCCCGTCCCGCAGGGTAGTGACGCGTTCGCAGATGCGGAAGATCTCCTCCAGCCGGTGCGAGATGAACAGCACGGCGGCCCCCTGCTCGCGCAGCGCCCGGACCACGCCGAACAGCCGCGCCACCTCGCTGCCGGTCAGGGCGGCCGTCGGCTCGTCCATGATCAGGACGCGGGCGTCGAAGGAGAGGGCCTTGGCGATCTCGACGATCTGCTGGTCCGCGATCGACAGGCCGCGCGCCGGACGGTCGGGGTCGAGTTCGACGCCGAGCCGGTGCATCAGGGCGGCCGTGGCGTTCCGGGTGGCCCGGTGGTCGATCCGGCCGAGCGCCCGCCGCGGCTGACGGCCCATGAAGATGTTCTCGGTGATCGACAGGTCGGGGAAGAGCGTGGGCTCCTGGTAGATCACGGCGATACCGGCGTCGCGGGCGTCGGCGGGGCTGTGGAAGGCGGCCGGCTCGCCGTCCAGCAGGAGCTGACCGGCGTCGGGCCGGTGCACTCCGGCGAGGGTCTTGATCAGGGTCGACTTGCCCGCGCCGTTCTCGCCGGCGATGGCGTGCACCTCGCCGGGGAACAGGTCGAGGGACACGTCCCGCAGGGCGCGCACGGCGCCGAAGGACTTGGAGACGTCCCTCAGGGCCAGCACGGGGGCCGGATCCTTGGCGGACCGGTGGGTCATCGGTGGCTCCTCGACGATGCGGAGGGCGTCCTCGCGGCATCGTGAAAGGTTTCAAATGAGTTGCCGGGACGTTAGGCAGGTCCCTCGGGGCGCGTCAATGGGGCTGAACGCAAATTCTCAACTGCCCCTTGCATTCATAGGGTTCTGCGGCGCCAGGTCTGCGGGAAGGGTTGACAGTCCCCGGGGGCGCTCCTACCTTCAAGCCGCGTGAATCGTTTCAGATTCTTTCGCGTTCACACCGACGTCACAGGAGCGACGAAGTGACCGAGCACGCCACGGTGAAGGCCGCCCTCATGTCCCAGGCCATCGAGACGCCCTCCTGGGCGTACGGGAATTCGGGGACCCGCTTCAAGGTCTTCGCCCGGCCCGGCGTGCCCCGCACCCCCCAGGAGAAGCTGGACGACGCGGCGAAGGTGCACGAGTTCACCGGAGCCGCACCCACCGTCGCCCTCCATATTCCCTGGGACACGGTCGACGACTACGCGGCCCTCGCCGAGCACGCCCGCGACCGGGGCCTGGCCCTCGGGGCCGTCAACGCCAACACCTTCCAGGACGACGCCTACCGCCTCGGCAGCGTCTGCCACCCGGACCCCGCCGTCCGCCGCAAGGCCCTTGACCACCTCCTGGCCTGCGTCGACATCATGGACGCGACGGGATCGAGAGACCTCAAGCTGTGGTTCGCGGACGGCACGAACTACCCCGGCCAGGACGACATCCACGAGCGGCAGGACCGGCTCGCCGAGGCGCTGGCCGCCGTGTACGAACGGCTCGGCGACGAGCAGCGCATGCTCCTGGAGTACAAGCTGTTCGAGCCCGCCTTCTACACGACGGACGTCCCCGACTGGGGGACCGCCTACGCCCACTGCCTCAAGCTGGGGCCGAAGGCGCAGGTCGTCGTGGACACCGGGCACCACGCGCCCGGCACCAACATCGAGTTCATCGTCGCGACCCTGCTGCGCGAGGGCCGGCTCGGGGGCTTCGACTTCAACTCCCGCTTCTACGCCGACGACGACCTGATGGTCGGGGCGGCCGACCCCTTCCAGCTCTTCCGTGTCATGTGCGAGGTCGTCCGCGGCGGCGGGCTCACCGCCGATGTCGCCTTCATGCTCGACCAGTGCCACAACATCGAGGAGAAGATCCCCGCGATCATCCGCTCGGTGATGAACGTCCAGGAAGCCACCGCGAAGGCGCTCCTCGTGGACCGCGAGGCCCTGGCCGCCGCCCAGCGCACCGGCGACGTCCTGGAGGCCAACGCCGTCCTCATGGACGCCTACAACACCGACGTACGCCCCCTGCTCGCCGAGGTCCGCGAGGAACAGGGCCTCGACGGCGACCCGATGGCCGCCTACCGGCGCTCCGGCTGGGCGACGAAGACCGCCGAGGAGCGGATCGGCGGCCGGCAGGCGGGCTGGGGAGCGTAGATCCTCCCGGCCCCCCTCCGGGTGCCGACCCGCCGCACCCCGTAGCGCCGCCCGCCGTCCCCGAACCCCCTCTCCGCCGCCCCTTCGCGAAGGACACCGAGGAACCCATGGCACTCCACCCCGAAGCCGCAGCGCTTCTGGCCCGCTCCCACCGGCTCGGCTCCGACCCCCGCAACACGAACTACGCGGGCGGCAACGCCTCCGCCAAGGGCGTCACGCCCGACCCGGTCACCGGCGACGACGTCGAGCTGATGTGGGTCAAGGGCTCCGGCGGCGACCTCGGCACCCTCACCGCCGACGGCCTCGCCGTACTCCGCCTCGACCGGCTGCGCGCACTGCGCGGCGTCTACGCGGGGGAGGAGCGCGAGGACGAGATGGTCGCCGCGTTCGACTACTGCCTGCACGGCAAGGGCGGCGCTGCCCCCTCCATCGACACGGCCATGCACGGTCTTGTCGACGCCCCGCACGTCGACCACCTGCACCCCGACTCCGGGATCGCCCTCGCGTGCGCCGCCGACGGGGAGAAGCTGACCGCCGACTGCTTCGGCGACACCGTCGCCTGGGTCCCCTGGCGACGCCCCGGGTTCCAACTCGGCCTGGACATCGCCGCGGTGAAGGAGGCGAATCCGCAGGCCATCGGCTGCGTCCTGGGCGGCCACGGCATCACCGCCTGGGGCGGAACGTCCGAGGAGTGCGAGGCCAACGCGCTCCGCATCATCCGCACCGCCGAGACGTTCCTGACCGAGCGCGGCAGGCCCGAGCCGTTCGGACCGGTGATCGAGGGGTACGAGGCGCTGACCGAGGACCGGCGGCGCGCGCGGGCCGCCGCCCTCGCCCCGTACGTACGGGCCCTCGCCTCCCGGGACCGCCCCCAGGTGGGGCACTTCGACGACTCCGCAGCGGTGCTGGACTTCCTCGCCCGCACCGAGCACCCGAGGCTCGCCGCCCTGGGCACCTCCTGCCCGGACCACTTCCTGCGCACCAAGGTCAGGCCCCTGGTGCTCGATCTCCCGCCCACCGCCGAACCGGCCCGCGCCGTCGAGCGGTTGGGCGAGCTGCACACCGCCTACCGGGAGGAGTACGCCGCCTACTACGAGCGCCACGCCGAGCCCGGATCGCCCCCGATGCGGGGCGCGGACCCGGCGATCGTGCTGATCCCGGGGGTGGGGATGTTCAGCTTCGGCAAGGACAAGCAGACCGCTCGTGTGGCAGGGGAGTTCTACCTCAACGCCGTCAACGTGATGCGCGGCGCGGAGGCCGTCTCCGCCTATGCCCCGATCGAGGAGTCGGAGAAGTTCCGCATCGAGTACTGGGCCCTGGAGGAGGCCAAGCTCCGGCGCATGCCGAAGCCGAAGCCGCTGGCCACCCGGGTCGCCCTGGTGACCGGCGCGGGCAGCGGCATCGGCAGGGCCATCGCCCGCCGCCTCGTCGCGGAGGGCGCCTGCGTGGTCGTCGCGGATCTGGACGCGGAGCGCGGGGCCGCCTTGGCCGAGGAACTGGGCGGTCCCGACCGGGCGGTGGCCGTCACGGTCGACGTCACCGACGAGGAGCAGGTGGCCACCGCCTTCGCGGCGGCGGCACTCGCCTTCGGTGGCGTCGACCTGGTGGTCAACAACGCGGGCATCTCCATCTCCAAGCCCCTGGCCGAGACCACGGTCCGGGACTGGGACCTCCAGCACGCCATCATGGCCCGGGGCTCCTTCCTCGTCGCCCGCGAGGCGGCCCGCGTCATGCGGGCCCAGGGCTTCGGCGGCGACCTCGTCTACATCGCCTCGAAGAACGCCGTCTTCGCCGGCCCGAACAACGTGGCGTACTCCGCCGCCAAGGCCGACCAGGCCCACCAAGTGCGCCTGCTGGCAGCAGAGCTGGGCGAGGACGGCATTCGCGTCAACGGGGTCAACCCGGACGGCGTGGTCCGCGGCTCCGGCATCTTCGCCGGTGGCTGGGGCGCCCAGCGCGCCGCGACCTACGGCATCGAGGAGGAGAAGCTCGGCGAGTTCTACGCCCAACGCACCCTGCTCAAGCGCGAAGTGCTGCCCGAGCACGTCGCCAACGCCGTCTTCGCCCTCACCGGCGGCGAGTTGACCCACACCACCGGCCTGCACATCCCGGTCGACGCCGGGGTCGCCGGAGCCTTCCTGCGATGAGCGCCGCCGGTACGAAGACCTTCGCGGCCGTCGACCTCGGCGCGTCCAGCGGGCGGGTCATGACCGGCCGCGTCGGCCCGGACACCCTGCACCTCACCGAGGCCCATCGCTTCGCCAACCGGCCCGTACGCCTGCCCGAAGGCCTGCGCTGGGACATCCTCGGCCTGTACGGGGGTCTCCTGGACGGGCTGCGCGCTGCGGGCCCGGTCGACTCCGTCGGCATCGACAGCTGGGCCGTGGACTACGGCCTCCTCGACGCCGACGGCGCCCTGCTCGGCAACCCCGTCCACTACCGGGACGCCCGCACCGAGGGGGTGCCCGAGCAGGTGTGGGCCACGGTCCCGCCCGGCGACCTCTACCGCGCCACCGGCATCCAGTACGCCCCGTTCAACACGCTCTACCAACTCGTGGCCGCTCGCAAAACCCCGCAGCTGTGCTCCGCCGCACGGCTGTTGCTGATCCCCGACCTGATCGCGTACTGGCTCACGGGGGAGCAGGGCACCGAGCTCACCAACGCCTCCACCACCCAGCTCATCGACCCGCGCACCGGCGACTGGAACCACGACCTGGCCGACCGTCTCGGTATCGACCTCGCTCTCTTCGCCCCGTTGCGCCGCCCCGGCGACCCGGCGGGCGAGCTGCTGCCCGCGGTCCAGGAGCAGACCGGGCTGCCGGGCCCCGTACCCGTGACGGCCGTCGGCTCGCACGACACCGCCTCGGCGGTCGCCGCCGTCCCGGCCGGGCGGGGAGAGCGGTTCGCCTACCTCTGCACCGGAACCTGGTCCCTCGCCGGCCTCGAACTCGACGCCCCCGTCACCACGGAGGCGAGCCGCGCCGCGAATTTCACCAACGAGCTGGGCATCGACGGCACCGTGCGGTTCCTGCGCAACATCATGGGCTTGTGGCTGCTCCAGGAGTGCATGCGCACCTGGGGCCGGGAGGACGTCGCCCCGCTGCTCGCCGAGGCCGCCCGCGCGCCCGCCCTGCGCTCCGTGGTGGACGCCGCCGCACCGGAATTCCTCGCCCCCGGAGACATGCCCGAACGCATCGCGGCCGCCTGCCGGGCGACCGGCGGGCCGGTGCCCCGGAGCCCGGGGGAGATCACGCGCTGCATCCTCGACTCGCTGGCCCTCGCCCACCGGCGGGCTGTCCATGAGGCGCGGCGCTTGGCCGACCGCGCGGTCGACGTGGTGCACATCGTCGGAGGTGGAGCGCGCAACGCCCTGCTCTGCCAACTCACGGCCGACGCCTGCGGTCTGCCGGTGGTCGCGGGCCCCGCGGAAGCGGCCGCGCTCGGCAACGTCCTCGTCCAGGCGCGGGCCCACGGCCTGCCCGGCGACCTCGTCTCGGCGCGTGAACTCATCGTCCGCACACAGTCCTTGACCCGCTACGAGCCGTCGGGTGACCCGGCGGCCTGGGAGGCGGCGGCGCGCCGCACCGAAGGCGCGCACCCCCTTTGTTCCTGACCCGTTCCATCCTCTGTCCCCTCGCCGAATCGGAGCCGAGTGTGATCAGCCGACGACGACTGCTCAGCACGACCGCCACCGCCCTGGGAACCACCCTCATCGCCGGAGCCATCCCACCCGCACAGGCCGCGGAGCGCGGCGCGGAAGGAGCCAAGGGCCTCCGGGTGGGCGGCGCGACCGCCGAGTACGTGAAGAACCCGCTCGGCCTCGGCGCCGCCCGCCCGCGCCTGGGCTGGCCGCTCACCGCCACCGCGCCGGGCCGCACGCAGAGCGCCTACCAGATCCGCGTCGCGCTGAGCGAACGCGCTCTGGAGCGGCCCGACGTGTGGGACAGCGGCAAGGTCGAGTCCGCCGACTCGGCACAAGTCATCTATGGTGGACCGGAGTTGCGGTCCCGTACCCGCTACCACTGGACCGTGCGGGTCTGGGACGACCGGGGTCAGGTCTCCGGCTGGTCCGAACCCGCCTGGTGGGAGACCGGCCTCACCGAGGCCTCGGACTGGTCCGCCGACTGGGTCGGGGCGCCCGCCTCCCTCGTCGGCGCCCCCGCCCTGGACGAGGCCTCCTGGATCTGGTTCCCCGAGGGCGACCCGGCGACCAGCGCTCCCGCCGCGACCCGTTGGTTCCGGGGCGCGTTCGACGTACCGGAGGGTGTGACGCGGGCCCGCCTCGTGCTCACCGCCGACGACGGGTACGTCGCCCATCTGGACGGTACGGAGGTGACGCGGGCCGAACCGGACGAGGTCGCCAGGGCCTGGAGCCGTCCCTCGGTCACCGAGGTGACCGAACGGCTCGCCCCCGGCCGCCACGTCCTCGCCGTCGCCGCGACCAACGAGGTCACCGGCCCCGCCGGACTGCTCGGGGTCCTGGAGCTGACCACCGCCGACGGTGTGCGCACCATCGCCACCGGCGAGGGCTGGAAGGCCGCCGATGCCGAACCCGCCGGTGAATGGCGGGCGTTGGACTACGACGACGGCGCCTGGCCCGCCGCGAAGGTCCTCGCCGCGTGGGGTTCCGGCCCTTGGGGAGAGGTCGCCCCCGCCTACGCCCCCGTCGTCCAACTGCGCCACGAGTTCCGGCTCCGCCGCAAGCCCGTCGAGCGGGCCCGGCTCTACTCCACGGCCCTCGGCCTGTACGAAGCCCACCTCAACGGCAAGCGTGTCGGCACCGACCGCCTCGCGCCCGGCTGGACGGACTACGCCCAGCGGATCCAGTACCAGACGCACGACGTCACCGAGTTGCTCACCTCCGGGGCCAACACGCTCGGCGTGGAGCTGGCGACGGGCTGGTACGCGGGCAACGTCGGCATGTTCGGCCCGCATCAGTACGGCGAACACCCGGCGTTCCTGGGTCAGTTGGAGGTGACCTACCGGGACGGCACGACCGAGCGCGTGCTGTCCGGCACCGACTGGCGGGCCGCCACCGGCCCCATCACCCTGGCGGACCTCCTCACCGGCGAGACCTACGACGCCCGCCTGGAGACCGACGGCTGGCTGCGCACCGGATTCGACGACGCCGCCTGGGCGAAGGCCGTGCCCGCCGAGGAGGAGGTCACCGCCGAACTGGTCGCCGAGCCCGACGGGCCCTGCCGCGTCATCCAGGAGCTGAAGGCCAGGAAGGTCACCGAACCCCGGCCCGGCGTCTTCGTCTTCGACCTCGGCCAGAACATGGTCGGCACCCCCCGCCTGCGCGTCACCGGCCGCGCCGGCACCACCGTGCGCCTGCGCCACGCCGAGGTACTGAACCCCGACGGCACCGTCTACACCACCAACCTGCGCACCGCCGCCGCCACCGACCACTACACCCTCAAGGGCGGCGGCCGCGAGACGTACGAGCCGCGCTTCACCTTCCACGGCTTCCGCTACGTCGAGGTGACCGGCTATCCCGGCACGCCGCCCCTCGACGCCGTCGTCGGGCGGGTGATCCACACCGACGCGCCCCTCACCATGGAGTTCGAGACGAACGTCCCGATGCTCAACCAGCTCCACAGCAACATCACCTGGGGCCTGCGCGGCAACTTCCTCTCCATCCCCACCGACACCCCCGCCCGCGACGAACGCCTCGGCTGGACCGGCGACATCAACGTGTTCGCGCCCACCGCCGCGTACGCGATGGAGTCGGCGCGCTTTCTCGGCAAGTGGCTGAGCGACCTCCAGGACGACCAGACCTCCGACGGCGCGTTCACGGACGTCGCGCCGCACGTCGAGGGCCTCGGCGCGGGCTCGGCCGGCTGGGGCGACGCGGGCGTCACCGTCCCCTGGGCCCTCTACCAGGCGTACGGCGACACCCAGGTACTGGAGGGGGCCTGGCCCTCGATGCTGAAGTGGCTCGACCACCTGGACGAGAACAGCACCGGACGACTGCGGCCCGCCACCGGCTACGGCGACTGGCTCAACATCGCCGACGACACCCCCAAGGACGTCATCGCCACCGCCTACTACGCCCACAGCGCCGACCTCGTGGCCCGCACCGCCCGGGTCCTGGGCAAGGACCCGGCACCGTACACCGCACTCTTCGCGGAGATCCGCGAGGCCTTCCGCACCGCGTACGTCACCGGCGGCGGCCGGGTGAAGGGCGACACCCAAACGGCCTACGTCCTTGCGCTCTCCATGGACCTCCTGAGCGCGGCGGAACGCGCGACCGCCGCGGACCGCCTCGTCGCCCTCATCGAGGCCAAGGACTGGCATCTGTCCACGGGCTTCCTCGGTACCCCGCGCCTGCTCCCCGTCCTCACCGACACCGGGCACACGGACGTGGCGTACCGCCTGCTGCTCCAGCGGACCTTCCCCAGCTGGGGGTACCAGATCGACCGCGGGGCCACGACCATGTGGGAGCGCTGGGACTCCATCAAGCCGGACGGAAGCTTCCAGGACGCCGGGATGAACTCCTTCAACCACTACGCGTACGGCTCGGTGGGGGAGTGGATGTACGCGCACATCGCGGGCATCGCCCCCGCGGCCCCCGGCTTCCGCGAGGTCACCGTGCGACCCCGCCCCGGCGGCGGCATCACCCGCGCCCGGGGCCGCTTCGCCTCCCTCCACGGTCCGGTCACCACCGACTGGAAGGCGGAGAAGGGCCGCTTCCACCTGACGGTGGGCCTGCCCGTGAACACCACAGCCGAGGTGTGGGTTCCGGCCGGCCGGGCCGAGGAGGTCACGCACACCGGCGCCCGCTTCCTGCGGATGGAGGACGGCTGCGCGGTCTTCGCCGTCGGCTCGGGGAACCACCGCTTCGCGGTCTGAGCCCGCCCGGACGAGGCGGTACGCCGTACCGGCGGTCACGCACCGCCGGTACGGCGCCCGTCAGCCCTCGCGCCGGGACCGCCAGAGCAGCCAGATGAAGTACGGGGCGCCGATCACCGCCGTGAGCAGCCCGACCGGGATCTGCGCCGGGGCGATGATCGTCCGGCCGACCGTGTCGGACACGACCACCAGCAGCGCCCCGAGCAGCGCGCTCACCGGTATGACCCGCGTGTGCCGGCGGCCCACCAGGGCGCGTGCTGCGTGCGGGGCGACCAGGCCGACGAACCCGATGACGCCGACCGCCGCCACCGCTCCCGCCGTCAGGAGGACGGCGAGGCTCAGCAGACCCAGCCGGGTGGCCCCGATCCGCACACCGAGCAGGGCGGGCGTCTCGGTGTCCAGCCCGATCAGGTCCAGTTCGCGGCGCATCACCGCGAGGACGGGCAGCGCGACGACCAGCCCCACCAGCACCGGAATCAGCTCGGGGAACGTCCGCCCGTACGTCGATCCGCCGAGCCAGGCCAGCGCCTTCGTCTCGTTGTACGGGTCGGTGAGCACGATCAGCAGACTCACGAACGCGCCCGCTCCCGCCTGGACCCCGATGCCGATGAGCACCAGACGGTTCTGCTCCAGACCTCGGCGTGCGGCCAGACCGAACACCAGCGCGGCGGCCGTCGCGGCACCGGCCAGCGCCGAGCCGCCGATCAGCCAGAAACTCGCCAGCGGCACGACGGTGAGGACGGTGACCGCCCCGACCCCCGCTCCGCTGACGACGCCGAGGACGCCCGGCTCCGCGAGCGGGTTGCGCGAGACCGCCTGGACGACGGCTCCCGCGACCGCCAGCGCCGCACCGGCCAGCAGGGCGGCGGCGACCCGGGGGACCCGCGTGTCCAGGACGTGACTGACGAACTGCCCCGACCGGCCGGCCAGCCAGTTGCCCACATCGCCCAGGAGCAGCGTCGCGTCGCCGAAGAGCGTCGCCGCCACCACCGCGCCGAGCAGCCCCACGACCGTCGCCACCAAAGTGAGGACGAACGCGCGCCGGCTGCGCAGCCTGGCGAACGCCGTGGAGCCGCTGTCCGTGCCCATGTCGCGCGACCGGTAGGCCAGGAAGACCAGCACGAGCGCACCGAAGGAGGTGGTGACGATGCCGGTGGGCACCTCGGCCCCCGCCTGGGCGCCGAACACCGCGCGCAGGAGCACATCCGCGCCGAGCACCACGAGCACGCCCGCGAGCGCCGACGCGGGGATGAACGCGTGGTGCCGGACCAGCCCCGGGATCCAGGTGCTGAGCAGCCGGACCACCGCGGGCGCGCACAGGCCGACGAAGCCGACCGGCCCCGCGACCGCCACCGACACCGCCGCCAGCAGCACCGCGAGGATCACGGCGATGCTGCGCGTCAGCCGGGGGCTCACCCCCACGACCGCCGCACCGTCGTCGCCGAGGGCGAGGATGTCGAGGCGCCGGCCCAGCAGCATCAGCCCGGCGAACGCCACGAGCGCGACCGGGGCGAGCCGGTCGATGGACTGCATGCCGATCTGGGCGAGCGAACCCTCGCCCCACGCGAACAGCCCGGTCGTCTGCTGGGAGCGCAGGAGCAGCAGCGTCCCGCTCAGCCCGGACAGCGCGAGGGTGAGCGCGGATCCCGCCAGCACCAGCCGGATGGGCCCGGCCCCCGCCCGGGACAGGCCGAGGACGACGGCCGCCGCCAGCAGCCCGCCGAGAAACGCCGTGGCCCCGGCCGGCAGCGCGGGCAGCGAGATGCCGAACGCGGCGACGGTGACCACCGCGAGATACGCGCCCGCGTTCACGGCGAGCGTGTCCGGGGAGGCCAGCATGTTGCGCGACACCGACTGGAGTGCCGCGCCCGCCGCGCCGAGCGCGCACCCGACCAGGAGGCCCGCGGCGAGCCGGGGCAGTCGGGAGTCGAGGACCACGGCGGCCGTCTGCTCGTCGGCGGTCCGGTCCGAGGCGGCCCCCGTGGCCAGTTGCCACAGCGTGTGCAGATCCACGGCGGCGGTGCCCTGGCCCACGTGCACGACGGCGAGGGCGGCCAGGGCGACGGTCCCCGCGAGCGCGAGGAGGAACATCCGGCCGCGGCGGGCCGGTGGGCCGGCCGGCCCGGGGGACACGGCCCCCGCCCGCCCCGCCCCGC
>NZ_JBHXPF010000023.1:1160-109945 GCF_042718715.1 Streptomyces sp. NPDC058576 | reverse complement strand
GTTTTGTTTTATATTACACGGCTCCTGAACGCCCGGGGGGGGCCGGGTGGTGTCACCACCGGCCCCGGGCCCGCCGTCGTTAGCGGTGGTTAACCTCTAGCCATGACTGTGACTCTCGAAGTACGCGACGGCGTCGGCACCCTCCAGCTCGACCGGCCGCCCATGAACGCCCTGGACGTGGCGATCCAGGACCGGCTGCGGGAGCTGGCCGAGGAGGCGACCCGGCGGGACGACGTGCGGGCCGTGATCCTCTACGGCGGCGAGAAGGTGTTCGCGGCGGGCGCGGACATCAAGGAGATGCAGGCGATGGACCACACCGCGATGGTCCTCCGCTCCAAGGGCCTCCAGGACGCCTTCACCGCCGTTGCCCGCATCCCCAAGCCGGTCGTCGCCGCCGTCACCGGTTACGCGCTCGGCGGCGGCTGCGAGCTGGCGCTCTGCGCCGACTTCCGGATCGCCGCGGACAACGCCAAGCTCGGCCAGCCGGAGATCCTCCTCGGGCTGATCCCGGGCGCCGGCGGCACCCAGCGGCTCGCCCGGCTGATCGGCCCCTCCCGGGCCAAGGACCTCATCTTCACCGGCCGCATGGTCAGGGCGGAGGAGGCCCTGACGCTGGGCCTGGTCGACCGCGTGGTCCCGGCCGCCGAGGTCTACGAGCAGGCGCACGCCTGGGCCGCCCAGCTGGCCAAGGGACCCGCGCTGGCGCTGCGCGCGGCCAAGGAGTCGATCGACGCCGGTCTGGAGACGGACCTCGACACCGGGCTCACCATCGAGCGGAACTGGTTCTCCGGACTCTTCGCCACCGAGGACCGCGAGCGGGGCATGCGCAGCTTCGTCGAGGAGGGGCCGGGCAAGGCCACCTTCCTCTGATCCGTAGGTCGGATGACCCGTGACCCGTAGTCAGGTCGGGGCCGCCCGTAGTCGGGTCGGGCGGTCCGGCGCGGGGAGTTCATCCGTCAGGGCGGATTATCCGGGCCTTAAGGCAACCTTAAGGCCCGACGCCGTCGCCGTCCGGGCAACCCTGGTCGGGCCGGGCGTCGCCGCAGCTCAGGTGGGTCGTCCGGGGTGCTGTGATGCCAAGGGCATATGCCGAAAGCCTCCTGCGAACCCGGCTGTCCGGGGGTGCGGATTCCCGTGGAACCGCCCCGGAGGGCGATCCGTGCGGCCATGATGGTGGGCATGGCGGGCCTGGAGGGTGTGGATCAGCCGCGACCGCGCAGCAGCGCGACGGCGGCACGCAGTTCGTCGATCGTGGATGACGAACAGGCGTTCAAGGCGCTGGAGTTGTTCGGAAATCCGACCGAGGGGGAAGTCCGGCTGCCGTCCCGCCCGGAGTCGGCGGCGACCGCCCGTCGGCTCACCTCCTGCGTCGTGCTCCGCCAGTGGGCTCTCTCGCCGCAGACCGCCGAGTACGCGGTGCTCCTCGTCTCCGAGCTCGTCGGCAACGCCGTACGCCACACCGGGGCCCGGGTCTTCGGATTACGCATGGTGCGCCGCCGGGGCTGGATCCGCGTCGAGGTGCGCGACCCCTCGCGCGGACTGCCGTGCCTGATGCCGGTGCGCGAGATGGACGTCAGCGGCCGGGGGCTCTTCCTCGTCGACAAGCTCTCCGACCGCTGGGGCGTGGACCTGCTGCCGCGCGGCAAGACCACCTGGTTCGAGATGCGGATCTCCGACCGCTGACCGCTGACCACCGAGTGCCGACACGCAGAAGCCCCCGGTCGGCCGGGGTGCGGCGCTGCGGGGGCTTCTGACGGGGGCCGTGAAATGGGGGGTGTGTTCACGGCCGCTCTTGACGACCTGGCCCGGGTCAATGGGGGTCGTGGGTCCGACTATGGCAGACGGGCGACCTCGGTGCCAAAGCGGCTTTCCGGTCTATTACGGTACTAATCGGGCAATCTTTGGCTGAATCGTAGGTGTGCTCGGTCACTCGCCTGGCTTTCCATGCATCTTTATGGAGACGCCTGAATGATTCACAGATCAATCCGGTAATTGGTCAATCGTCACATTCCGCCCCTTCCGCCTCTACTGTGTCCCGGGGAATCCGTGGAACACGAGGTGGTCGGGCATGGACGGACGGGGCGCGGCGGTGCGCCGACGCCAGGCGCTGGGAGCCGGGGCCGGGCTGCTCGGGGCCGCCCTCACGGCGGGTTGCGGGCCGGGCGGCGGCGCGACCGGGGCCGCCGGGGGGCCCGGCACGAGCGAGGCCGCCAAGGGGCCCGCTCCCTCTCCCGGCCACGTGCCCCTGGCCGCCGCCCCGCGCCGCTTCCCCGGGCTGCCCCCTCTGATCGCGCACGGCCCTCGCGACCGGCCCCGCGTCGCCCTCACCTTCGACGGGCGGGGCGACCCGGACCTCGCCCGCACCGCACTCGCCCGGTGCGAACAGGCCGGGGCCCGCGTCACGGTGCTCGCGGTCGGCGCCTGGCTCGCCGAACACCCCGGCCTGGCCCGCAGGATCCTGGACGGGGGCCACGAGATCGGCAACCACACCGAGCACCACCTCGACCTCGCGGCCCTGGACGAGCGCGCGGCGTACGAGGAGATCGCCGCCTGCGCCCGGCGGCTGCGCCGGCTCACCGGGTCCATCGGCGCCTGGTTCCGCCCCTCGCCCACCGCGTACGCCTCCCCGCTCGTCCAGCGCCTCGCCCGGCGGGCCGGCTACCCCCATGTCCTCGGCTGCGACGTCCAGTCGCTCGACCACGCGGCCACCCGCGTCGCCGCCGTCACCCGGAAGGTCGCCGGGGAGCTGCGCAACGGATCGGTGGTGGAGCTGAGCCTCGGCCGCCCGGTCACCGTCGACGCGCTGCCGCTGCTCCTCGCCGAGATCGGCCGGCGTGGACTGCACGCGGTGACGGCCACGGAGCTGATGGACCGACCGGCCGCCGACGTCACCCGGACGGCCCGATAATCTGACCCCTGACATTCGGCATCACGAAGGGGCGGAACAGTGGCGGACATCGAGTCGGCGCGCACGGTATTCGACAGGTTCGACGCGAACGGCGACGGGCTCATCACGGCCAACGAGTACAAGAGCGCGATGGCCCAGCTGGGCGACCCCTTCGTCACCGAGACGGTGGCGCAGGCGATCATCAACGCCCACGACGGCAACGGCGACGGCCTGCTCACCTTCGACGAGTTCTGGGCCGCGCAGAACAAGGCCTGACCCGCCGCGCGGCGTCCGGTCCCGCGCCGTCGGGGGCCGGCCGCCGCCGGGTACGCCCGGAGGCACCCCCTTCCGGGTGCTGACGGCCCTCCCGCCCACCGTGCGCGGCTTGCGTGATGTCCGCCGGACCCCCGCCGACCCGGCCGCGCCGCGAACAGGACGGTGCGGAGCGGTCTCGGCGATCCTCACCGTGGTCCCCGACCCGCACTGGTCGCTCAGGCCCTAGTCCCTGTACGGCTTCCAGCCGCGCAACTCGTCGTCGCGCGGGGCCAGGACCAGTTCCGGTGCCCCCGGGCCGAAGACCGTCACGGGCCGCCGCGCGTCCCAGGACGGCCACCCCGGGTCCCCGCCCGTCGCGAAGTCCACCCACGCCCGGTGCATCGCGTCCGCCAGTTCCTGCGGGGCGTCCGGGCCGGTCAGCGCCTGTGTGTCGGAGTGGGCGAGCGTGTCGAAGACGAAGCCCAGCTCCAGCGCGTGACAGGCTCCGAGCCGCTGTACGGGGGTGGGCCAGCCGAACTCGTACACATACGTGGCACCGGGCGCCTCGCTCCGGGCGTCGGCCAGTCGGTTGAGCGGGACCCGCAGCAGCAGGTCCGTCGCGAGCGCGCCGAGGATCTCGCCCGGCGTGGCGTCCGGGCGGTTGGCGCGGTAGGTGCGGGCGGTGGCCCCGGGCACCCGGAACTTCAGCAGGGCCAGGCGCAGCTTCAGCCGGCTGATCCTCTCGGTCAGGCCGCCGGGCACGAACCAGAGCCGGTACTCCTCGGTGTTCGTCCCCAGCAGCAGGTCGATCCCGGCGGACGCGCCCGCATGCAGCGCCGCCACCGGGTCGTGCGGCAGTAGATCGCCGTCGACGACCAGGTGGAAGGAGTGGCGGCCGGTCAGCGGGTTCCCGCCGCTGGTGACCTCGGTCTGGGCGGTGAGCAGCGCCTCGGGGTCCACGGCGGCCAGCGCGGCGGCCGTGGCCGGGACGCCGAGCCGCTTCGCGATCAGCTCGGTCGTCCCGCGTGCCGCGTCCGGGGGCAGTGCGGCGGGCGCCCCGCTCCGGAGCACCGCCCGCCGGAACAGTCCCGCCGAACGGGGCGCGGCCAGCAGCCCGGCGATGCTGATCGCCCCCGCCGACTCCCCGGCCACCGTCACCCGGTCCGGGTCGCCGCCGAACGCCGCGATGTTGTCGCGCACCCACTCCAGGGCGGCCAGCTGGTCCAGCAGGCCCCGGTTGGCGGGCGCGTCCGGGAAGACGCCGAAGCCCTCGACGCCCAGGCGGTAGTTGACGGAGACCAGGACCACCCCGTCCCGGGCGAACGCGGACCCGTCGTACACCGGCACCGCCGACGATCCGTGCACCAGCGAGCCGCCGTGGATCCATACCAGGACGGGGAGCCCGGCCCGGTCCGGCCTCGGCGAGGGCGTCCACACATTGAGGTTGAGCCAGCCGTCGCCCGGCACGGCCGGATCCGGCAGCAGCCGGTCCAGCGGCGGGGCGTAGGGCCGCTTGGGGGCCGTGGGACCGTACGCCACGGCCTCGCGCACCCCGGTCCACGGCTCCGGCGGCTCGGGTGCGCGGAACCTTCGCGCGCCCACCGGCGCAGCCGCGTACGGGATGCTGCGGAAGACCGCGACGCCCCGCTCCACCGCACCGCGCACGGTGCCGTGGCCGGTCGCCACCTGCGGGGAAGTCCCCGCCACGATGTCGGTCATGGTGCGTGCCAACCTCTCTCGCGGTGCGGTGGTCCGGGAAGCTGTTTCCGACAGACCGGCCCGCCCGTCGTCAGGGCCGGGCGGCCCTTCGTGCCGACGACGACGATCTTGACCGAGTGCTTGGCGGCCGCGGACCACGACGTCGTCCAGATCGCTTCCCGGTACGTGGTGGTGGAGGACTTCGGGTCCACCGTGGCGGCCTTCTTGCCGTCGGCACAGACGTATGCCTGCCCCGAAGGGGCGGTCCGCGACACCCCCGGGCGGCTGACCGGCCGGTGGGGCGACCCGGGACATGCTTGCGGTGCACCGTCTGCCTGCGGCCGGGGACGTCCTGCGTCGCCCCCGCGGGGTCCGGGAGGTGATCCCCGGGCCCCGTCGGGGGCGCGCCGGCTCAGGCGGCGAAGTACTGGGACAACGAGTCCCGTTCGTCCAGCTCCACCAGGTCCGGACGGGTGTAGCGCTCGGCGCGCGCATGGTAGTCGAAGTCGCCCCGTACGAGCCCCCGGTAGTCCTGGACGCAGCGCTCCAGCGCCGTCCGGGTCGGTCCGGTGATGCCCGCCGCCTCGATTTCCTCGATCAGTTCCTTTTCCGCCCGCTGCACCCGCTCGGCTATCCGGGCCAGTTGGATACCGGCCTCGTCGACGGCTTCCTGGAGCGTGGATCCCCGGTCGCGCTGAATCAGCCGTACGGCGTTGTGCTCGTACCCGAGAGCGGCTTCCTTCTCGAAGGAGCAGATGTCGTTGCAGAGCCCCGAATGGTCGGTGACCGCGTTCCGCAGGGCGATATACGCGGGGAGGCTGCGGGCGGATTCCGGGAGATCGATTCCCGCGGTGATCTCGTGCAGGCAGAGAAACGGCTGCATGGCGACCGAATCCCGCCGGTGCTTGGCGAATTCGGCCCGGCTGGGCACCTGGCCGGCGGCCCGCTCGACGGCCTCGGCGTAGTACGTCCACAGCCAGGCGGCGGTGTCCCGCCGGAACTGCCGGTTCCACTGCGGCGACCGCCCGCGGCAGGTCCGGTCCCGCAGCCCGGCGAGCGCCCGCTCCATCGGCCCGTTCGGCGCGGCCCCGTCGAAGACGTCCACCAGGCGGGTGATCGCGTTCTCGCACATCCGCGGATCGCGTCCGGCCGGACCGTCGTCGAACTCGTCGTCCACCAGGAAGGCCCAGAAGAGCCATTGACAGAACAGGTCGAGATGTTCCTGCGTCGCCTTCGGGAAGATGAGGGATATCCACAGTTCCGGGCGGGTCCGGATCATTTTCCGCCGGGCCGGGACGGACAGGTCGAGTCCCTCGGATTCGGCCCATTCCCAGGCCGCCTCCCGGGTTTTCGCCAGGCCTGGATTGCACCCGGCACTCTGGAACGGCATATGAAACGCCGGTAACGTGATCTGGCTCATTGCTGCCCCTCGTCTGATGAATACGGGCGGACGATGTGAACGGCGTATTCCGGCTGATCGAGCAGGGGACGGGCCCGCGCCGGGAAGCGGCGGCCGAGAGCCCGGAGGCCGGGCGGCCGGGCGACCGTACGAGGTGGGAGGGCCATCGCTGTCCTCCTTCCTCCGCCGGGAGCCACGGCGTCAGGGCAGGGTCGGTGAGCCGGTGGGCGAGCGCGTCACCATGTGTAATACCCAGTCAACCCCCTGTGGGGGCACCCAGGGAAGCCATTTGTGACCGGAATTGTTTGATCGACATCAACTCTCTGACCACTACTGGGTAGTTGGTGAACCACTGAGGTTCTCCGTGGCCGCAGTGACGGGGGTGCGGCCACGGGCGTCGAGTGAAGCCGGCCGGGCGACGGCGGCCGGCTCAGGTGCGCTTGAAGAACTCGACCTCGCCGACCGCGATCGACCGCCCGCCGCCCTGCCCGACCGCCTCGCGCAGTACCAGCTCGACGGAGACGACGTCACTGATGCCCAACCGTGTCTCCTGCTTGCCGGGCTTGTCGTTGTAGGTCACGGCCTTCTTGTGGACCTTGCCGTCCTTCGTGGTGACGAGCAGGTCCGCCCGGGTGGGCCGCGCGCCCCGCCGGAACTCCTGCGGCTCCTTCGACACACCGGTGTGCACCACGACGCCGACCAGGCGGAACGGCGTCCCGAAGTCGCACGTCAGCGACGTGCCGAGCGTGGGCGCGCCCCAGTACTTGTTCGTCAGGCCGTCGATCGCCGCGCTCGCCGGATGGCCGGGGGCCGCCGCGCTGGCGGTCGCCCCGGTGGGGCTGATCTCCGCCGTTCCGCCGAGCTTGTCCCGGACGTCCTCGAAGACGTAACGGCCGAACGGGAAGAACAGGAAGCCCGCGAGAACCAGTCCGGCCAGGGCCAGCACCAGCAGCGTCCGGCGCAGCGCCCGGCCCGAACCGCCCCGCACCCGGCGGCGGAACGGCCATACCGTGCGCCACCACGGCAGGGCGGCGGCCTGTTCCCGGTCCCGCAGCGGGGCGGCGCACCGCCGGCAGAACTGCCGCCCGGGCAGGTTCGGCGTGCCGCAGGCCGGGCAGGGCGGACCGTCCGGCGTCTCGTCCGCCGCCACCGGCCGCACGACGGGCCGCCGGGCCACGGGCTTGGCGGGTCGCACCGCCCCGACCGGCTCGTCCGCCCGGTCCGCCTCGGACGCGGTCCCGGAAGCCGGTGCCGGGATGCCGGGGCGTACGGGGGCGGGGGCCGGCCGTACCGGGGGCACGGAAGGGGGCGGTGGCACGGGTGGCCGCGTCGGCGCTACGGGGGTGGGTGCGGGTTCCGCCGGGGGCGCGGGAGTCGACCGGGGCGGCTTCGGCGGCAGTTCGGGACGCGCGGGGGCCTCGGGGCGAGCGGGCGGTTCGGTCCGTTCCGGGGGCGCCGGGACGGGCGCGGGCGTCGTCGGCGGCACCGGCGCGGTCACCGGCGTGGGCGTCGTCGGAGGCGGCCCGGCCGGTTCCGGCGCGGGCTCGTTCCCAGGTCCGGGTACGGGCCCGGCCTCCGCCACCGGAGCCGCTGCCGCCGGCTCGGCCACCGGCTCCGGCTCCGGCTCGGCCTCCGGTTCCGGAGCCGGCGTTCGCGTCGGCCGCACGGGCTGGGAGGACCAGCCCAGGTAGCCGCCGCAGTTGCCGCAGAAGTCGTCGGTCTCGCCGTTGGCCGTACCGCACGCCGGGCACGAACGCATCACGTCAGCCTCCTGTCTGTTCGGGCGCTTCGGGCGGGCCCGGGAGGACCTCCACCCGGCAGGTGAGGTGGACGGGGCAGGCTGCCGTGGCGACCTCCAGGACGCGGCGGGCGTCCACCGCGTCGCCCTCGCGCACCGGCCGGACCCGGACGAGCAGTTCGCCGGTCGGCGGCGGCGGGAGGGCGGCTCCCGGCTCGGCCGACCAGGCGGCGCCCCCGCCGTCCCGGACGTCCGCGTGGACTCCGCAGCACAGCCGCAGCCGCTCGACGAGACCCCGCCGGGTGCCGCGCCACCGGTGCAGCTCGACGGCGTGCGCGACGACGGCGCGGCGCAGCTCCACCGGCCACGCCGGATCGGTCTCCACGCCCACCCAGGACGCCAGCCAGGGCAGGAAGTCGGCCGGGGCCAGTGCCGGGTCGACGTAGGCGGGCAGGTTGTCCAGCGTGGACAGGACCGGGGCCAGCACCGTGTCCAGGCCCGCCGTGAACCGTTGGGCCAGGTCGTCGTCCGCGTACAGGGCGGGCAGCAGGTCGCCGATCGGGTACCGGCTGGGCAGCCCGGGTACCGCCGCCCGCGTCATACCACCTCACCGGCCCCGCTCGCGGTGACCACCACCTGGTGCTGGTGCGAGAAGACCAGGGCCCCCGGCGCCACGTCGACCCGGTCCACCGCCGCCCCGCGCCGGCCCGTGATGGGGTCCGCCGGGAACAGCCGGACGTCCTCCACCAGACCGGCCCCCTCCACGTTCTGGAGTACGGCGAAGACCTCCCCGTACTGCACGGGCCTGCCGAACGGCCACCCCTGGCCGTCCGCCCCGCCCCGCAACGGGTCGATATGGCGGAACAGCGCCTCCAGCGCCTCGGCCCGTACCCGGTCCACGTCACCGGGCGCGGCGACCAGCCGGGCGACGACCGTCACACCCTGGTAGGCGGGCGGCTCCACCACCAACCGGGTGCCGACCAGGCGCCGTTCGTCGAGCCGCTCGGTGACGGCCGCGAGCACCGCGTCCGAGGGGATCAGCTGCTCGAACCGCACCTGCCCGTCCTCGTCGGCGACCGCGTCGGGCACCACCAGCACCCGTACCGCCCCGGCCTCGCCCGGCACCGCCGGCAGGCACCGCACCCGGCGCAGGGACGGCGCGGCCTCCCGGGCGATCAGTTCGTAGTCCTCGGCCGTGACCGCCCGCTCCTGCACCCGCAGGATGTTGGGCGCGCGCACCTTCGCGTTCTCCACGGTCTCCCCGTCGACGCCGCCCGCCGCCGCCTCGCGGTTGTTCACGCTCGCGACGTACGGCACGGAACTGCGCAGCACGGAGATCGCGCCCCGGGCCACGTTCCCGGCCGACCCGCCCCCCGTGCGGTAGCGCGGGACGCGGAGCTGGGCGCCCTTCTCGGGCACCGCCCCGTACGCGCGCATCGTGCCGTCCGGCTCCCGCACCTCCGGCGGGAACGCGAACTCCCCGGCGACGGCGTCGATCCGGACATGGCGGTCACCGGGCCGGGACGCGCCGAAGTGCTCGACCGGGGTCCAGACCTGCCAGCCCTCGTCGGTCGACACCTGCACGACCGGCGGGTCCCCGTCCAGCAGCAGCGGCGCCCGGCCCACCGAGAACCGCTGCCCGGCGACGCCCTCGGACACCCCGAGGGGCACGTCGAGGACGGTCTCCGCGTGCTCCGCCGCCGCCGTGCCGCCGACCGTGAACACCTCGGCCTCCCGGATCGTCGGCGACTCCGAGTAGAACGGCTGGCCCGGCTCCGGCGCGGTCACCCGGCAGCGAAGCCACCCCGCCCGGGTCCCCGCCACGACGGACGCGGTGTGCCCGCCCGGGACGAACACGACGACCTCGCCGGGCCTGTTGAGCCCGCCGGTGCTGTCGGTCCCGGTCGCACACGTCACCCAGCGGGCCCCGTCCCACGCCTCCCACACCAGCGGCGGCTGACGCGGGTCGACGCCCACCCCCTCCACCCGGCTGTCGAGCCGGACGGCGACGATGCACCGGGGCACGGCCGTCGGCAGCCCGAACAGCAGGGCGTCGCCGGGCTCCGGCCGGGCCTGGAAGCACGGGATGTCCTTGCCCGCGCCGAGCGGTCCGGTCCGGTCCGTCAGGTCGCCCGCCACCGGCGCGGTGACCAGACGCACCAGCGAACTCGGCACGATCGGCAGGTCCTCGGAGGTGGAGAACACCACCGGCTCCTCGGCCTCACCGCGTGCCGTGGCCACCTCCGTACCGGCGGGCAGGTGCACGGTCTCCGGCTGCGGCGCGGAGAGCCAGAAGTCGATCTCGGCCCGCGCGACCGTCGGCGGGAACAGCGTCACGCCCAGTAGGTCGAGGAAGGCCGCGTAGTTCTTGTCGGGCACCCGGTTCAGCCGGTACAGCAACTGGTCGACCATGTACGCGAACGTCTCGATCAGCGTCACCCCGGGGTCCGACACATTGTGGTCGGTCCACTCGGGGGAGCGCTGCTGGACGAACCGCTTGGCCTCGTCGACGAGTTGCTGGAAGCGGCGGTCGTCCAGGTTGGGGGAGGGCAGGGCCATCAGCGCACTCCCGCTTCCGGAGAGGTCTCCGGGGACGAACCCTCGGACGACGGGATCGTGTAGAAGGGAAAGACCAGGTTGCGCAGGTCGTTGGTGGCCCGCACGGTGTAGTGCACGTCGATGTAGAGCGTCCCCTCCTCGATCGCGTCGAACGCGATCACCACTTCCGTCACCTCGATGCGCGGCTCCCAACGCTCCAGCGAGCTGCGGACCTCCTGCGCGATCCGCCCGGCCGTCGCCCCGTCACCGGGCGCGAAGACGTACTCGTGGATGCCGCAGCCGAACTCCGGGCGCATCGGCCGCTCGCCCGGCGCGGTCCCGAGGATCAGCCCGATCGCCTCCTCGATCTCCTTGTCCCGCTCGACCAGGGCGATCCCGCCCGTCGGCCCGACCCGCAGCGGGAATCCCCAGCCGCGCCCGATGAATCCGCCGCCGCTCACATCGGGCCACCGATCAGGACGTTGAACGCACCGCTGATGACGGGCGCTCCACAGGTCGTCTTGTCGCCCATCCGGGCCGCGGGCAGCCCGCCGATCAGCACCGCGCCGCCGATCGCCGCGGCCGGGTTGGGCATGATCACGTTGCCGGGCCCGAGTGCCGCGTGCGGGGGCACGACGCACCCGTGCAGGCTCCCGGTGACGGCCGCGGGCCGGCCGCCGATGAGCACGGTGGCCACGGCCACCGCGCCGGGGGGCGGGGTGCCGATGAGACCGCCGTGGGCGGTGCTGTCGCCCGTGCGGGCTGCGGGGGGCATGGCCGGGGTTCTCCTTGCTGTGGAAAGGGACTTCAGGGCTGGGGCTGTGCGTCGGGCGGTCAGTTGATCCTGATGAGCTTGGCCTTGAGGACCGCGAGCAGGCCGCCGTCGACCGTGACCCCCGTCTTGCCGTTGACGGTCACCGAGCGGCCCTTGATGGTCACGTCGCCCGTGGCGCCGGCGTCGAGCGTGATACCCGAGCCGGACAGCGTCACCGAGCTCAACTCCCGGATGCCGCCCCGGGCTTTGACCGTCAGAGTGATCTCGCCCTTCTTCTCGTCGAGTATCACGTCGAGCCGTTTGTCGCCGCTGGCGATGCGCACCCCGGACGGGCCGCGCGGGGCGTCGAGCAGCTCCAGCCGGTTCCCCGAACGGGACACCAGGGAACGGCGGTTGACCTTGCCGCTGGTGGGATCGACCAGCGGGACGTCGTGCGGTGAGGGCTTGTCGACCCCGTTGTAGAGCCCGCCGAGCACGTACGGGCTGTCCAGCAGCCCCTGCTCGAACCCGACCAGCACCTCGTCGTTGACCTCGGGGCTGAACACCCCGCCGCCGCCCTGGCCGCCCCACTGCACGGTGCGTACCCAGTCGGTGACGTACGTGTCGTCGAGCCAGGGGAACTTCAGCCGCACCCAGCCGCGTTGCCCCCGGCCCTCCTCGCGGATGTCGGTGACCACCCCGATCGCCAGGCCCGGCATGCGCGGGCCGCGCGAGGGCGCGTTCCCGCCCGCGGTCAGCCCCGACAGCGACCGGTCCGGCGACGCGCTGACGATCACCGTCGTGCGGTAGCCGATGTCCGGTTCCAGGACGTGGTGCGCGGCGGTGGCGGTGTACCGGCCGGAGAACGCGGGCCCCACGTTGCCGAGCGCCACCGGCACGCCCGCACGCAGCTTGGGGTTCCCGTACGCGACCGCCTCGACCTCCCCGAAGCCGGAACTGACGGACGCGGCGAGCGCCCCGGCCACGGCCCGGGTCTCCGCCTGGGTGCGGTACGGGGTGTCGGCGATCGTCGTCCGGGATTTCCCCCCGAACATCTTGGCCGCCGTCGACGGGCTCATCCCCGGGGTGACGGTGTCGCTGCGGACGGACTGCTGCCGGGCCACCAGCCGGGTCTTGGTGTCGACGTTCCAGCCGCGCACCTCCACGCTGTCCGCCCCGTCCGCCCCGGTCAGCACCGCGCGCAGGGCCAGCAGGTTGTTCCCGTACTCCAGGACCATCGGGTCGCGCGTGGCGGACGTCGAGGGCGAGGGGGCCGAGGAGGCCGGGTCCGGCTTGGTGAACTGCAACCGGCCCTTGTCGTCCACCCGTACGGTGGCCCCGCTCTCGGCCGCGAGGTGCTGGAGGAACTCCCAGTCCGACACGTTCGGCTGGGTCAGCTGCTTGTACGTGATCGACGCGGCCTCGACCTTCCCGCAGGGGAGCCCCGCCCCGGCGGCGACCTTGCGGACGATGTCCGCCGTCTTCATGTTCCGGTACGCCACCACCTTCCGGCCGCGCTGGAGCCGGTGCGCCTTGGAGAACGCCCGGACGACGGTGAACGACCCGGTGGTGTCGGTGTCCAGCTCGATCGCGGTGACCTCCCCGGTGAACAACCGCTCGCGGGCCGCTTCCCGCGCGGTGACCACCGAGATCTTCAGCGGGGTGCCCATGCCGATGCCGGTCTTGCTGAGGAACGTGTGATCGGGGTCCCGGTACATCAGGACGGCGGTGTCCGGCAGACCCACGTTCTCGTCGACCACACAGCTCACCAGCTGGGTCGCCCAGGCCGCGGGCAGCTCGGCGGGCGCCTCGACGATCGGGTCGGCGGCGAACGAACGGCCCGTGGCTTCCTTCCCGCTCATCGGCCCTCCTCCGCCGATCGGTCCTCCCGGCCGGGCACCAGCAGTTCCCGGCCGGGCGTCAACGTCATCGGGTCGTCGATGTCGTTGGCGCGCGCGATGGTGCGCCAGGCGGTGGCGTCGCCGTACTCCCGCCAGGCCAGCAGCGGCAGGCTGTCCCCGGCCACCACCCGATGCGTGTGCCGCGCCTCCTTCGAACCGGAGGTGGGGTTCTGGCCGGCCTGGCCGACGCTCGCCTCCTCGATCGACAGGGAGCAGGTGGCGCGCAGCGGCTTCCCGTCGACGTCGAACAGGGTGTAGGAGACCGAGAGGTTGGAGAGCACCCCGTCGAACGAGGTCGTCTTCGACGTCCCCCAGTCGAACCGCACCCAGGGGCTGGCGGGCGTCTTGCGGGCCAGGCTCTTGGGGGTGGGGACACACGCGGTCATCAGCTGCTCCACCGCCTTCTCCACGGAGTTGTCGTGGGTGGCGGTCGCGTCGAGGAAGACATCCAGCGACAGGGCCCGGGGCCCGCTGCCGACGAACTCGGGCAGCGCGGACTGCCCGGCCATCCGGGACGGCGTGCGCCGCCACTCGGTGCTCTTGCTCAGCGACAGCTGCGCGGGGTTGAACTGCAACGTGAGGCGGGCGAGCGTGCCGCCGGGCTTGGCGCCGACCGTCGACGGCGGCTCCATGATGGTCAGCTGGGCACGGGCGCGGCTCGCGCGGAGAGCGGGTGACACGGCGTTCCTCCTTCCTGTGTCCTGTCCTGTGTCCTGGTCCTGTACGGGGTCCCGCGGCGGGCGGTCAGGAGGGCTCCAGACCCTCGTGCGCGATCTCCAGCGTCTCGATCGCCGCCTGTGAGTTGGCCGGATCGAAGGACGGCCCCTGCCAGCGCACCGGCACGATGCCGTGGACCTGCCAGCTGATGATCCGGCTAAGGTCGGGGCGCAGCGCCACGATCTCGCCGTCCTTGGGCTCGACCCGCTGGATCGTCTCGTTCAGCCAGCGGGCGATCTTCATCGTGTCGGCGGTCACCGGGCGGGTCAGCGTGATGTTCGTCCAGGTGATCCGCCCCGGCAGCTGCCAGGTGAACCCGTTGTTGCCGCCCTCGGCGTACGTCTCCATCTCCACCTCGGCGCCCAGGCCCGAGCAGGTGTGGAACGCGCCCAGGTCGCTGCCGCCGATCGCGAGCTTGAAGAACACGCTCGTCGCGAAGATGTTGTCCGTCATGTGTCTCTCGTCTTCTCTGCTTCTCAGCTGTCACTCGTGGAGGCGGGGGCGTGCGCGGGCGGCCGGAGCCGTCAGCGGCGGCCGTCGTGCAGCCGTCCGCTGCGTTCCCGGCCCCGGCGCAGATCGGCGCGGATGAGCCGGCTCACCGGGTCGAGCAGCCGGCGGGCCAGCTCCTCGATCTCCCCTCCGCTCAGCCGGTTCGCCGGAGCCGCGTCGGGGGCGTCCTCGGCCCCGGGCGCCGGTCCCGTCCGCTGCACGGCGGGCTTCGCCGGGGCGGCCTGCACGGGGACCCCGGTGATCCCGGCGTTCGCCGCCGCCCGCTGGACCGCCTGCGCCCGGGTCTCCGGACGGCCCGCTCCGGTCTTCGGCGCGGACGCGCGGGCCGGCAACCGTACGGCGGGGGGCGGCGGCGGACCGCCGGACGCGGCACCCATGGCGGGGGCCGGCGGACCGGCGGTGTCAGGTCCCCCCGGCAGCGCCAGCCGCTGTACGGGTGCGGCGTCCGCCGACCGGGCGGCGGCGGGTGGATGCGGCCGGACCACGGGCACGGCGCGCGGGGCGGGGGCGATGCGGGCGGCGGTCGTGGGCCCGGGGGCCGCCGACGGTGTCTCCGGCCGGGGGGAGCGGACACGCGGGAGCGGCCCGTCCGGAACGCCCGGAGCGGTGACGACGCGCTGCACGACAGGGGCCGGGCCCGGGGCCGGGGCAGAGGCGTGAGCCGGTGCGGGGGCCCGCCCGGCGGCCGGAGGCTCGACGGGCCGCTGCCGCTGTGCGTCGGGAAGGGCGGGTGCGGGGGCGGACGTCGTTGCGCGTCCGGGCCGTCGGACGAGTCGCTGGAGGACGCCCCCGCTGGACGCTCCGGCGCCGGGTGCGGCGGCGGGCTTCGGGGCGCGGCCGGGTTCGCGCCCGGCGCTCTGACCGGTGGGCGCTGCGCCGGGGGCCGGGGCTGCGGCGGAGGAACTGCGCCGGGGGGCGGGGCGCGCGGCAGCCGCGCGCTGGACCGCCGCGCCCGCCGTCGTACCGGAGGAAGCCGACGGTCCGGCACCGGAGACCGGTCCTCCTCCTCCGGTACGTCCGGCGTCGGCGTCCGGCCGCCGTACGTCGCGCCGCCAGGTCGCCGCCACGACCGGGCGCGCGGTGCCGCCGCCGGCCGTGGCCGCCGGAGGTGCCGAGAACCCCTCGGCGGAACCGGTGTTCACCGTCAGGGCGCGGCTCGGGAGCAGGGTCCGTGAGCGCCGGCCCGCCGGCGGCGGGGCCAGAACGCCGGGGCCGGAGCCCTGGACCGCCGTGCGGGGCCGGTCGACCGGCCGGATGCGTACCGGGGCGGCGGGAGCGGCGGAGGCCGACCCCGTCCGCGTACCGGCGGCACCGCCGGGGGCTGCCGCGCGCTGGACGGGGGCGGCTCCGGGCGGGGGCGTGGCGGTGGCAGGTGCGGCAGGCGGTGCGGCAGCCGACCGTACGGGCAGGGCGGAGGGCCCGTCCCCCGGCGGCGCCGGTGCGGGGGTCGGGGTGACGGGGCCGGGGGCGGTCGCCGGTCCCTGGCCCGGGGCCCGGCCGGTGTCCGGCCGCATTCCGGCGGCGCGACGGTCGCCGAGCAGCGGCGCGTCGCCGCCGAGCCGGGCGGTCGGCGGCAGCGCGGGAAGCGGCGTCCCGATCCCGCCCCGCGCGCGGGCTCGTGCGCCGCCGGAAGCGTCGGGCCCCGGGGCCGGGGCCCGCCGTACCGGAGGGGAGGGCTCGGACGACTGCGACGGTCCGGACGGCAGGGCAGGCCGGACGAGTGGGGCCGGCGGGGACGAGGAAGGTGACGGGCCCGGCTGAGCCGGTCGGTGGGTGGCATCCGGTGACGGCTGCCGCCCCGCCGGGGGCTTCGCCGGACCGACTGAGGGAGTCGTGGGCGATGCGGGCGTTGCGGCCGCAGGGCTCGGCGGGTCCGACGCCTGGCGCTGGAGCACCGGCAGGTCCGCCGCGGGGTGCCCGGTCGAGGGGGCGGACGGGACGACGCCCGCCGGTCCTTCGGCACCGGCCGGCCTGGCTCCGGCGGGCATCTCGCGCAGGGGCTTTCCCAGGGCCGGGCGTACCACCTCGGAGGGGGACCCTCCGGGGGCTCGGTCGAGAGACGGGCCGTCACGGTCCGGCGTGACCGGGCCCGTACGGTCCGGACCGCTCCGCTCCTCGGACACGGCGCGCTGGACGGCTGCCGGTGTGGACGGTGCGGACGGTGCGGTGGAGGCGGAAGGGGCGGGCGTGGGAGGCACCAGGCCGGCGATCTGCCGCAGCGGCATCGCCGGACGCCGGGCGACGGTCAGCGGCGGGGCGATCCGCTGCGGACGCACGGCCGCCGGGCGCGGAAGCGGGCGGGCGGCGGCCGCGGCCGACTCCCCGGCCCCGAGCGTCGACCGCGGGGAAGCCGCCGAGGCGGTTCCCGAAGGCCCGGCCGAACCGGGCGAGGGTGACGGGGCCGAGGAGCCGGCCGCGGACGCCGCTCCGGACGGTGACGCGGACCGGGACGCGCCGGCCGACCCGGACGAGGATGCGGGCAGGGGCGCGTTCGCGTGCCCCGAGGAGGCCGCCGGGCCCGAGGCCTTCGCGGACGCCGACGTGCCCGACGAGGACCGGGACCCGGACGTTGAACCGCCCGGCGACGATGACCGGGACAGGGACCCGGAACCACCCGACGACGTCCGGCTCCCGCGAGAGTCCGTCGCCCCGACCGACCGCTGGACCGGTGGCGAGGCAGGGCCCGGCCGACCCGCCCCCGTACCCGCACCGCGTACGGCCTTCCGCCCCGCGGAGGCGGGCGGCAGGTCCGACCTGGGCTCGGGGGACTCGGCGGGGTCGTCGGCACCCGAGGGCCGGACGGCGCGGAGCAGCAACGGCCCGCCGGGGGAGGGCTGCGACGAGGTCCGCGCGGAGCCCGGGCGGGCGACGCCGTGGATGAGGCCGACCGGGGCCGACGGCAGGACGGCGTGGCCGAGTTCGCCGCCGAGGGCCGGGTTCTGCCAGGAGGCCAGCCGCGAGCGGAACCGCAGCCCGTCGCTCACACCGATCGACGACCGGGCGACGGTCACCGACGGCGGGGCCACCCGCCGCCACCCGCCGTCCCAGCCACCGTCGTCGCCGCCCCCGGACCCGCCGGTCGAGGGACCGGAAGCGGAAGCGTCACCGGAACCGGAAGCGGCGGGCGGGACCGGAGCGGACACGGCGGCCCCGGCAGGTGCGTCGGCATGCTCGCCCCCGCCGGCGCTCCCGCCCACGCCCTCCGGTGAGGGCGTGCCGGACCGCTGCCGGTCCGTCCGGCGCAGCCAGTCCCCGAACCCCACACGATCACCCGCCTTCGTTGACGCGGGTGTTGATCCGCGCTATCTCCCGCACCCACTGCTGACGCTCCGCGTGGGTGAGGTCGAGAATGTCCTCACGCTGCCAATGGAAGTGGTAGGCGACGTACGCGATCTCCTCCCGCAGCCGGGGAAGCGCGTACGTCACGATTCCCCCAGGCGCCCACCCGAGAGGTCCACCTCGAACGACCCGTGGCACAGCGGGCAGGTCACCGCGGCATGCGTGTGGCCCTCGCTGTTGATCCGCCGGTAGAAGTCCTGGAGGAACGCCACGTCGGTCGCGTACATCCGCTCGACGATCCCGGCGTGGACGTCGGTGAGCGGGCCGAGCTGGGTGATCACCTGGCTCAGCAGCACCACGGACAGGTACGCCGGGTTCTCCTTCACCCGCAGGTCGATCTGCGGGCGCAGTTCGTCCCGGGCCGTCGCGAGCCGCATGGTGCCGCTCCGGTGCACCTGGCCCTCGTCGTCGACGTACCCGCGCGGCAGCTCGAAGGCGAACTCCGTCTGCAGCGTGTCCCGTTCACGGGTACGGGCGGGAGCGGGAGCGGGCGCGGCGGTCTCCTCGCGCCCTGCGGGGGCCGCGGCGAGGTGGTCGAGGACTTCTTCGAGCCCGGCGCCCGGCGTAACGGTCCGGCGCCTCATTCGACCACGATCTCCTCGAAGGTGATGGTCACCGTCTCGGTCGCCGCGCTGGACTCACCGGCCTTGAGGGAGGGGCCCTCCCACTTGGAGGCCCAGCCCTGCATCAGCTGGATGCGGCGGACGGTCTCACCGGTCGAGTCCTTGATCTCGATGGTGAGGTTCTGCCGGGCGGTGTCGACGGCCCCGTTGTTCAGGGTCTCCTTGATCCAGGTGGTGAACTCGCTGCTCTGGTCGAGCCCACGGGTGATCGTCACCTCGCCCGCCTGGCGGGCGCCCGGCTGCTTGCGGATGATCTGCTTGCCCTCGGCGGTCACCTGACGGACCTCGACGACTTCTTCCTCGACGGTCAGGCCGCTGATCTCCTGGATGGACTCCACGAGATAGCCGCCGAGCTGAACGCCGAAGACGTGGGTGGAAAGAGCGTCGCCCTCTGCCATGGCTGTGTGTCACCTGTTCTTGTCGTTAGGGAAGATTGAGGGGTGCGGGAGGACCGCGCGGTCACTCGTCGACGAGGCTGGTGCTGTCCGAGAACTGCGAGAGCCGGAAGATCACGAACTCCGCGGGCTTCACCGGGGCCACCCCGATCTCGCAGACGACCTGACCGAGGTCGATCGACTCCTGCGGGTTGTTGCTCCGGTCGCACCGGACGTAGAACGCCTCCTCGGCCGTGCGGCCGAACAGCGCGCCGCGTCGCCACTCCTCGGTGAGGAACGCGGTGACGTTGCGCCGGATGCTCGACCACAGGCGGTCGTCGTTCGGCTCGAACACCACCCACTGGGTACCCAGGAGGATCGACTCCTCCAGGTAGTTGAAGAGGCGGCGCACGTTCAGGTAGCGCCAGGCCGGGTCGGAGGAGAGGGTGCGCGCGCCCCAGATACGGATGCCGCGGCCGGGGAAGGCGCGTACGCAGTTCACGCCGATCGGGTTGAGGAGGTCCTGCTCGCCCTTGCTGAGCCGGATCTCCAGGTCCACCGCACCCCGGATGACCTCGTTGGCGGGGGCCTTGTGGACGCCGCGCTCGCCGTCGCTGCGCGCCCAGACACCGGCCACGTGACCGCTCGGCGGGACCAGGGAGTTGCGGCCGCTCGCCGGGTCGAAGACCTTGACCCACGGGTAGTAGAGAGCCGCGTAACGGGAGTCGTAACCGGCGTCCTCGTTACGCCAGGTGCGTACCCGCTGGGCGTTCATGCCGGGCGGGGTGTCCAGGACGGCGACCCGGTCGCCCATCTGCTCGCAGTGCGAGATGACCGCGAGCTGCACGGTCTTGACGCCCTCGGCGTCGATGTCCCCGCGCTGGAAGGCGCTCATCAGGTCCGGGACGGCGACCATCGTGATCTCGTCGATCGCTTCGAGGCCGGCGAACCCGGTCCGCGCGGAGGCGTCGCCGACGTACTCCGAGGCGTCCAGCCGGGCCACACCGGAGCCGGGCGCGCCCGACGCCGCGGGGGCGAGGGCCACGGTCTGCTTCTCGGGGCGGCTCTGCGCCGTGCCGGGCTGCTCGGTGACCTGGACCAGCTTGGAGTCGCGAGCCTGGGTGACCAGGTAGCCCTTGACGTTCTTGCGGGTGGAGACGTCGTACGTCTCGGCCACCTTGCCGGCCTGGCGGACCAGCAGCCGGAAACGGTCCTCCGGGGGGTTCTCGCCCTCGGCGTCGGCGATCTCCACGGAGAGGTCGGCGCCCGTGCCGGGCTTGGCGGCGACCAGGAACCCGCCGAGTGCGACGGGTGCGGGGGCCTGGGCGACCGCGCCCCTGCCCGCGCCATCCGCGCCCTCCGAGCCCTGGGCGGGACCGCCGATGCGCACGATGTAGGCCGCGCCGCCGCCGTTGGCGAAGAAGCCGTAGACGGCGTGCGCCAGATAGGTGTCGGCGGTGAACGCGCCGAACGTCTGGACGTACTGGTCCCAGTTGGTCACCAGCGTCGGCTGGTGGAAGGGGCCCGTCCCGGCGAAGCCGACGAAGGCTGCGACCGCGGTGCCGACCCCTTCGATGGGCCGTGCTCCGGACTGCACCTCCTCCACGTAAACACCGGGGGTGAGGTACGACGGCATGCTCGCTCCTTCTGGACGGTCACTCGATCACCGCCCAGTCTTGACCGGCCGCCCGGGCGGGGAGTAGGCCCGGGAGTCCTCGGCACAGGGCAACGAAACTGCCCTTTCCGGGCTCCCGTACGCCGGGTGGCACTGCCCTGGGCGGTCCGCGCGGAACGTGCGCCCTATTCGTGGTCGCCGGCGCGCAATCCGCCCGCCCGCGTGAAGAGAACGAGAACACCGTGTTACGGAACAGCTCAACCCGGCAGCGGGGGCCGGGGGATTGACGGAAAGGCCGGACGGCGCGCCGGGGACCCCCTGTGTTTGGTATCTCTTTTTCCCGGTAAACCGTCGACGGTCGATAGCCGTCCGGGGGTGCAGGCGAAACGCTCCGAGGTGATGTGATTCGGCCAGAATGCGCCGAGAAGGCAGGCGCATTCGGTCGGGTTCGGACGCGGGAAACGGGCGCGAAGACGCTCCGAACGGGCACCCCTCGACCTTCACCGAACCGTCAGAACCAGTCCTGAGCTGGCCCGTTCGTGCCCGCGGCCAGCGGAAGCGGATATTCTTCCGGTGCTGTCGCCGCCGCGGGCGACCGAACTGGTCGAGACCTCTGGTGCATCCGGGAGGACGAATCCGCCATCGCCCGGCACGCCGGGTTTCCTCTCGGCAGGGTTTCTGCTGTTGTCTCGTCGAGAGGCGAAGCAGAGCGCTCGGCGTCGCTTTTTCTCTCGTGTCTTCTATCGTGCGAGATCGCTCAGTACGCCGCTGACATTCAGAACCTGATGGCACCCGGAAGCCTGTGTCCCGGTGGCCGGAGTGCCGGGCTTGGCACAGGTGACGGAAGCGGTGACGGTGGCGTTCTCCGGAACCTGAATGGGGGTGACCCAGTGATAGTCCTGGTTGCGGAAGGTTTCCAGAGCGATCGTCGTGATCTTGCGCTCTCCGAAGGAGATCGTCACGACGCCCTCGTCGCCCTGGAAGTTCGCCACCACGATGTCGGTGACGCCGAACACCTTCCCGGCCGGCACCTTGTAGGCGCCCTCCTCCGTGGCCCCCGCCCGGGTCTGCACGTCGATGGTCTCGGACGCCTGCCGGCCCGCTCCGCCGGTTCCGCCGTTGCCGCCGCCCCCGCCGCCCGGGCCGGAACCGCCGCCACCGGGTCCCGTTCCGTCCGGACCCGTTCCCTCTCCCTGACCGCCTGCCGGATTCTCCGCACCGCCGGGCGGGGTCGACCCCTGCTCCTTGCCCCGCTCGGTCTCCTCCTGCGCGGCCTTCGCCCCGGCCTGCTTGGCCGTGCTCTGCACCGCGGGCCGCACCAGGGCGAACCATGCGAGCAGCAGCGCCAGCAGCGCCGCCAGCACGATCAGCAGCCACTTGGGCAGCACGGGTATCTGGGCGAACTCCCCGGGCAGCGGCTCGGATCCACCGGATGGCACGGCCTCGGCCTCGACGGCCTTGGACTCGGCGTCCGCTTCGGCGGCCTCGGTCGCCAGCACCTCGAACGGCCAGGTGACGGGCTCGCCGAAACAGATCAGCTTCCGGGCCCGGACCTTCAGCCGGACCTCCGCCGACTCGCCCGGCTCCAGCCGCTTCCTGTCCGGTGCGAAGGCGAGGCGCAGGTCCTCCCCGTCCTGCCTGCCCGCGAGGGCCACGTCGACCGGGGTGTTCCCCCTGTTCTGCACGGCGGTACGGAACCGGGCGCCCAGCCAGCCCCGGCGGCGGCGCGGCTCCAGCTCGGTGCGCAGCTCGTGGAAGGGCTCCACGGTCACCGTGGACTCGGGAACCACGACCGACTCGGGCCGCTCCGCGGGCAGCACCCGCACGGCCAGGGGGGTTTCGCCCGCCCGGACCTCGTGGGAGCGGGGCGGGGCGAAGGTGAGGGTCACCGTCTCGGAGGTGCCCGGGTACAGCGACACACGCGCCGGCTCGACGGTGGTCCAGGCCGCGCAGTCGCCGACCACTTCGAGGGTGTAGGCCTCGACGATGTCGCCGTCGTTGCGCACGGTCAGGGTGGTCGTCGCGGTACCGCCCGGCGACACCGTCACCGTGGGGCTTTCGAGTTCGGCAGATGTGGTCACTCTGCGACGGTAGGCCGCCCGCACCGCCCGGCAGCAGAGACGCGAGGGCAACAAGCGGGCAGGGGTGGTGCCCCGCGGGCCCACCGGGACGATGTCCCCGCGCCCCCACCACGGGCCCGCGCTCCCTGCCCCGGCCGGCGATGAGGGCGATACGAGCACCAGCAGGCATATCGGGCTGAAATACCTGAGGAAGACGGGCACGGAACGATGACGACGATCACGGACACGACGACGAGCACGGCCGCACGCGGGCAGTCCCGCAGGCCGGACGCGGCGGACCGCCGCACGGCCGGCCCCGGGGGAGCGCCCGGGGGCAGGGTCTCCGTGGCGGTGTACGCGGAGGACCTGATCCTGCAGACCGGGATGATCCACCAACTGCGCGTGCGCCCCGAGATAGAACTGCTGCCGGAGGCCGAGGCGGACCGGGCGCAGGTCTCCCTGGTCGTGGTGGACACGGTGGGCGAGTCCACCGTCCAGCTCCTGCACCGCCTCCAGCGCAACACCTCCACCCGTACCGGACTGGTCGTCGGGTTCTTCGAGTCGGGCGCTCTCCAGACCATGATCGAGTGCGGGGTCGCCGCCGTCCTCCGGCGCGGCGAGGCCGACCAGGACCGGCTCGTCCACCTGGTGCGCGCGATGGCCAACGGGGAAGGCGTCCTGCCGGGCGATCTGCTCGGCAAGCTCCTCGACCACGTCAGCTCCCTCCAGCGGACGGTCCTCGACCCGCGCGGGCTCACCCTGTCCACGCTCACCGCGCGCGAGGCGGAGATGATCCGGCTGGTCTCGGAGGGCTGCGACACCGCGGAGATCGCCCGGAAGACCTCGTACTCGGAACGCACCGTCAAGAACGTGCTGCACGAGGTCGCGACCCGCCTGGAACTGCGCAACCGGGCCCACGCGGTGGGCTACGCGATGCGGCACGGGCTGATCTGAGGGACGGCCGGGCGGGACGGGGCGGCTGCGCGGCCGCCCCGGCCCGGGGCGCCGGTCACCCGCCGCAAAGGGCAGCGGTCCCTTCCCCCGCTCCGGGTACTCGCGGCCTGTCCTTCGCCCCCGCGCGGGGGCGAAGCTGGCCGGTGGAGAGTCATCGACAGACTGTGAGGTGGGCCGTGACCGGCACTGCTGGCCCGGCGAAGCATTCCCGGCTGGGCCGACTGACCGGTGCGGCGGTGCTGTTGGCGCCGCTGCTGCTGGTCGGCTCGGCCGCCGCACCGGACGGGGCGGGCGAGGCCGTCGCCGCCGTGGCGGACGCCGACCCGGCCCAGGCGGGGCGCATCGCCTTCGCCGGTACCGATCACCGCAGCCTCGGGCGGGCGAACGACCAGGACACCACCGACCCGCTGTTCGGCGACGGGCCCGCCCACTACGACCAGGACCCCTCCGCCCGCGGTGACGTCCTGGTCTTCACCAGCCTGCGCGACAGCGCCAAGCCCCAGGTGTACGTGCGCGGCGCGGACGGGTCCGTTCGCCGCCTCACCACCGACCGGGACGCGGCCCGCCCCGAACTCTCCCCGGACGGACGGACCGTCGTCTTCGACTCCGCCGAGCCCGGACCCGGTGGAACGGTCCAGCGCGACCTGTGGTCGGTCGGCGTCGACGGCTCGAACCTGCGGCGGCTCACCGACACCGCCGACAACGAGGAGTCCCCGACCTGGTCCCCGGACGGCACGCGGATCGCGTACGCCTGCGACGGCGACGCGGTGCTTGGCTGGCAGATATACGCGCGGGACGTCGCCGGCGGCCCGCAGACCCGGATCAGCGACGCACCGGCCGGTGACGCCACCGAGCCGTCCTGGAACCCTGGCGCCGACCCCGCCGACCGGAACATCGTCGCGTACACCCTCACCACCAACCCCGACCCGAACGTCGACGACGGCACCGAACTGCGTGCCACCGAGGGGCTCGGCACCGACCGGCCGCTGCTGGCCGGCGGGCACGCCGAGTGGGGCACCCGCTCGGCCTCCTGGCTGCCCGACGGCAAGAAGGTCGTCTTCCTCAGCCCCTACCACACCTGCGGCTGCGACGACTTCGACCACGTCTACCGGGTGACCGCCTTCGACGGCAACCCGCCCGAGCAACTGGTCGACGAGAACCGCGAGGTCGGGCCGCCCACCTGGTTCCCCCTGGCCGGGACCGTCGTCGTCCCCCGGATCACCCCGGACCCCGAGACCGTCAGGAAGCCGGACGAAGTTCTGTCCGCCGCATGGATGGTGACACTCCAGGACGTGCGCCAGGACGGCTCCGACCCCCGCGACCTGGGCCTCACGATCCTCAAAGAGGACCCGGCGGCCCGCACCAACGACGACGCGGCCGTGGACCCCCTGTTCAACCCGGGCGCGGGCTACGACCCGTGGACCGAGCGGCAGAGCTACACCCCCGACGGCCGCCGCATCGTCGTCACCCGCTTCGAGGACACCGACGCCGGACGGATCGAGCGGATCTGGATGACCGACGCCGACGGGAGAAACGCGGCGGTGCTGCCGCTCGCCGGACGCGGCGCGAACGACTGGGACACCGACCCCGCCTTCTCGCCCGACGGCACCAAGCTCGTGTTCACCCGCACCTCGCCCGGCGGCACCGGCGACGCGGCGGGCCCGAGCCGCATCCTCATCGCCGACGTCGCCAGCGGCGAGATCCTCGACGAGGTCCGGCCGCCCGCGGACCAGGAGACCGGCGGGGACGCCCAGCCGACCTGGTCCTCCGACGGGGCCAACCTGGCCTTCACGCGTAACCAGACCATCAACGGCAACGGCGGCAACAAGCACATCTGGGTGGCGCCGGTCGCCGACCTCGGCAGCCAGCGGGACCTGAGCGCCACCATCTGCCCCGGCGCCTGCGAGGTCATCGACGACAGCCCCGCGTTCTCCCCGGACGGCCTGAAGGTGGCCTTCAACCGCAAGGACGGCGGCGGCCGGGTCAACCAGCAGGCCGGCGTCCTCGTCAAGCCCCTGAGCGGCGGAGGCTGCCGGGTCGTGCTGCCCTCCGTCCAGAAGGACAACCCGGCCGGCTGCGACCTGCCCATCCCGGACACCTCCGCGACCGGCCCTCACCAGCCCCGCGACGTGGCCTGGACCCCCGGCGGCGACAAGCTCGTCTTCACCGCGCGCCGGGAACTCGCCCCCAACTCCATGGAACAGCTCTCCGTCCTCGACATCGCCTCCGGCGACCTGGCCCCCGTCGACAACGCGCACGCCGGACGGCAGAAGGAGCCCGCCCTCCAGCAGTCCGTCGACCTCTCGCTGACCGCGCCGCCCACCCAGCCCGCCGTGGAGGTCGGCTCCGACACCGAGGTGACCATCACCGTCACCAACCGGGGGCCCGCCCCATCGCCCGGCACCACCCTCACCGTCGATGCCCCGCCCGGCGTACGGCTGGAGGAGCTGACCACCGACGCCGGAACCTGCGCCCCCGGCACCCCCCAGTGCGCCCTCGGCATCGTGCCGCCCGGCGCCGACGTGGAGATCACCGCCCGGCTGACGGGCGTCACCACCGGCATCCAGCGCGTCAACTGGTCCGTCACCGGGGCCGTCATCGACCCCAACCCCACGGACAACGCCACCGGCACGATCGTCCCGGTCGAGGACGCCCCGCCGCCGACCCCGCCCCCGACGACGCCCCCGCCGTCCCCGACCCCTCCTCCGACGACCCCGGCGCCCACCCCGCCGCCCACGACCACCCCGCCCCCGCCGCCGGCCCCGGCGCCCCCGCCGCCCGCGCCCGAGGCCGGACCCGCCGTCACCGTGCGCGCCCAGCCCAGCCCCGGCTACGTCGGCGGCAAGGTCGTGGTGACGTACACCGTGCGCAACGGGAGGAACGCCCTGGCCACCGGGCTCCGGCTGGACCTCGGGCTGCCCCGCGGCATACCCGCCGGAGCGCTCCCGGCGGGCTGCACCGCCGGGGCCTGCACGCTTCCCGACCTCGCGCCCCGGGCGTCCACGGTCATCAGCGTCGTCCTCTCGCCCGACCGGGCGCTCCGCACGACGATCACCGCGTCGCTCACCACCACCGGCACCGACGCCGACCTCCGCGACAACGTCGACCGGATCCCGCTGCGCATCCTCCAGCCCCGCATCGTCGCGGTGCCCAAGATCGGCAAGCCCGGCTTCGTCACCTCCGTGCGCGGCAAGGACTTCCCGCCCGGCGCGCCCGTCACCCTCAGCTGGAAGCCCGGGATCACCGCCGCCGCGGCCCCGACCCGGCCGCTGGGCGACGGCACGTTCATCGCCCAGCTCCTCATCCTGGCCAAGGACCGGACCGGGCCGCGCGACATCACCGCGAAGGGCCCCGGCTTCAGCCCCGTGAAGACGGACTTCCTCGTGGTGCTCGGCACGATCACCCCGCCCGACGAGGTGATCCGCCGATGATCCACGAAGTCGACGAGGGGATCCGGCTGCTGCTCGCCGAGTCCGGCCTGGAGGACAGCGGTGTCGACCTGGTCTTCGACGCACCGACGAAGGACTGGTCCGCCCGCCGCAACGCCCCGACCATCAGCGTCTTCCTGCACGGCATCCGCGAGGACGCCGGCCGTCGGCGCACCGGCACGGCGGAGAGGCACGACGAGGAGGGCGTGGTCATCGGGTGGCGGACCCCGCCGCGCTGGTTCGAGCTGACCTATCTGGTCACCGCCTGGACCAACCGCCCGCAGGACGAACACCGCCTGCTCTCCGAGGTGTTGCGCACGCTCGTCCGCTCCGACGTGCTCCCCGCCCGGATGCACACCGGCAGCCTCGCCGAACTCGGACTGACCGTGGAGCTGGAGGCGGCGGGCCCCGGAGCCGGCGGCCCGTCCGCCTCCGACGTCTGGTCCGCCCTCGGCGGCGAGCTGAAGGCCGCCATCGACCTCCGGGTCCTCGCACCGCTGGCCGGCGAACGCACCGCCGCGGGGCCGCCGGTCACCGAGGGCCTCGTCATGAAGGCCGCACCACACCTGGACGGCGACGCCGAGGGCCCCGGCCGCAGGCTGCGCTACGACGGAGCGGCCGACCCGGGCGGGCAGGGCTTCGCCGCACCCCGGGAGCGACGACTGCCGCCCGGCCGACGCAAGCGGGGGAACGCCGCACGATGACCCTGGCACCCCAACAGACGGACAGGAACGTCTCCTTGGCCGACGTCGAGGAACTCTGGAAGCGGCTCGGCCGCGTCGAACAACGGGTCCGGGAAGCCGTCGCGGCCCGCCGGGCCGTCGACCCGGATCCCGATGACCCCTACCGGGGCCAGTACCTCACCCCCGAGGGCGCGGCCCGCGTCCTGGAGACCCGCGACGCGTTCACGCCCGTACCGGCGTACGGGGACGGGGCGCCGTCCCACAGGGAAGGGGGCAGGCTCGGCCGACTGGCCGAACGCTTCGGTCTCACCCCGCCGGACGTCGAACTCCTGCTGGTGGCCCTCGCTCCGGACATCGACACCCGGTTCGAGCGGCTGTACGGCTATCTCAACGACGACCTCACCCGCCGCCGGCCCACCATCGGTCTGGCCCTGGAACTCTGCGGGCTGCCCGCCGCCGGCTCCGGCCGCTTCCGGTTCTCCCCGGCCGCCCCACTCGTCGCGGGCGGCCTGCTGGAGATCACCGAGCGCGAACGTCCGTTGCTCTCAAGGCTGTTGAGGGTGCCGGACCGGGTCGCCGCGCATCTCCTCGGCGACGACGAGACCGACGGCCGGCTGCGCGGGATCGTCCGGGAGGCCGAGCAGGCGACGGAGCCGGACGAGCGGCCCGAGGTCCCCCGGGTCGCGGCCGTACTCGGCACCGGCAGCGGCCTGGTGCACCTGCTCGACCGGGGCGGCGACCCGCAGGGCCTCGCGGTCGACGCACTGCACGCCGCAGGACGCCGCCCGCTCGTCGTCGACATCGCCGCCCTCGCCACCGCACCCGAACCGGCCGCGCTCGTCGCGGCGTTGGCGACCGAGGCCCGCCTCGACCGGGCCGGGGTGGTCCTCGGCCCGCTCGAAACGCTCGCCCCCGAACGCCCCGAAGGGGCCCGGCTGCTAGGGTCCCTGTGCGCGGCGCTCGGCTCCACGCCCCTGATCGCGTACGGGAAGAAGAACTGGGACCCGCTGTGGACCGCGGAGAGCCCGGTGCCCGTCACCGTCCCGCCCCCCGGCCCCGACGGCATGGCGCGGCAGTGGCGGCGGGCGCTCGCCGACGCGGGCCGGTCGGTCGGCCTGTCCGCCGCGCACGCCGCCGCCGACGACGCGCTCGTCGAGGCGGCCGCCGCCTACCGGCTCGACTCCGGACAGCTGCGCCGGGCCGCGACCGTGGCGTCCCGGCTGGCCGTCCTCGGGCCCCGGCCGGTGACCCCCGAGGACCTGCGGGCGGCGGTCCGCGCGCAGAACGGCGCGGGCCTGGAGCGGCTCGCCCGCCGCATCGAGCCCGGCGTCGGCTGGGACGACCTGGTGCTGCCCCCGGCCACCCGTACGCAGCTCTCCGAACTCGCCCTGCGCGCCCGCCACCGCGAGACGGTCCTCGGCCGGTGGCGGATGCGGCCGGGCGGCGGCCGGGGGAGGGGCGTCATCGCCCTGTTCGCCGGGGAGTCCGGCACCGGCAAGACCATGTCCGCCGAGGTGGTCGCCGCCGAACTGGGCATGGAGCTCTACGTGGTGGACCTGTCCACGGTGGTCGACAAGTACATCGGGGAGACCGAGAAGAACCTGGAGCGGATCTTCGTCGAGGCGTCCGACGTCAACGGCATCCTGCTGTTCGACGAGGCCGACGCGATCTTCGGCAAGCGCTCCCAGGTCCAGGACTCGCACGACAAGCACGCCAACATGGAGTCGGCCTACCTCCTCCAGCGCATGGAGTCCTTCGACGGCATCGCCGTGCTCACCACCAACCTCCGGGCCAACCTGGATGAGGCCTTCACCCGCCGCATCGACGTGATCGCCGAGTTCCCGATGCCCGACGTCCGCCAGCGCCTGGCCCTGTGGGACCGCTGCCTGGGACCGGCGATCCCGCGCGACGCCACGCTCGACCTGGAGTTCTGCGCGGACCGCTTCGAGCTGGCCGGCGGCTCGATCCGGGCCTGCGCGGTGACCGCCGCCTACCTCGCGGCCGAATCCGGCAGCCCGCTGACGATGGACCAGCTCGTCTCGGCGGTGCTGCAGGAGTACCGGAAGCTGGGGCGGCTGGTGCTGGAGAGCGAGTTCGGGCCCTGGCTGGCGAAGGAACGGGCGCGCGCCGGACGGTGACCCGCGCGGGGGGTGAAGCGCGTCACCGCCCCCCGGACCCGTACGGGAATCCGCGCCCGTGCCCGTGAGCCGTCAGAACTCCACCGCGTCGCGGATCAGCGGGCAGGTCATGCAGTGCCCGCCGCCCCGGCCCCGGCCCAGCTCCGCGCCGACGATCGTGATCACCTCCACCCCCGCCCGCCGCAGCAGGGCGTTGGTCTGGGTGTTGCGGTCGTAGGTGAAGACCACACCGGGCTCCAGGGCCACCGCGTTGTTGCCGCTGTCCCACTGCTGGCGCTCGGAGGCGTAGATATCGCCGCCCGTCTCGATCACCCGCAGCTGGGGCAGGCCCAGGGCGCGGGCCACGACCTCGGTGAACGGCGTCGGCCCCTCGTCGGTGATCTCGATCCCGGGCGCCCGGTCCGAGGGCCGCAGCGAGAACGTGTGGACGCCGTCCATGATGCGCGGGTACAGCGTGACGATGTCCCGGTCCGCGAAGGTGAACACCGTGTCGAGGTGCATCGCCGAGCGCAGCTTCGGCATCCCGGCGACGATGACGTGCTCGGCCGCCCCCTGCGCGAACAGCGCCGCCGCGACCTGGGTGATCGCCTGGCGGGAGGTCCGTTCGCTCATGCCCATGAGGACGACGCCGTCGCCGACCGGCATGATGTCCCCGCCCTCGAACGTGGCCCGCCCCCAGTCCTTCTCCGGGTCGCCCCACCAGATCGTGGAGCCCCGGAAGTCGGGGTGGAAGGTGTAGACCGCCTTCATCAGCAGGGTCTCGTCGTGCCGGGCGGGCCAGTAGAGCGGGTTCAGCGTCACCCCGCTGTAGAGCCAGCAGGTGGTGTCCCGGGTGTAGAGGGTGTTGGGGAGCGGCGGCATCAGGTACTCCCGCCCGCCGGTGCCCTCCCGCGCCAGGCCCACGTACGCCGAACGGAACTCCTCCGGAAGGTCGGCGATGGCCAGTCCGCCGATCAGGTGGTCGGCCAGCCGGCGCGGCGTCAGGGTGTCGAGGAAGGCCCGGGTGTCGTCGACCAGGCCGAGGCCCACCTCGTTCGCGTCGATCTTCCGGTCGAGCAGCCAGGACCTGGCCTCGGGGATCTCCATGGTGGCGGCGAGCAGCGCGTGCAGCTCGACGACCTCCACGCCCCGGTCGGTGAGCTGGGCGACGAAGTCGGCGTGGTCCCGCTGGGCGTTCTCCACCCACATCACGTCGTCGAACAGCAGATCGTCGGAGTTGGTCGGGGTCAGCCGGCGGTGGGCCATCCCGGGGGCGCACACCAGGACCTTGCGCAGCCGCCCCACTTCGGAGTGGACGCCGAGGGCGGAATCGGGGGCGGTACGTGTCACGTTGGGCCTTTCACTCGGTGTGGGCGACGGGGCGACGGGGTACGGGCGCTCAGAGTTCGATCCAGCCGGCGGCGAGGGCCGCGATCCCGACCGCCGCACCGACGACCGACACCGCGCAGATCGCCGCCTCGCCGGGCGAGAAGAGCCTGCGCCCCTGCTCCCTGCGGGACTTGACGAAGAGGAAGGTCGCCGGGGCGTAGAGGATGAGGGAGACGAGGACGAACTTCGGCCCGGCCGCGTACAGCAGGAACGCGGTGTAGAGCGTCGCCACCACGGCGATCACCAGCTCGCGCCGGGTGGTGCGCCCCACCGCGCCCCAGCGCTCCGGCCGGGCCGCGGCCTTCACCGCGAAGCCGGCGGCCAGCAGGAACGGGATCAGGCTCAGCGCGCTGGTCAGATCGAGGGCGAAGGAGAACGCGTCGTCGGAGAAGAGCGTCACGACGAGCACGACCTGGCTCAGGCAGGTGGTCAGGAGCAGCGCGTTCTCGGGCACGTCCGCGGCCGTCGACCGCCCCAGGAAGCGCGGCATGTCCTTGTCCCGGGCGGCGACGAAGAGGACCTCGGCGGCCATCAGCGTCCAGGCGAGGTAGGCGCCGAGCACGGCCACGATCAGGCCGACGCTGATGAAGACCTTCCCCCACGTCCCGACGGCCGACTCCAGCACCTCGGCCATCGACGGCTGCCGCAGCTCGGCGATCTCGGCCATCGGCAGCAGCCCGTAACTGACGATCGTGACGGAGGCGAAGACGGCGAACACGCTCAGGAAGCCCAGGATCGTGGCCCGGCCGACGTCCTCGCGGCGCTGGGCGTGGCGCGAGTAGACGCTGGCCCCCTCGACCCCGAGGAAGACGAAGACGGTGGCGAGCATGGTGCCCCGGACCTGGTCGAAGAGGGTGCCGGCCTCGTCGATCCCGCTGAAGTTGTCGGCGAAGACGGACGGTTCGAAGAAGAACAGCGCGAGCACGACGAAGAAGAGGATGGGCACGATCTTCGCCACGGTGACGATCCGGTTGATCGCCGCCGCTTCCTTCACACCCCGCCGGATGAGCAGGAAGAACCCCCACAGCCCCACGGAGGAGACGACCACCGCCGTCACGGTGTCGCCGTCGCCGAGCACGGGCGCCACCGCGCCGACCGTCGACATGATGAGCACCCAGTAGGTGACGTTGCCGACGCAGGCGCTGGCCCAGTAGCCGAAGGCGGAGAAGAAGCCGAGGTATTCGCCGAAGCCCGCCTTCGCGTACGCGTAGACCCCGGCGTCCAGGTCCGGCCGGCGGACGGCGAGCGCCTGGAAGACGAAGGCGAGCATCAGCATGCCCGTCCCGGCGACCGCCCAGGCGATCAGGGCCCCCGCGACCCCGGTCTCCTGCGCGAACCGCCGCGGCAGCGAGAAGACTCCGGCCCCGACCATCGAGCCGACCACCATCGCGGTCAGGGTCAGGAGCGTCAGTTTGGCGGCCGGTCGCGGCGGGGCCTCGGGATGGCTCATGGTTTCCCTCGTCGATACGGTCATCGGCCAACCAGGGAAAGCTAGCAATACATCGGGCGTTTTGTCCCGGAATGGGAGCCGAGGGCCCCTCGGTCGCGGGGGTGGCGGTGAAGGGCCTCGGCGGCCGCGTCACGCGTCGGTTCTCACGGAGGGCGGGTGTGCGGCCGGGGGGCGGGTGCGCGACCGCGGGACGCCCGCCCGGCCTCGCGAGCGCCCCCCGGCCGACCGGAGGTCATGCCCTGGGCCTGGTTTCCGGAGAGGTGCGCGCGGAAAACCTCCCCGTGGCCGCGAGCCGGCCCGCCGCGCGTCCGTGGGCAGTCCGCTATTCCTTCTTGCTAAGTACCGGTAGTCAGCGTTACGGTGTACCAGTACTCAGCGACACCGAATACCCCGAAGGAGGTGTCCCATGGCCAAGCTGCTGACGGAGATGCTCAAGGGCACCCTGGATGGCCTCATCCTCGCGTCCCTGTCCGGCCGGCCCGCCTACGGCTACGAGATCACCGCGTCGCTGCGGGAGCAGGGGTTCCCCGACATCGCCGAAGGCACCGTCTACGCGCTGCTTCTGAGGATGGAGAAGCGCGGCCTGGTCGATGTGGAGAAGGTGCCCTCGGAGAAGGGGCCGCCGCGCAAGGTGCACTCCCTGAACGCTCAGGGGCGTGCGTATCTCGAAGAGTTCTGGAGGACATGGAGCTTCCTCTCGGAACGACTGGAACAGCTCCGCGAAGGAGGCAAGTAGCTATGTCCGGTGACGAGAAGAACGGATTCCTCATGAAGGTGATCGGGCCCAAGAAGCGCTGGCGGGCGTACAAGGGGCGGGTCAAGGACCTGCCCGAGAGCCACCGCACAGCCGTCGAGGCGATCGAGCGGTACCTGATGCACTTCGTGCCGACCGACGGCGACAGCAACGCCGCGATGTTCGAGGACTTGGCCGACTTGTTCGAGCAGGCCGCGGCAGACGGCACGCCGATCGGCGGCATCGTCGGGGAAGACCCGGTGGAGTTCGCGGACGAGTTCGCCCGGAACTACTCGGAGGGTGGTTACGTCCCCGCCCGCGCCCGCAAGCAGCTGACCGAGGACATCGAACGCGCGGCCGGCATCAGCGCCGGGACCGAAGACGCGACGGCCTGATCACCACGCAGCGCCCACTCGGGCGCCGATCGCCCCACCTCATTGCCTGTCGCAGCGCGGCCGCGCGGTCCTACCCGGCGGCCGCCCATCGGCGGCACCGTCGAGATCAACCACTGCGTGCAAGGAGACTCATGATGGGAAACGACAACAACGGCTTCTCCGCGGCAGGACTGCGCCGCCTGCGCGAGGTACTGGAAGCGCACGTGGAGTCCAAGAAGATTCCCGGACTCGTCGCCCTGGTCGGCCGGGGCGAGGAAACCCATGTCGAAGCGATCGGCACGATGCGCCATGACGGCGGCTCACCGATGCGCCGGGACACCATCTTCCGCATGGCCTCGACGACCAAGCCGGTCGCGGTCGCCGCGACGATGGTCCTGTTGGACGAGTGCCGGCTGCGGCTTGACGACCCGATAGACGCGTGGCTGCCGGAACTGGCCGCACGGCACGTACTCAAGCGGCCCGACAGCCCGCTGGACGACACCGTTCCGGCGCGGCGTCCGATCACCGTACGGGACCTGCTCACCTCCACCTGTGGGCTCGGGCTGGACACGACGGCCCTGGGCTCGCCGATGATGGCCGCCTACTTCGAGCGGAAGGTCTACGGCGAGAACGGATGGCTGCTCCCGGCGGTGGAACCGGACGAGTGGATGCGCCGCCTGGGCACTCTGCCACTGATGCACCAGCCCGGCGAGCGGTGGATGTACAACGTCAGCGACGACGTGCTCGGGGTCCTGGTGGCCAGGGTCACCGGCCAGCCCTTCGAGACGTTCCTGCGCGAGCGCATCTTCGAGCCGCTGGGGATGCGGGACACCGGGTTCCACGTGCCCGCCGACAAGATCCACCGGTTGCCTCCTCTGTATGCCCCCGTCCCGGAGACCGGCGAGTTCACCGTGGAGGACCCGGCTGAAGGCGGACACCACAGCACCCCTCCGGCGTTCGCTTCCAGCGGTGGCGGACTCGATTCAACCGCTGACGATTACCACGCCTACTTCCGGATGCTGCTCAACCACGGGACACACGACGGCCGGCGCATCCTGTCCCGGCCCGCCGTCGAGCTGATGACCACCAACCGCCTCACCCCCGAGCAACTGTCCGCCCGAGAGGCCTGGGCGCGGAACGCCGTTCATCTGGCACACGGCACGGGACAGCACGGCGGCTGGGGCTTCGGCATGGCCGTACGCACCTATCGCGGCGACTACGCGCCCATCGGCCAGTTCGGCTGGGACGGCGGAGCGGGCACCACCACCTATGCCGACCCGCACCACCAGCTGGTCGGCATCCTCCTCACCCAGACCGGCATGTCCACCCCGGACTCCGCACGGGCCATGCACGACTTCTGGACCACCCTCTACCAGGCAATCGACCACTGATCCGCCCGCCGGCCGAGGGCGGTCCGCAACCGACCGTCCGCTCCCGTGCGGTCCATGAGCAGGGCCGCACAGCACCTCACTCCTGACCGGCGCCGTCTTCGTCCTCGGAGGCGGCGCCGGCCTACGAACGCGCCGGTCAGGGCCTACCGGATCAGCACTCGATGATGTTCACCGCGAGCCCGCCCCGCGCCGTCTCCTTGTACTTCACGGACATGTCCGTGCCTTGTTGCACTATGCCCTTGACCTGCATGTTCGGAGGTAGATGAGCTGCCCTGCATGCCAGCAGGGACTTTTCAGGGACTTTCGGCCGGGAGGGGTCCCGCAGCCAGGTATCCATCGCGGCGATCCCTCGCTGCCCCGCACCGGGCATGAAGTGAGCGTAGTGGTCGAGGGTGACCTTTGGTGTCGAGTGCCCGAGCCACTTGGACAGGCTGACGACCGACTCACCGGCCTCCAGCTGCACGCTCGCGTAGGTGTGGCGGAGGACGTGGAACATGTCCTCGCGGGGGGCGGCGTAGAGCAGGACCCGGCGAACCCGGTTGCCGTCGTGCCGTACCTTCTCGCCCACGGGCTTGATCAGGCCGGCGGCGGCGAGTGCACGCTTCCAGCTGCGGTCGTTCCAGGTGCGGTAGTAGATGCGGTTGCCGTGCGACGAGGTGAGGATCAGCTCGACCGTGATCGGCTTCCGCTGGCGCTCCTCGAGCGCGGTGGTCGGGGCCTCCGGGTTCCGCCAGGGCAACGTGCAGGAAGTCGACGGGAACCGGCGGAAGTGAGCTCGGGCCCGGAGGGCGAGGTTGGCCGGCAGGGGGACCTCGCGGGTCTTGCGCCCCTTTGGGAGGGAGAAATAGGGGCGACCTTTCATGTCCCACCTGAGCTGGCGGCGGATGCGGACGACTCCAGCCGCGAAGTCGAAGTCCTCTTCGGCGAGACCGAATGCTTCGCCTTGGCGCAGCCCGAGGCCGATGCCGAGATCGACAGCGATCTGGTAGCGATCCTGCAACTCCGCGCGGACGGCGTCGACGACATCACGTGACCACGCCTTGGCCTTGCTGTCGATCGCTCGTGGGGGCTTGACGCTGTTCTTCGCCTTCATCGGGTTGCGCAGCAGACGCTGGTCGTCGACGGCACTGCCGAGGATCGAGGACAGATGTCCCCAGATCACCTCGGCCGTCGACTCCTCGACCCTCGTGAGCAGTGCTGCCTTGAAGGTCCGTAGAGCGGACGCGTCGATCTCACGCAGGGCATAGTCGCCCACCAACGGGATGATGTGGTTCCAGATGCGACTGCGCATCGGGTCAGCCGTCGAGGGTTCGTCGGAGCGGCCAGCCCACCAGGAGTCGGCGATGTAATCGGCGAGAAGGATCTCCCCCTTGCGGGGATCGACGAACTCACCACGGCTGGAGTCCGTCCTGGCGCTGGCGAGCCACCGCTTCGCGTCCTCGCTCGTGTGGAACGACCGGTCCTGGATGCCAGGAATCCCCTTCACCCGGTAGCGCTTCCCGGTGCCGTAGATCGCGGTTCGCTCCCGCTTCCCGGTCAGCTTGTCGGGGCGTTTCTTCAGCCATCGGTCTTCTATGTAACCCGCCATGACGGGGCCCTCCAGTGGTGCGTGATCATGAGCTGGTCGGTGCTAACGCGATCTGCGGCACGATCCAATCCCTGTGCGGAGAACTTCTTCTCGGGGAGACCGGACGCGTAAGCCACCGCGTTACGTCATGGCCTTCGAGCGCCGTTGCGGCTTCCGGTTCAGCGGGTCGAGGGCGCGGTTGCAGCGGGAGTCCGCTCGCTCCTGATCGCAGACCCACTCGTCGAGCGCCGTGATCCGGTACATCACGCGCCGTCCCATGCGGAAGCTGGGAGGGCCCTGTCGGCGGTGTCGCCAGACGTACAACGTGTTGGGTGAGATACCGAGGTAGTCGGCAGCCCTGGGGAGGGTCAAGAAAGCGGTCTGGGATGTTGCGCGCGGCTCAGGCATGGTTCGACTCCTGTCGTGTGGGGCGATGACAGGAAGAGATTCCAGAGAAAGGGCGAGTTGGACGAACCGGATTCTTGCGGTACAGAGGAGGGTGCTGAAATGGATCTTGTGATGCCATAGCAGCTAACGTTGGTTGCCCGCTGCGCTAAGGCCGAGGCATGAGGTGTGTAAACGAGAGCAGGGCTCCGAACACTGCGCGCCGCCTCCGCCCCTCTCGCTGGCCTGCGTCGAACACATGGATAGGGTCGCGGTACCCGAGCTGGAGAGGTAGCCGCATGGACCCTGAGATCGTGATCGCGCAGACGACGAGCGACGACGAGGAGCAGGCGAAGACCCTCGCCCGAGGCGCTGTTGAGAGCAAACTGGCGGCGGGCGTTCACATCGATGCGCCCATCACGGCCTTCTACTGGTGGCAGGGGAAGGTCGAAGCGGCGCAGGAGTGGCGGATCTCCTACATGACGTCGTCGGATCGCCTCCCCGCGCTGGAGGCTTGGCTGCACGAGAGGCACCCGTACGACGTCCCCCAGTGGGTCACGCTGCCTGTGGCCGGAGGGTCGGAGGCGTACTTGGCCTGGGTCGTCGACGAGACGCGCCCGCAGTAGGGGTGCCACGACAGCACCTCGCTCTCACTGAGCCTGTGCGCTTGGACGCTTCACAGCGCCGCGAACGTCAGCAGGTGGCGGGCCAGGTCATGCTCGGTGTCGGGGAGCCCGGCAGCGATGGCCTGCGCCCGCTGACGGCCCATGGTGTTGGGCTTCGACTCCGCGGCTGCTGCGAACTGGTGCGCGACGTAGGCCCCGCGGTCTACGTCGCCGCCGCGCAGAAGTGCGGACGCCAGGTCCCCCAGGACGACCACACCGGACTCGGATAGTTCACCACCGAGGCGCTCGACTGCGGAGTCGGCTGTGGCCGTCAGCTCCTGACGCCTGAGTTCGCCGTAGACCGAGAGGGTCAAGGAGTCCATCCGGTACGGCGTCACGAAGCGGACCCACGCCTGCTCGCTCGTATGGTCGGCGAAGTCGTAGGCGAACCTGGCCTGTTCCAGCGCGCGAAGGGCGCCAGCGTCATCGCCTGACTGAGCGGCCTCCTCCGCGTACCGGCCCAGGGCCCACGCTGCGGCGGTTGCATTGCCACGTCCGCGTACGTCCTGAGCTGCCTGCGAAAGCATCTCCAGCGCCTTCGCACGGCTGGGGGCACCGTAGCTCGCGTAGCCCAGAGCGAGGGCGCGCAGAGGGGGGTGCCCAGCCTTCTTCGCGCACTCCGAGGTCACTCCGTAATAGGAGGCGGCCTTGTCGTGCTCGCCCAGGTCCCAGGCAACCCATCCGGCAAGAGCTGCGGTCTCTCCCGCCGCGATGGTCAGCGCTCGCTCGTGGGTTCCGGCGCGGGGAAGGGCTGCGGTGATCGCGTCCAAGTGCGCCTCGACCCGGGACTGCAGGCTGAGCGCGCTCTCGTTCAGCTCGTCCACATGCAACCCGGCCGCATGATCAATAAGCACCCCCGCTGACGCAGGGTCGATCTTGGAACCCTTGCTTAGTGCATAGGCCAGCCGGCCCCACGGCTCGGCAGCCGTAGCCGCACCGATGATTGCGCCTCCCAGCAGCGTTCGGCGTTTCACGTCGTCCAGGTCCTCCGCCTCGGCCTTGTTCTTCTCCCGCCGCCTGGCACGAGCGGCTTTCGCCTCGCGCTGCAGCGGCTCCAGCGGGACGCCGCAGGCCAAAGCGATGTTTCCCAGGGTGTGGTCCGTCGGAACGTTGGCACCGTTCTCGTACCGATTGACCTCTCGGCGGGTCATCGTTGCCCGGCCGGAAGCGGCGTTGATCGCACCGGCCTGCTCGTCCTGCGTCCGATTCGCCCTACGCCGCAGGTGACGGAGCAGCTCGGCAAATGGATCCACTGCCATGAGTCTGACCCCTATCCGTGGGAGAAAGCCAATACTCCCCTCAACTCCCCCCTGTTTTCCCCCCTTGACAGAGATTTCCCCCCTCCGGTTTCCCCTGTTCCGGATCGCGCAGCCACGGTGCGATGTGCGCATGACCACGCACCGGACAGCAACGCCACCCCGACCTGGGGGCGACGACGGTGGCGCCCACGATGTCGGCGCCGCGACCGCTCGGTGCCCGCTGACCTCTCACGTCTTCGAGATGGCCATGGAGCCGAAGGATGTGCACGTCGCTAAAGCACGACGAACCACGGCCACCGTGCTGAAGCAGTGGTCGTTGCCGGAGGCGCCGGCAGAGGACGCCCGGCTCGTCGTCTCGGAGTTGGTGTCCAACGCGATCATCCATGGTTCCGGGGATGTCCGACTGCGACTGCGACACGACGACCACGAGCTTCTAATCCGAGTCACCGACGACAGCACCGCACCGGCCAGGCGACGACGTGCAAGTGCCGCTGGCCTCGGTGGTCGAGGGCTGCACCTCGTCGCCTGCCTGTCGCTTCGGTGGGGCGTCGCGGACGGCGGCCGAACTACGTACGCGGTTATCCCCACCCTCACGGAGGCACCCCCATGTTGCCGCACGATGCAGTCAAGTATGGACCCGACGTGTTGAGCCTCGTTGCCTTCGACCGGGGGCGGGAGAAGCACGCCGGCGGTGGGTCGCCGATTGCTGGCAATGACCAACCGAGAGGGCCCCGCACCTCTCCCCGGATGAAGCGCCAGTCCCGAGCTGGCCAACTCCGAGGCCTCCGACAGCATTTCTACCGACAGGTCGTTGACACGCAGGACGATCAGCCGCTGCGCGTGCTGGCGTACAGCTTGGTACCGAGTCCGAGGGCCCGACCTGACGAGGACTGGGGGACGCTGCAGGCTGAGGCCGACCAACTCGGTTACGCGATCGCCGCCCGGCTCCACGATGTGGCCGTCGTCCCGGTGAGCACGACGTACTTCCCGGCATCCAGTGCGCGCCAGGGCGTCTACACGCCGCCTTGGGATCGACCTGGTTGGCGGGAAGCCGAGCGGCAGCTCCGAGAGGGCTTGGCCGACGGCGTGATCGTCCTCGACCGGCACAACATCAGCTCCGATGACGACGAGTACCACGCCGTGATCAAACATCTGGGCGAGCACTGCCGGGCGTTTCTCCACCTCGTGATCTCCGAGGAGCCCGTCGCGCCGACTTGAAGGTATCCACTGCGCTGGATGGACAGGAAGGGTTGGGGCTGGCGGCAGATCAGCGCCCAGATCGCCCTGATCGCCACCGTAAGCGTCGCGCTCGCCTTCACCTTCACATACACCTGACCGAGGGCTGACCATGACTTTCGAGGGACACACCGATCGTGCGCCGCGCCTCCTGCCGCACCGCGAGCTGGGCGAAGCGCTCCTCGCCATCCGGTAGGCCGCCCCGTCGGCGCCCAGCGAAGAGGGCATCGACCTCTTCGCCGTGCCCGCCGGTGAGGTTCAGGGGCGTGGCTTCAGCCTCTCGCGCTTTCACCGGCTCTCGCGCCTACCGGCCGCGCCGGATGGATCGGTCTCGCCTTCGACTGACGGTCCGGCGGACGCGGCCTGGCTGGCCCCCGGACCAGTACCCCGAGTTGCAACTCGAACCGGCCTCGGCCCTCTGAGACACGACGACACCCTGACGAGAGGATGATCATGACCGTTCCTACTCACGAATCGCCACCGGCTCCGGCCGCACCCAACGACCACAGGTCGCGCGCTCTTCTTCTCGATCTCGACGGCGTCCTGCTCGACACGCGTCCGGTGATGCGGAAGGCGTGGCAGAGGGTCCAAGAGATCCATGGCGTCGCGCTCCCCTTCCGCGACTACGAGCGCCATCTGGGCCGCGAGTTCGGCGACATCATGCAGCGGCTGGGCGTGACCGACACCGAAGCGATCCGCCGGACGTACGAGGCGGAGTCCGTGGCCACCGCGCACCTCGCGGAGGAGTTCGCCGGCATCGTCGAGACGCTCCACGCCTTCGTGGCCGCCGACTGGCGGCTGGGCGTCGTGACGTCCAAGCACGTCGACCGGGCGGCCCCGCTCCTCGCGCGCCTCGGTTGTCCCTTCGCGACCATCCGCACGCCCGCCGGAGCGGGCCGGACGAAGCCGGCCCCGGACCCGCTCCTCCTGGCGCTGGTCGACCTGGGAGTCGACCCCGCCTCCGCCGTCTACGTGGGTGACATGGCGGTCGACCAGGAGTCGGCCGCACGCGCCTGCGTCCCCTATGTACACGCTGCATGGGGCTACGGGCAGCCGACGACTCCCGACCCCGAGACGGCCGCGTCGCCCAAGGAACTGCTGAGCCTCCTCCCCGCCAAGCGGCTCGTCGAGGGGAGCGCGGCGTGAGTCCCCGCACGACTGGCGGCCTCGGCCTGGTCCGCTCCTCCAACACCGGGAAGCCGACGTGGGCTCTCGTCGGAACCGGTGCCCTGGCGCACGCGCAAACCGACCACGTCCACACCACGGACCTGGAAGCGACGACCGTCGACAAGCAGTTACTGCGCTCCGGCGTCGAAGACGTCATGGCCGCCCTCGACCATTACAGCGCCACACTGGCCTCCACCCCGGGCGGAGCCGGCTGGCTCCACGTCCAGCACGTCCCCGTGCGACGCTTCGTCGCCGAGATCGTGCGCAAGCTCCTGGCCCTGAACGCCTGGGCACCGTTCGCCTCGACCCCAGGGCCCCTGACCCTGGCCCCGTACGAAGGACTCGTGGGACTGCGGTCGAGCAGCTCGCGTGAGTACCTGGCCTACACCGTGACGTGGTCCGGCGTCGCGTACGTGCTCGGTGCTGCGGCACCGCACAACCCGACCCGCTCCGCCCAGCTCCGCAACCGCGCCCGTACGAGTACGGCGAACACGGAGCCGAGTCCGCTCCCCTCGGATCTCGAACGGCAGGACGTTCTGGCGCTGTCGTGGACCTCCCGCCACGCGGCCACGCTGACCCCGGTTCTTGCCGAACTGGCACGCGGCGGGCAGAGGAGTCTCCTGCTCGATCTCGCCACTGATGCCGCCGAGCGGTGCAGCGCGGGATCGGTCACGGGTATCGAGCTGCGCTCGGCTCCGAGCGACCTCTTCACCCTCTCCGGCACCGCCGAGGGCCTCCACCGTCCCGACGACGAGCACGTCGTCCAGGTGGGAGGCCACGATGTCCAACTTGCCCGGCTCATAAGGCTCTTGTCTGTGCTCTTGGAGACCAGCGGGGGCTGCACCCAGCCGTCATGGCGGACGGTGGTGCGGGCGGAGAGCTGGCTCGACGACATGCTGGCGACCACCCGGCCGCACACCGTCCTGCTGAGCAACGACACCAGCCCGCTGGGCGTGCTGACCGCGCACGCCGCCGAGCGGCACGGGGCGAACTCGGTTCACGTCCAGCACGGGGCGTGGACGGCGGAATCGGTCGCCTGGCCTGCCCTGCACAGCCGCGACATCGTCGTCATGGGCGAGCGGGACCTCGCTCTGGGCCAGAGGTGGGCGCGCCACCCCGAGGCCGAGGTGCACGTCCTAGGGCAGCCCCGCTTCGACGTCCTCGCCGGCCTGAGCCGCCAGGCACAGCGCCGATACCTGGAGAAGCTGCTCGCTCCGGGGGGCCGACGTGCGCCGACCCGGATCGCGGTGTGGGCCTGCCAGCCCTTCAACCCCGATCACCTCAAGTCCCACGCGGACCTCCTCCTGGACGGGCTCGCCGAGGCGGACGGCGACTGGGGGCTCGTCATCGCTCCACACCCGGCGCAGGGAGCCGACGCCTTCACCGCTCTGGTGAAGCGGGCCGGCGGGACGCCCCTCGCGGTGGCCGACCCCCGGGTCGGAGCACGAGGCTGCCTCGCCGGCGCTGACGTCCTGGCGAGCGCGTACTCGACGTGCGGGATCGAAGCCGCGCTGCTCGGCATCCCCGTCCTCGAAATCGGCCCTCCGGGCGAACGCACCCTGGGCCTGACCGGTCACGGACTGGCGACCCGATGCGAGGCCGCCGGCGAGGTCGCCGAAGCACTCTCCGGCGTACGCGCGGGCCCTGCGCCGATCCCGCGGGCGGCCCTGGACGCGGTCTGCCGGTGGCGCGGCGACAGCGCCACTCGGATCGCCCGGCTCATCACCGACCGCGCCACCTCCGGCCCGAGGGCCGACGACTCCACCCACCACCACCCGGGCGCCGCTGCGTCGCCCCAGGACGAAGGAGCATCCGTCCGATGACATCCCTCACAGCCGACAGCATCGCCGAGCTGTTCTCCGGCGCCGTCACGCTGGCCAAGTCCGGCGAGAAGATCAGCCCCCGGGGCATGGCCACCCACGAAGTCCGCGATGTGCACCTGCTGCTCACCCAGCCGCGTGCCCGCCTGCTCTACGCCCCGCTCGCCCGCATCATGAATCCGGCCTTCGCCGTGGCCGAGACGGTCTGGCACCTGTCCGGCTCCGACGCTCCGTGGATCTTCGACTACAACAACCGGCTGCGGCAGTTCGCCGACGAAGGCGTCCTCCTGGGGGCGTACGGCCCCAGGATGCGGAACTGGGCCGGCAAGGTCGACCAACTCGCCCGCGTCGTCGAGATCCTCCAAGCCGACCCCGACTCCCGCCGAGCCCTGATCCAGCTCTACGACCCGGCCCAGGACGCCGCAGGGCACAAGGACGTGCCGTGCACCCTTGGGTTCCGGTTCCACCTGCGCGCCGGCCGCCTGCACATGGCGACCATGATGCGCGGCCAGGACGTATGGATCGGCATGCCGTACGACGTGTTCTTCTACACCGTGTTGCACGAGCTGGTCGCCGGATGGCTCGATGCGGAACTCGGCGAGTTTCACCTGCACATCGGCTCGCTGCACATCTACGACGAGCACATCGAGCAGGCCGACATGCTCACCTCGCTCCCGGCGAGCGAGATCATGCCCGACCTGCGAACACCCTGGAACGGCTTCGGCGGCCTGCTCGACCAGGTCGAGGCCCGTGACGTGACCGGCCACCCCGGCTGGGACGCGATGGCCGAGACGCTGCGCAGCTACCGGCTGTGGAAGGACGGCAAGCGAGAGCAGGCGTGGCGGGCGGCCGACACGATCGACGGGCCCCTCGGCCAAGCCCTCACCGCCTGGTACGGAGAGCTGGAGCGGCGCTCGACCAATCGCGCCGCGACGGCCGGGGCAAGGTGACCGCCGCCATGAAGCGCACCCCCTCCGTGATCCTCGGCCTGTGCTCGTACACCCACGACTCGTCGGCCGCCCTTCTCGTGGACGGTGAACTCGTCGGCTTCGTCGAGGAGGAACGCCTCTCCGAGCAGAAGCACACCAAGCTCTACCCGGCCCGCGCCGTGGGATGGCTCCTCGACCAGGCCAAGTTGAGCGCCACCGACGTGGACGCCGTCGCCTACAACTTCCAGCCCGCCCGCTACCTCACCGAGTCGCCCGCCGCCTTGCGCATGGCGCTCTCGCCGACCACGCGCGACCGGAGCCTGGCCCGCGCCCTCGGGTTCGCCAAGGTCGCCCTGCGGACCCGGCGGCGGCTGCGCGTCCTCGGCAGCCAGTTCCCCTCGGCCCGCGTCACACCGGTCCTGCACCACCGCGCCCACCAGCTCACGGCCTTCGCCGCCTCCGGCTGGGAGGAAGCCGCCGTACTCGTGGTCGACAGCCTCGGCGAGCGGCAGACCACCACCATCGCTCGCGGCCACGGCATCCAGCGCCCCCGCGTCCAGACCCTGGAAGCGATCAACGACCCAGCCTCCCTCGGCTACGTGTACGGCGCCGTCACCGAGCACCTGGGCTGGCGGCGGGGCGACGAGGAGGGCACCGTCATGGCGCTGGCCGCCCTCGGTGACCCCGTCCGCTTCCGCCACCTGTTCAGCACGGCCGTCCGCACGACGGCCACGGGCTTCCGCATCCACCCTGGCTACTTCCCGGCGCGAACCCTCACCTCGGGATACCCGAGGACATCCCTGTGGTTCGTCGCCGAGACCTGCCCTGAGCGGCACCCGAGCGAACCGCTCACCGACGTCCACCGAGACCTGGCGGCTGCCCTCCAGGAGCGGACCGAGCAGGTGATGGTCCACCTGGCCCGCCGCGCCAGAGTGCTCACCGGCTCCCGGCGCCTGTGCGTGGGCGGCGGCGTCGCCACGAACTGCGTCAGCATCGGGAAGATCATCGAGGCTGACATCTTCGACGAGGTGTTCATCCCGCCGGCGCCCGGAGACGCCGGAACCGCCATCGGGGCCGCCCTCGCCGTGCATGTCGATGGGCGCAGCCCTCGCCCGGTCGCCGGCATCGCCCGCCACTGTTACCTCGGCCCCTCCTACGAGGACCAGCCCCTCGACCTGGCCCCCTGGCCCGGCCTCCGCCAGAAGACCTTCGGCATCGAGACCGCCGAGTTCCTCGCCGACCAGCTCGCCCACGGCGTGATCGCCGGACTGTTCCAGGGAGGGGTCGAAGCCGGGCCGCGCGCCCTGGGCAACCGCTCGATCCTCGCCTCCCCGCTGGAGCCCGGGGTCGTCGAGCGGCTGAACGCCACCGTGAAGTTCCGCGAGCCGTTCCGGCCCTTCGCCCCCATGGTCCCCGCCGAGCGCGCCGCCGAGTTCTTCGCCCTCGGCCAGCCGGCGCCCTACATGTCCATGGCCTCCGGGGTGACGGACCTGACGCGCGAGCGGGTGCCGGCCATCGTGCACGCCAACGGCACCTCCCGACTGCAGACCGTCACCCAGTCGCAGAACCCGTTCATGCATGCGGTGCTGACCGCCTTCGGCCGCCGGACCGGCGTACCCGTGCTGATCAACACCTCCCTCAACGTCAAGGGCAAGCCGATCTGCGGGACGCCCGAGATGGCCCTGGACTGCCTGGCCAACTCCGGCCTCGACGCCCTGCTCCTCGAAGGCCGGTGGATCACCAAATGAAGATCGGGTACAGCTTCTGGGGCTTCCTCGGCAACGGCGTCACCGACACCCCCGACGGAGGCCGCAGCCACCGCCGTCCCTTCATCGATGCCCTCCTTGCCCGCGGTCACGAGATCGTCTTCCTCCAGCCCGACCGCGACCGCCTCGAAGCCGGTGACGACCTCGGCGGCCCGTACACCTTCGACGACGGCTTGCCCGGCATCGACGCCCTGTTCCTGGAGTGGCGCTGGGCCATCCCCGGCCGCAACACCACCGTGTGCGGCAGCGAGGGGCACACCTGCGACCTCCACCGGCAGGCACAGCTCATCAACCACTACACGGTCCGGTCCCAGACGCCCACCGTCATCTGGGACAAGGACCGCACCCTGCGCGCCGAGAGCGTGTGGCGCCGTACGGCCCAAACCCGCGTCTGCGAGGCGGCGCTCGCCCCGACGCTCGGCGCGCACTCGCTGCTCTTCCCCGTCGCCGAGGACCTCCTCGCCCAGGCTGATCCCCTCACCCTGGCGGCGCGGCCCCGGGATCTCGCGCTCGGCTACGTGGGCAACCAGTACGACCGCGATGAGCCCTTCGACCGTTTCTTCGCCCCGGCAGCCGCCCGCGTCGAGCACCTGGTCGCCGGGAAGTGGGCGAAAACCGGCCGCTGGCCGCACGTCCGCTTCGCGGGCCGGATCCCGTTCGAGGACGCCGCCGGCGTCTACGGCCGGTCCCTGGCCACGGTGCTCATGCTGCCCGAGCGGTACGCCGCCGTCGGGCAGATGACCCAGCGCATCTTCGAGGCCGTGCTCGCCGGCTGCCTGCCGCTGGCCCCGGCGGACATCCGCTTCGCCGACCGGTTCGTCCCGAAGGAACTGCTCGTGCGCTCCGGCAACGACGTCCTCGAACGCCTCTCCTACCTGAGCGAGATCGTCGGCACCGAGCAGCACGCCGCCCTGATCGCTGCATGTGTGGACCGCCTGAGCCTGTTCGGCCTGTGCAGGCAGGTCAACACCCTGGAGTCCGTCCTGCACGGCCTCCTCCAGACCACGGCGACCGAGCGGGGAGCTGCCTGATGCAGACCGCTCGATCGACCACGGCGCGCGGGTCCTCCGGGCGCGTCCCGGAGGATGGGTCCGCCGGACACCCGAACCTCTCTACGCTGGAGCACCATGAAGAAGGTCGCCATCGTCGGCTGCGGAGGCAGCGGCAAATCCCACGTGGCCCGCGAACTGGGCAGGATCCTCGACGCCCCGGTGACGCACCTGGACGCCGCGTTCTACGACGACGAGTGGAACGCGTTGCCCATGGACAAGTTCACCGACGTCCAGCGCGAGCTGGTCGCGCAGTCGCGGTGGGTGATCGACGGCAACTACAACTCGACGCTGCAGGTACGGCTCGAAGCCTGCGACACGGTGGTCCTGATGGACGTGTCGACCGTGGCGGCGCTGTACGGGATCTTCTCCCGGCAGATCCGGCACGGGGCCGGGCACAAGGGCAACGGGGTGCACAACCGCATCCACTGGGGCGTGATCAAGTACGTCGCCACGTACCGGCGCAAGATGCGGCCCCGCGTGATGGCGAAGATCGAGGAGTTCGGCTCCGGTGCCGATGTGGTGCTGCTGGCCAGTCGGCGTCAGACGCGCCGCTGGCTGCGGAAGGTAGCCGCCGAGCAGTCCTGACCGGTCCGCGCCCCCGGTCAGGGGGTGCGGCATGAACGAGCCCAACCCGTTCCTGGACCCGGCCCGGCAGCGGGAGCTGTACGGGCACGCCTCGCGGCTGGCCGGGCGGACCAGCGCCCTGATGAACGCCAAGACCGCCGGACACCCGGTGCCCGAGACGATCGTCAGCCTGGTGCAGACCCACCACGCCCGGCCCGACCGGCTGGGCGTGGTGCTCGACATCGGCTGCGGTCGCGGCACGAGCAGCCTCGTCATCGCCGAGCAGCTCCGGCCCAAGCGCATCGTCGGCCTTGACGCCGCCCCCTCCCTGCTCGCCCAGGCCCGCGAGCGCGCCAGGGACCTGCCCGACAGCACGGTGGAGTTCGTCGAAGCCGACTTCCACGACCTCCCCCTGCCCGACGGGTCGAGCGACATCATCGTCGCGGCGTTCTGCCTCTACCACTCGCCGCACCCCGAGGACGTCGTCGGACAGATCGCCAGGGTCCTCGCGCCCGGAGGTCTGGCCGTGCTCGTCACCAAGGGCCTCGACAGCTACCGAGAGATGGACCAGCTGGTCGCCTCCGCCGGCCTCGATGCGCGTGCCGCCCGGCACGAGAGCCTCTACACCGCAGCCCACAGCGGCAACCTCGCCGACGTGGCCGCCTCCTCGCTCGACGTGATCGCCGTCCTGGACGAGGAGCACGTCTTCACCTTCGACGGCCACGACCACACGGCGCAGTACCTGGCCACCAACCCCAAGTACGACTTGGCGCCCGGCCTGTACGGCAACCCCGGTGCCCTGGCCGCGGCCCTGCACGAGTTCCTTCCCGACCGGCCGCTGACCACCCGGTCCCTGATCACCTTCGTCGTCGGACAGCCGAAGGAAGAAGGAGAGCCGGCATGAGCCCCGCCCCGTTCACCAAGCACTACGTGGAACCCGAGCGCGCGGCGGGGGCGGTGCGCCACTACCGGTGGCTCACCGCGCACGCCAAGCCGCTGCGGCAGCCGGCTCTCCACACTGCCGGACCACAGTCCCTGACGTTCGAACGGATCGAGGGACGGCCCGTACGTCCCGAGGACCTATCGCGCGTGGCGGAACTGCTCGGCCACGCCCACGGTGCCGCCTGGGCCAGCGACCTGCACTCCGTGTCGCTGGACACCCCGCACCACTTCGAGGACGGCACGCAGTTCGACGACTACCTCGGGCCCCGGAGGATCGCTCTGCGGCGACGCCACGAGCAGGGCTACCTGCCGAACAAGACGGCGCTGCACGCGATGCTCGGCCTGCTGGAAGCGACCGCCGAGGGACCCTGCGCCTTCTACAAGGACAGCAACCCGCGGAACTTCATCATCACCGCGCAAGACATCGTCGCCGTCGACACCGACGACCTGTCCCTCGCCCCGCTGGGCTACGACCTCGCCAAGCTCGTCGCGACGCTCCACCTGACCTACGGGCCGCTCACGGACCAAGCCGTTACCACCGCCCTACTCGCGTACAACGCGGCAGCCCGACGCTACGACGCCCGGCTGGGCACGACGGACCGGGGCCGGCTCGACAGCTTCCTGGGCCTGCACGCGGTGCTCACCGCACCGTACGTCGGCCGCAACGGCTACCACTACAGCCTGCCCCTCCGCTTCACGCACCGAGGAGCCTCATGATCACCACCGAACTCGTCTTCGTCCGGCACGGCCAGGCCCGGTGCAACGCCGACGGCCTCGTCGGGGGCCCGCGCACCTGCACCGGCCTGACCAACCTCGGGTACGCCCAAGCCGAACAGGCCGCACGCCGCCTGGCCACCGAGCACCTGAAGAAGCCCTTCGACGTCATCTACACCGGCCCGCGGATCCGCCTCGTCCAGACCGGCGAGATCATCGCCCAGACGCTCCAGATCCCCGTACATCACGACGACCGACTCGACGGACCGGTCCACGGCGACGCCGACGGCAGGCCCTGGGACGCGGTGAAGACGGCCGCCGACGGCGGGCCGCACGCCCACCCCGACACGCCCTGGGCCAACGGCTCCGACACCTGGAACGGGTACCTGGAGCGCGCCGGCAGGAACCTGAGCCAGCTCATCAAGGAGAACCACGGCAAGCGCGTCGTCTTCGCCGCCCACGGGGAGACGGTGATCACCGCACACACCCTGCTGTTCGGCATCCCGATCGGCTCGCCGTCCGGATTCACCCACAACCACGCCTCCATCACCCGCTGGCAGCACCACCGCAACCGCCTGGGCCAGACCCGCTGGATGCTCGACCGGCACAACGACACCGAGCACCTCAGTCTCCTCACGCCGGAGCCGACTCCGTGATCGTGACCGCGGACGACCCGCGGATACGACTGGCGCACCACCTCCTCGGCGCAGTCGACATCGCAGCGGACCCCGCGCTCCCGCCCCGCGTGGTGCGCTTGGCGGTCGGGGACGGGCGTCAGTTCATCGCGAAGCAGCACGCGGAGCGAGACCGGTACGCCGGAGAACTCCACGCCTATGAGACGTGGGTCCGCCATCTGACCGGTCACGTGCCGGAGTTGGTCGGCCGGGATGACGCCACCCGCACCCTGCTGCTCACCGCACTCGCAGGCGACTGCGCGGACACCGTCGCTCCCGGCTCGCCCGAGGAGGAACTGGCCCACCACGAGGCCGGGCACGTGCTGGGCAAGCTGCACCGGGCCACGGCCATGCCCCAGGGCGGAGCCGTCGGCGCCTCGCTCGCCGAGCGGTTCCAGCGGTGGATCGACCGGGCCGTCCGAGCCGACCTGCTCGACGCGGCCGAGGAGAACCTGCTGACGCATCACGCGGCGATCTTGGGCGCCAGCTACATGGACAGCGCGATCTGCCACCTCGACTACCAGCCGCGCAACTGGCTGCTCGGCGACATCTTCGGCATCTACGACTTCGAGCACATGCGACGCGACGCCCGGGTCCGCGACTTCGCCCGGCTCGAATTCCGACGCTGGCAGGCCGCACCCCACCTCCGCACCGCCTTCTTCCACGGCTACGGGCGCCCGCCGAACGACACCGAGCGACGCCTCCTGGAGTCCTTCGGCGCTATCGAGGCGGCCACGGCCTTGGTCAAGGGCCACAAAGAGAACGACGCCGCCCTCAGCGCGCACGGCAGAACCGTCCTCTCCCGGCTCACCTGACCTACCCCTTCGACGACACCTCTCTGGAGATCCCCGTGCCACAGCACGAGCAGCCCCCGACCAATGCTGCCCCCCGACGGGCCGTGGTGACCGGCTCCGCCGGATTCATCGGCTCCCACCTCGCCCACGCCCTCGTCCAGGCCGGCACCACCGTGATCGGCGTGGACCGCCGAGATCCGTCCACCGACCCGACGGCCGCCGCCAACCTCGTCGCGCTGCGAGGACGCCCGGGATACCACCACGTCACGGCCGACCTCCTCCATTGCGCCATCGACCCCCTTCTGATCGACGCCGACGCGGTCTTCCACCTCGCCGGCATCCCCGGCGTGCGGCCCTCCTGGGGACCGCAGTTCGGCGACTACCTCGCGTCCAACGTGCTGGCCACCCACCGTGTCCTCGAAGCCTCCACCCGGATCGGCGTCCCCCGACTGGTCGTCGCCTCCTCCTCCAGCGTCTACGGTCCGACCGACGGCGACGCGAGCCGCGAGACCGACCGCCCCAATCCCGCCTCCCCGTACGCCGTGACCAAGCTGGCCGAGGAGCAGCTCTGCCTCGCCTATGCCGCGCGCCCCGGTGGCCTCACCGTCGTCGCCCTGCGGTACTTCACCGTCTACGGCCCCCGTCAGCGCGCCGACATGTTCACCCATCGCGCCCTGTACGCCGCCCTGACCGGACAGCCCCTGCGCCTGTACGGAGACGGTCACCAGCGCCGCGACTTCACCTACATCGACGACGCGGTCGCCGCCACGATCGCCGCCGGCGTCGTCCCGAACCCTCACGGCCCCATCAACGTCGGCGGCGGCTCGAACGCATCGCTGCTGGACGTGATCGACATCGCCAACAGCCTCACCGGCCGCGAGATCCAGCTCCACCAGGACCACGTGCGCAACGGGGACGTCCTGCTCACGCGCGCAGACCCCGGCCGCGCGGGAGAGGTCCTCGGCTGGCAGCCGCGCGTCGACCTCCACAGCGGACTGCGCGCCCACATGCAGGCTCTGGCCGCCCCGGTTCCGGACTACAGCCGGGCCGCGTAGCCATACGCCTCGGAACCCGAGAGGAATGCTCATGGAAACTCCCGAGCGAGCACGGCTGGACGCCTTCTTCCGGAGAATCACCGCGCAGTTCCCCGCCGGGCAGGCGATCACGACGCTGGTCATCACCCACCTGCTCCCGGAACGCCCCGCGTTCTTACGCGCTATGACCGCGGTGTCCACGATCGGTGCCGTCCTACCCAAGCCCCGGTCGATCCACCAGCCGACCCTCGACACCGTCCGCCACACCCTGCCGGTCCACGACCTGACCCGGGAGCGGTTCACCGACGAGACCCAGGCCCTGCACTATCTGGAGGACACGGCCGGCGGCCAAGACGTCGTTCTGGTCGACATCGGCGGGTACTTCGCGCTCAGCCTCGACACCCTCGTGAACAAGTTCTCCGGCCGCATCCTCGGCGTCGTCGAGGACACCGAGAACGGGCACCAGCGGTACGCAGGACTCGGCTCGCTGCCGTGCCCGGTCGTATCCGTGGCCCGCTCCCCGCTCAAGGACTGCGAGGACCACCTCGTCGGCCGGTCCATCGTGTTCTCCACCGACGCCCTCGTCCGCGCCCGCGGGGACATCCTCACGAGCCGCAGCGCCTGCGTCATCGGCTTCGGCAAGATCGGCCGCTCGATTGCGCAGACCCTGCGCGCCCAGGACCTGCGCGTCACCGTGTACGACAACGACGCGGTCAAGCGGGTACAAGCCCACGCTCTCGGCTTCCGCACCAGTTCGTCCACCACGGAGGCCGTCCACGACGCGGAACTCGTCCTCTGCGCCACTGGCAATCTCGCCCTACGGCACGAGGATTTCGCCGCCCTGCGCAACGGCGCGTACCTCGGATCGGTGACCTCTTCCGAGGACGAACTCGAACTCAGCAGCCTTGATGACCTCTACGAACGCCAGCCCGTCGAAACCCAGTTGACTCGATACGAGGTCACTGGCCACTACTTCTACGTCCTCGCCGACGGGGGTGCCGTCAACTTCGTGCACGGCGCCGTCGTCGGCACCTACATCCACCTCGTCCAGGCCGAGATACTCGCCGCCACCGCCGCACTCAGCCACGCGCGATTCCAGCCCGGACTGCACGAGATGCCGGCGGCCGACCGCGACACCATCGCCAGAACCTGGCTCCGCCACTTCGAAAGGTGACCTCGTTGCCTCCCTCCACCGAACACATCCGCACCGTCACGGAGGCGTACCTCGCCCGCCACCCGGACGAGCGCGCCTCCCTGACCATGCTGTTCGCCGCGCTCGCCGGCGCGGACGATCCCACCAGCCGCAAGACGTTCCCCGCCCACGTGACCTGCAGCGCCATCCTCATCAACGATGAACAGCACGTGCTCCACATCCTGCACAAGGCATCCCGGAAACTGCTGGCGCCCGGCGGGCACAACGAACCGTCCGACCAGCACCTGCGCGACGCCGCCCTGCGCGAACTGCACGAGGAGGTCGGCATCCCGCCCAGCGCCGTCGTCCCCCTCGCCAACCACGAGGTCATCCCCCTCGACATCGACGTGCACGCGATCGACGCGAACCCGTTGAAGAACGAGCCGGCCCACCACCACGTGGACTTCCGCTGGGCCTTCCACCTCGGGGCCGATCACGCGGTGACGCTGCAGGAGGAGGAGGTCGACGGCTACCTGTGGCGGCCGTTCGCGACCACCGCCTCACCCACCGTCCGCGCCAAGCTCGCCCAGCTCACCTGAAGCCCCCCGAATCCGAATACCAGGAGGACGCCGTGGCCGCCACCACAGCCCGACCGACGGACGCCGAACGGCGTCGGCACATCGCCGTCATACCCTGCCGATGGGGTGCCTCCCGCTTCCCCGGCAAACCACTGGCCCTCCTCGGCGGCAAGCCGCTGCTCTGGCACGTCCACCAGCGCTGCCTGGAGGCCAAACGCCTCGACGGAGCCATCGTCGCGACAGACGACGAACGCATCGAAGCAGCGTGCCGCGAACTCGGCATCGACAGCATCCGTACCGGGGAGCACCTCACCGGAACCGACCGCGTCGCGGAGGTCGCCGAACGCCTGCCGGCCGACGGGTACATCAACGTCCAGGGCGACGAGCCGTTCATCTCGCCGACCGCCATCAACGACGTCTCCGAGGCCCTGGAATTCACTCCGCCTGGCACCTTCGCCGTGAACGCCTACACCGAGCTGGTCGACGTCGGCGCCGTCCTGGACCACAACGTCGTCAAGGTCGTGGTCACGGCCCGCAGCGAGGCCCTCATGTTCTCGCGCCAGCCCATCCCGTACCCCAGGGGCGACCGGCCGAAGTACCTGCGCCAACTGGGCCTCTACGGTTTCACCGGCGAGGCTCTCCAGCACTTCCGGCGGCTCCAGCAGGGGCCCTTGGAGCGTGCCGAGGGAGTGGAGATGCTGCGCTTCGTCGAACACGGCCACGCCGTGCGGATGGTGCCCGTCCTGGACGACGGGGTGGCAGTAGACACCCCCGAAGATCTGGCGCGAGCCGAACGACTTCTCGACCAGAGCAACTGAGGCTCGACGCGAACTCAACCGTGCCTACTAGGCTGTGTATCGAAAGTGGATCTTGAGTTGTGATGATCACGGTTCATGGGACGGGGAGATCTCACGGACGAGCAGTGGGCAACACTGAAGCCGTTGTTGCCGAGGGGTATTAGGTCGGGGCGGCCGCCGGTCTGGCCTCGGCGGCAGTTGATCGACGGCATACGGTTCCGGGTCCGGACCGGAGTTCCATGGCGGGATGTCCCTGTTGAGTACGGGCCGTGGAGCCGGATCTACGACCTGTTCCGCCGATGGCAGCGGAACGGCACCTGGCAGCGGATCCTCACCCGGCTCCAGTCCCTGGCCGACGCGAAGGGGGAGATCGTGTGGGACCTGAGCGTCGACTCCACCGTCTGCCGTGCCCACCAGCATGCAGCCGGGGCTCGCAAGCAGAGCGACCTGCAGAAGGAACCACCGGGCGGCATTTTCGCCGAGCCCCGTGATCACGGGCTGGGAAGATCACGTGGCGGATTCACCACCAAGCTGCACCTGGCCGTTGAACAGGGCCAGAAGCCCATGTCGATCGTGGTGACGGCCGGGCAGCGCGGGGATTCGCCGCAGTTCGAGCCGGTGCTGGATAAGGTCCGAGTGCCCCGCATCGGGCCGGGCCGACCACGCGTCCGTCCCGATCGGGTGCGGGCCGACAAGGCGTACGCCTCTCGCAGAAACCGCGCCTACCTGCGGCGGCGCGGGATCCGCTGCACCCTCCCTGACAAGGCCGACCAGGCGCGCAACCGTCGGAAGCTTGGCTCTCGTGGCGGCCGGCCGCCCTATTTCGCCCCGGCCGACTACCATGAGTGTCACGCGGTCGAGTGCGGGATCAACCGCCTCAAGAGGCACCGTGCTGTCGCCACGCGCTTCGACAAACTGGCGGTCCGCGACGAGGCAACCGTCCTCGTCGCGACCATCAACGAGTGGCTGTGAGCAGCGTCTTCGCGAATGGCCGGTGGTCTTTCACTGATCCTTCGCTTCGAATGCCTGGGCGACGGCCAGGCTGTCCTCGTAGACATGGTGCCGGGTGACAAGGCCGTCTGCGACGGTGATATGCAGAGCGAACCGCGCCTTGTAGGCACGTCCGGTGGGCCGGGCGGTCTGACGGATCTCGCCCAGCACGACCGCGTCGCTTCCGTCGACAAGGATGCGCTCAACCTCAGTTGCCACATGCTCCGGCACGTGGTGCTCGGCAAGCTCGCGATAGTGGGCGGCCGCGTCGGCCCGGGTAGACCGGTGGCGGATCCACGGCGTGGCAGTGCGGCCGTGCTCGGCCTCCGGCCAGTCGAGCTTCCAGTCACCCTGCTCGGCATACATCTCGGCGATGCGCTCGGGGTTGCCCTCGCCAATTCTGCGCAACAACTCCTCAACCACGGTGCGCGTGTTGGCCGGTGTGGCTATGGACATGACTGACCTCTCCGTCCTGGTCCGCGTCCTCCGACGCGGACGGATCACCAACCCTGCCAGCATGGGCCTGCCGAGACGATTACCTCGGACGTAAGGCAAGCAGATCACCAAGATCCACTTTCGATCGGCCTAGATGTATGAGGACAGGACGTTGGTGACGGTCAGGGGCAGGCGGACTGCCGGTGGTTGGTTCCAGCTGCCCCGCCGAGCACCGTCGTCGTCATCCCGTCCGGTGGGATGAGTCGACTTGGAGGCGTGCACTGTGTTCCCGGCCGCCTTGCAGGGGCCGGTCTAGATCGGCGTAATCGTTCGAGGCATGAGGCGTTATGCAGGGCCAAGGCTGCGGCATCTGCTGGAGCCATTGACGGAGGAATGATCGATGACCAAGGACCCCACCGCGCTGCCCACCTCCCCTCCAGACGGACCGATCCGGCCGAAGAAGATGGAGGTGAAAAGAGCCTTCAAGCGGCGCGGATCCGCCAGAGTCTCGCAGCCGGCATTGACAGCGCTGTCGACCGCGACAAGCGGCTTGCTCTCTGAGGTCGTGGACGCAGCTGCCAAAAAAGCCGGAGACGGAGCCAAGATTCGTTCCGCGCACATCAGGACCGCCGTCCGCGAGGACAGTGGCCTGAACACACTTGCGGGCGAGTGGCTGCCCGCCCAGGCGGCTCCACCAGAAGAGTCGGCCGAGGCAGCGCCCCATATCCGGTGGAGAAGCTTCATCAAGCAGCTGCTGCACTCGCACGACGTTTCCGCATCCACCGGTGCCCGAGGCATCCTGCACAACCTGGTTGACGAGTTCGTCAACCAGGTTGTGCAGGATGCGCACGCTTTGGCGCGGAAGCAGCACAGCCTCACGATCGACGAGAACGAGGTCCGGGCTGCAATCGAAATCATCACGCCCTCGAAGCTCCTGGCCCGGGTAAGGGCCAAGGCCGAGAAAGCCCACTAGGGCCTGTCCGGCGGATCTTGTGACTGCCACGGCTCCGGCTCGTTGGCATGAGCATGGAGCGGGGAGATCTGACGGGTGACGAGTGGGTCCGGCTGAAGCCGCATCTGCCGAGGTCCGGCCAACGCGGCGGGCGTTGGGTCAGCCACCGCAGGATCATCAACGGGATCTTGTGCGTACCGGGGTGCCGTGGCGGGATGTGCCTGCGCGTTTCGGTCCATGGAAGACCGTGTACGAGAGACATCGGCGCTGGTCAGCGGATGGCACATGGGACAGGATCTTCGCGGCAGTCCTGGCCGACGCTGACGCGGAAGGCCGGATCGACTGGTCGATGGTGAGCGTCGATTCGACCTCGTGTCGAGCCCACCAGCGCGCCGCCGGAGCCCGCAAGCGACCGCCGCGGCTGCTGGGAAAAGACGCACGCCGCGGCAGCACCGTCCCGACGAGGGACTCGGACGCTCCAGGGGCGGCTTGACCTGCAAGATCCACCTCGCCGGTGAGGGGGGGGGACGTCGCCCGCTGGCCCTGCTGATCACCCCGGGCCAGTGGGGCGGCGCCCCGCAGTTCATCCCGGTCATGGAACGCGTCCGTGTCGCCCGCTTGGACGGTGGGCGGCCCCGGACTCGGCCCGAGCATCTTGGCGGCGACAAAGCGTATTCCTCCCGCCGCAACCGCCGCTACCTGCGACGACGCCAGATCAAGCACACCATCCCCGAACCGAAGAACCAGCGGGCCAACCGCCAAGCCCGCGGGAGCAAGGGCGGCCGGCCCGCCGGCTTCGACAAGACGATCTACAAGCGCAGGAACGAAGTTGAACGAACGATCAATGTGTTGAAGAATTTCCGGGCCGTGGCCACGAGGTTCGACAAGCGCGTCTACGTCTTCCACGGCACCGTCACCCTCGCGTCAATCAGACTCTGGCTCCGCCAATGAAGGCCCGGCAGAAGCTAGACGCCGGTCTGTCCGTCGACGAGTTCACGCACGACATCGAGGTGACCGTTTTGGCGGGAGATCTCTTCGATGAGGTGGATGAGCACCCAGCGCAGGTCCACGTGGCGGCCGTCGCTGATCGGACGCTCGGCCGTTGAGTTCAGGTCGCGGTCGGCCACCAGGCGGCGATAGCGGGCGCTCTGTTCCTCGTTCTCGGCGAGGAGCTGGGGCAACGGGACGTCGACCGCTGTCCGCATCTCGGGGTCGGGGTCGTTGTCGGTCGCCGCTGTGAGAGGCCCTGCGGGCTCCTCCCCGAGAAACATCACCTGGACCCAGTGATGCTCGACCCATCGCAGGTGGCTGATCAGCCCGCACATCGTCATCAACGGTGAATTCGGGAGCGGCGCCTTGCGGGCATCCTTCTCGGACACGCCCTCACACTTGGCTCGCGCCGTGTCACGGGCGTAATCCAGGAAGGTAGCAAGCTGCGTACGTTCGTCCCACGTGGGCGGTGTATCGGTTCGTTGTGTCATCGCGGGTGACGTTCGAGCCACACCTCACGCTGCCATGTCGGGCTGGCCAATGCCACGACCGCAGGCACGACATGGAGGCGGTAGTGAGGCAGAGCAATGCCGTGATCAATCACGAGCCAAGGGTACGCATCCGATGATCGGCCGGACAGCTCCTAGTCCTCCAGGTGGACAGGGAGCGGATGTCCGCCGAGCGGATCGACGCGCAACGGGCTCCCCGGGGGTGGGCGGCCAGGTCGAGGTTGCGGCATCTCTCGGCCCGCCTGACGGCGCACTCCCTACTGGGCGGCGCAGTCCGGGCGGATGACCGGCTGGGCTGATCTGCGTCGACAGGTGCGAAAGGTCATGGAGGTAGAAGAAGCGTGAGCCTCCGTGAACCGTCCGCAGCCGAGACCGTGGGGCGGCCGCCGCGCACCTTCGCGCTCACGAGTCTCCGCTCGGTGAAGTTTGCGACCGATAACAGGCTAAGGGAGGCGTGTTGACCGCGACGCGGTGAGGGCGGCGAGGCGGAACGAATGCCGCTTCCATCCGGACCCTCCGTCGCGGTCAAGAGACTGGCTGGATCACGTCAGTCCGAGCGCTCGGTGCCAGTCGACCCTTTAGGTCTGATAGAGGGGCTATCCGTGCGTGATTGCGTGACGTGTTCGCGTCATTTGTAACCGACCGCATGTCGGGGTTTGGTGTGACGTATCTTGGATTGACAACAGGGTGGCCCGTCCGGCCCTCCGGGATGCGGCCTTCGCAGCGATTGGCGAAACCGCATGTCAGGGCGTTGATCATCGTGCCATCGCGGGCTTTTTGTGCTGTTTTTTCCCGAGCGTGTGTGCTCTCGCTGAACCGACCGCTGATGAGTTTTCGGTCAATCCCTGCATTACCTTTCGCGTACTGTCCAAGAAGTTCCCGAAGCCTCGGCTGGACGAGCGTCCAACGCTTTGCTTATTCGCTACAGCGACACATGGACGTCGATGTGGCCTCGGCCCCTCTTGGGCTGCGGCGGTGTCGCGCTGGAGTCAGCCGAAGGTCAGCTCCGCGCGCCGGGAACCGAGAGTCAGCGGCGCGGTCGCGCCGAGCTCGGGGGGAGCTAACCGGAAGAAGGGATTTGTCATGTGGTCTGGGAAGATCCTTCGCGCTGAGCCCACGGGGCCGATCCGGGGCGGAGAGCCCCGAAGAGGACTGGGCCGCCGTCGGGCGGTGGAAAAGGACCTGCATCGCTTCCTACGTCGGGAGCTGCAAGACCTCGGTATTCATCCGCCGCTGGACGTGGAGGAGCTGTGCTCGGCGCTCAGTCGTCGGCGTGGGCGGCCCCTCTACCTGCGGGAAGCGCCGCTGCCGAAGCCTGGACCGACGGGGATGTGGGTCGAGTACGACGACTATGACGTGATCTTGTACCAGCAGGAGACGACCCGCCTGCACCAAGATCACATCAAGCTCCACGAGATAGGGCACATCCTCGTGGCGGAGGCCGAGGACGCCGAGCAGGCGCCGGCCGAAGGGACGGAGCGGACCTCCGCCTTCGAACGTGACGAGGAGTCGATCGTCCTCGTGGAGGGTTGGGCCGCCATGCTCCCGGTCTTCGACCCCGAGACGATCAAGCGCGTCGCGCGCCGGTGCACGTACGACGATGGCGAGGAGTGCTCCGTCGAGTTGGCGGCGACGATCATCCTGGAGTGGGCGTCGGTGTTGGATGGCTCCACTCCGCTCTCGGAGGACCCGTCGCTGCGGCGTGTGCAGTCGGCCCTCGGCGACCGGCGAGGATGGCTGTAACCCGTGGAACTGCTACTCCTGGGGCTCGTGGGTGCCCTTGCCTGGAAGCTTTACAAGCTGCGGCGAACCCCCCATGACGCGCCACTGCGGTCTGTGGCCCTCTGCCTGCTCTGCGCCACGCTGTCGTACCCCGTCGCTATGCCGGGAGGCGCGACCGGCGTCGACACGGTGGCGGGGCACGGGGCGGCGAAGCTGATCCAGAACGTGCTGCTGCTCTTCGCGATGTACTTCCTGATGTGCTTCTACCTCTACTCCGCCGCTGACGAGGAGGCGAGCCGTCGCAGGGCACGCAAGGAAGCGGTCGTCGTCGGGGCCGTCGTGGTGGTCATCATCCTGGCTGCCGTATCGGTGCCGCACGAGGTCTTCGCCGGCAGTTTCAGCACCGCGGACATGACGATTCCGCAAATCGCTGTCTTCTACGGCGGAGCCGGGTGCTACCTGACGTACGTCCTGGGGCTCGCCGCCCGTTGGACCCGCAGCTATGCCCGCATGTCCCGGCGTCCCCATGCAACGGGCCTGTGGATGGCGGCCGTTGGTCTGGGCGCGATGGCCGTGGCCTGCGCGATCCGGGCTGTCATCGTCGCCGTCCGCTGGGCCGATATCGACGTACCCCAGCGCCTGATGGCTGCCGTCGCGTTCCTGTTGGTCGCATCCATACTTCTCTTCACGGTCGGCATCACCTACTCGGGGGTCCGCGCCCGAATGTCTTCTTTGAAGCTCTGGCTGCAGCACCGGCGTGATCACCGTCGCCTCGCTGCCCTCTGGGAGCTGTTGACTGAGGCGTTCCCCGACAACGTGCTGCCGCCGGCATCCTCGTCCGCCCACGACCGACGGCGCGCTCGGGGGGTGCACCGCCGCTACCACCGCCGCATCGTGGAGATCCGTGATGGCCTGGTCGCGATCAGCCCTTACCTCCTGGCGGACGACACCGGCATGGCAGCGACCGACGTCGACTCGGAACAGCTGGCAGTCCAGCTCCGCCGTGCTTCCGCCCGGATCAAGGAGGGAACCCCCGCGCCCCGCCGGGCGGTCCCCCTCGCCATGGCCCTGGGGGGCGACCGAGCGGCAGATGTGAAACAACTAATTGCGGTGTCCGACGCACTGGTACCAGACCGCGCGACCCTTCTCATGACCAAGGAGACACCATGCTGATTAGCGGAGGACGTGTGCTCGTCGGCACGGGCGCGTATCTGAACGACGGCGCTGTCCTGATAGAGGGTGACTCGATCGCGGCTGTGGGGCCGCGTAAGGAGATCGAGGAGCAGGCCGACGCCGACGTGCCGCGGTCGGTTTTCGACGGCACCCTTCTGCCCGGGTTGATCGACGCCCACGTACACCTCGCTTTCGACGGGGGCCCCGACCCGGTGTCCGCTCTCCAGAACTCGACGGATGAGGCCCTGCTTGCGGACATGCGCCGCCGTGCGGAGGAACTGCTGCTCAGTGGGGTCACCACGGCCCGTGACCTCGGAGACCGGAACGGGCTGGCACTTCGCCTGGATTCGGAGATCGCCGACCAGCGCACGCCGGGACCGAGGATTGTCTCCGCAGGCACACCCCTGACTACCCCCGGCGGGCACTGCCACTTCCTCGGCGGTGAGGTCTCTGGCGAAGCCGAGATCCGGGCGCTCGTCCGCCTCAACCTCGAACGAGGCGCTGGGGTCATCAAGTGCATGGTCACTGGTGGCGGCCTCACCCGTGGCGGGCCCGCAAGTCACGAATCCCAGTTCTCCGCAGCGGAACTGCGACTTCTCGTGGATGAGGCTCACGCGGCAGGCGTCCCCGTCGCGGCCCACGCACACGGAGCCGACGGCATCGCCGCAGCCGTCGAGGCCGGAGTGGACACCATCGAGCACTGCACGTGGATGACCGGCGACGGCCTCGACTTCCGCCGAGACGTGGTGCAGCAGATCATCGACCGCGACATCACCGTCTGCCCAGCGGTAAGCCCTCACTGGCGGATGCTCCCCGCGATCTTCGGCGAGGAGCGCGCCACCGGAATGTTCGACCTGGTACGCCAGATGGCAGAGGCGGGTGTGACGCTGATCGCCGGCACGGATGCCGGAGTGCAGCGCGCCAACTTCAGCGGCCTGGTACCTGCCCTCTCGTTCTACGCGCACCTCGGCCTGGCGAACGCCGAGATCATCCATATGGCGACGACCGCAGCAGCCGCGGCCCTGAGGCTCGGCTCCACGACGGGCCGTATTGCTCCGGGCTACCGCGCGGATCTCATCGTTGTGGACGGAGACCCGCTCTCGGATCTCGGCGCCCTCAAGAACATCAAGGCCGTATTCGCCTCCGGTCGGCGACACGAACCGAACGCGCCAGCCGAGTAGTCGGGGTTGACCGAGTCCTGCCATCCCGGAGCCTCCAGAGCCCCGGAGGGCAGGGCCCTACTCGGGGTCTTCGGAGCCGACCTGTTTCTCGAACTCGGTCGCAAGGTCCGTCAGGAGCGAGAGGACCTCGGGCGACAGGCCCTCTGGGCCGAGGCCACGGGCCCGAACCCGTCTGATCCCCCCGTTCTTGGAGGCCAGCAGCACGCGAAGCCCCTGGTACACCTGACGGGCGACGGCCTCGTCAGGCTCGAAGTACATGCGCTCGACGCCGAAGAATTCGGCAAGGCCCTCCAGGACAACCGGGGGAGGGCTGTTGGTATCGGCACCTGCTCGGAGTGCCTCGACCTCTTCGGCCGTGACCACCTCTGATCCTGCATGCCGGTTCACTGCCTCCGCGATTTCCTCGTCCCCTGGGGCCGCGCCCGCCGGGTAGGAGTGCTTCAGCAGGAAGCTGATCTTCTCTCCGAGCGTACGGGGAGACTCATCGGTCTCGGCGGCAGCGGCGCTCTCATCCCTGGTCTCTGCGACTGTGTTCCCGAACGAGCGCTCCTGAGCGTGCTCCAGCGCCTTCTCCGATACGCCGTACGCCGCTGCCAGCTTCGTCACGTACTTTTCCTTGAGCCGCCGCACGCCGTTCTCGGCCGCAGCCACCGGGCCGTCGCTTTTCGTCCCGATGAACCTCGCCACCTCGTACCGGTAGAGGCCCGCGTCGCATCGCAAGTCGGTGAGGTCGGGCGAGCCTTCACGGGGGAACAGCTCATCCAGCGGTTTCCGAAGTACACCTGCGAGGCCCCGCAGCTTCTCCTGGTCCGGAACGTTTGAGCCCAGCTCCCACCCCGCCACAGTTGAGTCCGCGGCGCCCACGGCAGCGCCCACCTCGGCCTGCGGGATCTCAGCAGCCCGTCGTACGGCGCGCACCACTGTTCTGTCGAAGTGGCGAGCTGGCATCGAGACCTCTTTTTCGTCCGAGTCGAAGAACTATCGGCTCGTTGACCTTTCGCGCGAACCGGGATAGCTTCAGGCTACCGAAAAACGGGGTGCCGTGCATCCCCCTCGGTGGCCAAGCGGCGTGCGACCCGAGGACGTGGGGCTGAGGAGGAGGGCACCTCCTTCGGCGAGCCCGGCAAGAGGGGACGTCGACCGAACAAAGGTCAGGGAGGGGCGACGCATGCGAGCCAACGGCCCGTAACTCGACGAAGCAACGAAAAACCGGCGCCCGGGAGTTACCAGCTCCCAAGCGCCGGGCCGGCACCCCGAAGGGCGCCGATTCACATCTCGCGGGCGGCGGGGCTTTTGCACGAGAACCACCGCACCGCGCTCCTACAAACCACGGAGTATCGCATGCCTGCCATGCCGAGCGGAATCCCGGCCTGCCCGGACAGTAGCCGCCGACACCGCCTTGCCGTCCAACTCGCCGACATGATCCCCGGCGCAGCCACCATCCGGGTCAGCCTCACCGACCCGACCCACGCGTGGCCGCAACCGCACACGGTCGTGCAGGACGAGGCGGGCAAGACGATGGAGCTGGGCCGGACGGCATCCAAGGTTGCCGCCCGCTGGATCATGAGGGTCTGGCCGGACGAAGACTGGAACCGCCCGCGCACCTTCCGCCTCGCCGATGCCACCCTCACCCGCAGCGACTTGATCGCCGCCGAGTGGGGCCGCTGACGTGCCCAGGATACGAACGATCAAGCCGGAGGCGTTCACCTCCGAGTCTCTTGCCGAAGTGCACGTCGCGGCCGAGAGGACATTCTTCGGCCTGCTCACCCAGGCCGACGACCACGGCCGTCACCGCGACAACGCCGCGATCATCGCAGGGCTCCTCTGGCCCCTGCGTGCCGAACACACCTCGGTCCACGTCGAGGACGACCTCCACCAGCTCGCGAACGCCGGGCTGATCTGCCGGTACACCGGATGCGACGGCCGTCTCTACCTCCACATCGTGACCTGGTCCGAGCACCAGAAGATCGACAAGCCGAGCCAGTCGCGCCTGCCCTCGTGCCCGCAGCACCAGGCTGCCGACCGGTGCGCACCCTGTAGGGGCTCCTGCACCCGGAGGGTGGAGGGCTCGCCCACCACTCCCCGAGGACTTGCCGAGACCCCGGGGAGGGCACCCCGAGCCCTCGATCTGCCTGCCGCACCCGCCTCGACGGTGCCGGACCAGGCGAACGGGCCAGCCGCCGACCGGCAGGAGGCCGCTGGCGAAGCCACCAGCGCACCCGGGCGGGCTGGAGTTAAAAGTGCAGCTCAGAGGGTTTTCCCCGAGGGCTCCCCGAACCTTCCCCGAAGCCTGCCCGAAGGCTCTACGCCTGGATCTAGGATCTTGGATCCTGGATCTCTTGTCCCTACGGGGCGCACAGCGCCCGCAGCCGGCATCTCCGCCAAGGACCTCGTCGGGGAGTACGTCGCCGGGTGCGACCAGCGTCCCCCGAGCGACGTGATCGGGCACCTCGGACGGATCATCAAGAAGCTCCTGGACGAGGGCATCGCACCGGCGCACATCCGCGCCGGGCTGGCGAATTTCACGGCCAACCCCAAGCACCCGAGCGTGCTGACCAGCATGGTCAACGAGGCGATGAACGCTCGCCCCGGGGGTTTGGCGCGGCCGGGAATCCGGCCTAACGTGCCCGCCCACCAGGCGTGGACCAACCCGGCCAACGCGTCTGCCGCCTACGCCGAGGAGTTGTGATGCACACCCGTCACCGCGAACCGCAGCTCCTCGGCAACGAAGGCACACTGGAGCGCATGGCCAGGATCCTGGCGGCCCGCAACATCGACCCGACCGACGCCGCGCTGCCAGACGACGCCGAGCCCTTCTCGCCGCTGGACGCACTGCTCGCCGGGATGCCCCCGCGCTATCAAGCGGCTGTCGCCGACCACCCCACGGTCCTGGAGTGGGTCCGGATGGTCACCGACGCGGCCGTCGCCCCCAGCCGAGGAGCCCGACGACAGGTCACCACCGGACCTAGCCTGCTGATGGCTGGGGTCGTCGGCGCGGGCAAGACACACCAGGCGTACGGCGCAGTCCGAGCGCTGGTCCACGGCGGGGTCGGTGTTCGCTGGCGTGCGACCACCGCTGCCGACCTCTACGCCGATCTCCGCCCCCGGCCCGGGGGCGATAGCGAGCGGGAACTGGCGGCGGTCAGCCGCTGTCCGCTGCTGATTATTGACGACCTCGGCGCGGCCAAGGCGAGCGAGTGGGTCGAGGAAGTGACGTACCGGCTGATCAACCGGCGGTACAACTACGAACTCCCCACGCTGATCACGACCAACCTGGCGATCAAGGACCTGCGTTCCCATCTCGGGGACCGAGTCGCCAGCAGGCTCGCGCAGATGACCACCCGAGTCGAGTTCGAGGCCGTCGACCGCAGACGCCACAGCGCCGCCGCCTGACCCTCCACAGGCCACCCCGCCGGACCGCGCCCTCGCAGCGCCGCCCCCCGGGCACCTACCGCCAGCGCACCTCTCCGCCGACGCCCCTGCGCGCGGAGAGCGATCGGAGCACCCCGCATGACCAGCACGATGAACGGCCCCGCCCACCACCGTCAGCTCGGCGACCAGACCTGGCAGGCCGACGCCGTCTGCCAGAGCACCGAGTACAACCCGGTGGACCCCGAAGTCTTCTTCCCCGAACCCGACGAGACCGCCAAGATCGCCACGGCCAAGGCCCTGTGCGGCCAGTGCCCGGTCCGCCGCACCTGCCTGGATGCCGCCCTGGAGAGCGGCACCACCGACGGTATCCGTGGCGGACTCACCGAGGAGGAGCGGCGGGCACTGCACGAGAAGATCGCGCACCGCCTCGACTACAGCCGCGTCAACGACACCATCGGCGGACGCGACATCCACCTCACCAAGGCCGAGCGCCGCGCAGTCGTCTACGCAGCCTTCCGCCAAGGAGTCAGCGAGCAGCGCCTGGCCTGGCTTCTGAAGATCACCGAAGAACACGCCCAGAAGCTCTACCGCGAGACGCGCCGGGCCCTGCGCAACCGAGACCTGAACCAGACAGCGAAGACCCCTTCGCCACCCGACAACAGCGGCGAGCACCTGAACCGCGACGACTTCGGGACGGCGGCATGAACACCACGAGACTGGCGAAGCCAGCGCACGTATCCGGCTGGGACCGCGCGGCCGTCGTTGCCCTCGGGGGCGCGGGATGCGCGCTGTCGTACGACGCCCTGCAGCAGATGGCAGTCGCCATCCACATCCGTGGCTTCCTCACATTCGCCTTTCCCCTGGTGATCGACGGGTTCATCGCCTACGGCATCCGAGCCCTCCTGGTCCTGCGCGACGCGCCCCTGCGCGCTCGGCTCTACGTTTGGACGCTCTTCGGTACGGCCACCGCCGCCAGCATCTGGGCCAACGCACTCCACGCGGTGCGCATCAACCAGGAGATGGTCGCCGGCACCGGCCTCCGGCTCGGTGACGCGGTGGTCGCGGTGCTCTCCACCACCGCCCCGCTCGCACTGGCCGGAGCGGTCCACCTCTACATCCTCATTGCCCGGGGCCGGGTCGAGGACACCGACCGGCAGAGCCTCGGTCAGCCCGGTTACCTCGGTCAGACCGACCCTGGTGACGCCCCCGAGGTCACGCAGACCGACCGAGCCGGTGAGCAGCGGTCAGCGGTCGGTCAGGTCAAGTCCGGTCAGTCGGTCACCGCTCTGACCGACCGGCTGCCGCTGTCCCCGACCGACGAAGACACCGCCACCCGGTCAGTGACCGGAGACTCGACCCCGACGACCAGCGGCCAGTCGGTCACCGACCATCGCGACCGGAGCCACGGTGCCCCTGACCTGCCGGGACAGGCGGATATGGGGCGGACGGTCGCTGATCGCCCCGACAGTGCGGCCCCGGTCGGTGATGGCCAGGGCAGCCCGGCGGCGGTCAGTGCCCCGCCGGTCACCTCGCCGCCGGTCACTGACCGGGCCGCTCGGCCGACCGGCGACCGGCGTCCTGACCCGGACACCGAGGAACTGCTGAAGATCGCCCGGTCGGCGGTCAGGGCCGAGGACAAATTGACCCGCAAGGTGGTCGCCCAAGCGATCCGCGGTCAGCAAATCCCGCTGTCCAGCGACACCCTGACCGCGCTGATGGCGCAGCTGCGCGAGCAGCACCGCCAGCCGGTCACTTCCTCCCGGCCCTGACCGAACCTCCACGGAGTGGGTGACCAAGCCGGTCACCCCGGCCGGTCACCCGCTCCGCATGTCTCCGAGAGACCCCGCCACAGCAGAAGCGAGAGCACGCGATGCGCACTCACCCGGCCACCCCCGCCGAAGTCGACTCCTGGCTGACCGTCCTGCACCAACACGGACACCTCCACCGCGCCCAGTCCGGCCCCGACACCACCTGGATCGTGCAACGCGAGCAGCACGACCAGCCCTGGACCCTGCACCACCCCGTCCTGGCCATGGACTGGATCGAGGAGCTCGTCCGCGAAGTCCAGCAGCAGGACCCGGAGACGAGCCGGTGAACACCAACGACCCGGCGGCCACTACCGCTGGACAGCAGCGTGACCCCACCACGGCTCCTGGCGGAGCAAGCTATCGCGTACGACGGTCCTACGGCCCGACGTACGCACTTGCCCCCGCCCCAGAGGGTGGGGGAAGCCTGGCTGGTCCCCGAGCGAGGGCGCACGGGGACCAGCAGGGCAACCGGCACCAGGGGGCGCCGGTCACCGGGGGAGAAGCAGATGACCCTGCCGACCGCGAGCAGCCGAGCCCGAGCACGCCCGCCTTCCCCGACCGCACCCCGCGCCGCCGTAGTCGCAACCCGAGCGAGCGCGCCCGCAAGACGACCACCCGCCTCTCCGACACCGAAAAAGCCGAGATCGCCGACGCCGCCACCCAGCGCGGCGTCACCGTCGCCCGCTTCCTCGCCACCGCCGGCCTGAGCGCCGCCCGCGGACGCGCCGCCGTGCACAGCAACGACCAGCTCGACACCGCCATCGACGAACTCGCCGCTCTACGCACTGCGCTGGCCCGGATCGGCAACAACATCAACCAGATCGCCTTCGTCCTCAACAGCGGTGGCCAGCCGCGCGCCGGTGAACTCGAACACGCGCTGGGCGCGCTGACCGGACTTCTCGCCCGCGTCGATGACGCGGCGAACGACCTGGTGACCCGGCGGCTGTGATGGTTCCCGACATCGGACGCGGCTCCCGCACCCACGGCCTCCTCGTCTACCTGTACGGCCCCGGACGGCGCGAGGAGCACACCGACGCACACCTCGTCGGCTCCTGGGACGGCTTCGCCCCCGACCCCGGCCGCGACACCGGCCTCGACCCCGACCCGAAGGTCACCCTCGCCCGGCTCACCGCCGCCCTGGACCTGCGGGTCAAACAGGTCGGCGACCGCGCGCCCGCCAAGCACGTCTGGCACTGCTCGGTCCGCACCGCCCCCGGGGACCGGCGGCTGGACGACGAGGAGTGGAACGCCGTCGCCCAGCGCATCGTCCACGCCACCGGCATCGCCCCGGCCGGAGACCCCGACGGCTGCCGGTGGATCGCCGTCCGCCACGCGGAAGACCACATCCACATCGTCGCCACCCTCGTACGCGGCGACCTGCGCAACCCGCGCCTGAACTACGACTTCAACAAGGCCCAGGCCGAATGCCGCCGCATCGAGAAGGAGATGGGCCTGCGGCGCCTGAACGCGGGCGACGGAACCGCAGCGAAGAATCCCAGCAGCGCCGAGAAGTTCAAGGCCGAGCGCACCGGCCGCCCGGAGACCTCGCGCGAGACGCTCCGCGAGGCCGTTCGCCGAGCCGTTGCGGGAGCGGATTCGGAAGAGGAGTTCTTCACGCGGCTCCGCGAGGCGGGGGTACGGGTGAAGCTGCGGCACGCACCGTCCGGTGACGCGCTCGGCTACAACGTGGCCCTGCCCGGCGACCGCAACCGCGACGGAGACCCGGTCTGGTACCCCGGCTCCAAACTGGCCCCCGACCTCTCCCTTCCGAAGATCCGCCTTCGCCTCACCGACGGGGCTGCCGAGCCGAGCACGCCCGCGGTCACCGCTGACCGGACGAACTGGTCACCGCCCGCCCGGCACCGACGCAACGCAGTCGTCATCGCTGAGCGCTCGGCCACGCTCCTGGAACGCGACGAGGACGGCGAGGCCGCCGCCCAGCTCGTCGGCGTCGGAGAACTCCTCGACGCGGTGGCCCAGACCTCACCTGCTTCCACCCGCGCCGAGCTGGCCGCCGCAGCTCGCGCCTTCGAGCGGGCGACCCGCAGTCATGTCCGCGCCGAACGCGCCGACACCCGGGCTCTCCGCTCAGCCGCCCGGGGCATTGTCCAGGCCGGCGGGGCGCTCGGCCGAGGCGAGGACGGCGGCACCACCGCCATGCTCGTCTCCACCCTCGTCCTGGTCACCCTCGCCGCCGCCCGCTGGCACTCCGCGCGCGGACACGCCCAGCAGGCCCACGCCTCCCGACAAGCCGCCGCGCACCTCCGCACCGCGTACCGGCAGGCCGCCGCCACTCCGATGCGGGTGCTGCACGACCAAGGTCGGGCCCTTCCTGAAGCCCAGCGCCGCACGCACGAAGCCACCCTTCGCGCCGTCCTGGCGGAGGAGGCCGTATACGCAGGAGGCACGGAAGCGAGGACCGACGCCTTGGTCGCCACCCTCGCCCAGGCCGAGCGGGCAGGCCACGACTCCGAAGCCCTCCTGCGCCAGGCCATCGACATGCGCGAACTCGACAGCGCCGATGATGTGAGCGACGTCCTGGTCTGGCGCCTGCGGCGCATCGCCCAGCTCCCGGCACACCCGGGTGACGGTGCCCGTCGTCCGCAGGCCGCCACCCGCCAGGCCACCGCGCCGAGCAGCCGCACCAGTGAACGAAACGCGACGGCAGCCGTACCGCTCGGGACTGCTCAAGACCCCAACCGCCGCTCGCCACGTCGCTGACCACGTCGAACGGGACGTAGACCACCGTCCGAGCGGACGCTGCGAAATGTATGGACAGCCGGTTCCACCGGCTGTTACGGATGAAGACAGGACCGACAACCGGGAGATGACGCTCGTGCTCAGAACCACCACCCGCACCAGGGAGCCGGCACCCGCCCTGCCCGTCCTCCCCACTGGTACCGACCCACTGCTGCAGCTCCAGGCCGAGACGCGGCGGGCCGACGGGCCGGGGGCGATTCGCTGCGTCGGCCACTCACGCGAACTCGCTCTCGGTGGTCTTCCCGTGATGTGCTCCGCCTGCCGGGCCCGACGCGACTGGCTGCTCATCAATCACGGGCGCAACGTCTGGGTCCGCTGCCGGTGCGGCAACCAGTGGCTCGAGCCCGAGATCGGCCGCGCCGACTTCGACGCCCTTGTTGGTGGCCCGCACGGGACGACCTACCCAAGTGTCGAGGCGGGCTTGACCGCCCTCGGCTTCGACGGCGTATTCGCCGGCATCTACCTGGAGTAGGCGAGCACCAGACGGAACGCCGAGGGGCGCCACCGGCGTATCGGTGGCGCCCCTCGGCGCGCAGTTGAGGGTCAGCCGCGTGCGCTGTCCTTCGCCAGCCCACCCCGGAAGTCACACCCCGGGCATTCGTCCTCACCCTGGACCTGTCCCTCGTACCAGCCGTGAATCGCCGCATGCAGGATGCCCTGCTCCACGGTGGCCTCGCCGCTACGGGCCGACTCGATGGCCTGGCGGACGATCAACCCGAGTACGGCGTTGTCGGTCGAGGGAAATGGGGGCGAGGGCATCTGCGAGTCTGGCGTCACCCCGCGGCCAACGGGCGAATACCCGCTCGGTCAGTCGGTCGGGGTGGTCTCCTGCCAGGGGGAGCTGTGCAGGTCGCTGCGAAACCCCCGGCCGACCGGCCTCCAGTTCTGGAACGTGGACGGCTTCCAGCGGGGACGGTCCGGCACGCTGTCGTCGTCGGGCGAGGGCAGGCTGCCCCGGCTCTTGCGACTGCGGGTCGCGCCGACGCTGATACCCAGGTGGGCGGCGACCTCCGGGTATCCCCAGAGCCTCTCGTCGTCGGCCATGGTGTCCTCCTTCGTCGGGTCGAGCGTACGCAACGAACGGGTGGACGCACGACGAGGCCGCCCCTGCCTGAGCGGCGTGGGGCGGCCTTCGGCGGTCCTCGGTCAGACTCCGGAGAGCCGGTTGGAGAGGTCGAGGGCGTCGGTCGCGAAAGAGAGGGCGGCGCACAGGCCGGTCACCTCGTACAGGGTCGGACGGATCAGGCGCGGCCAGTCGTCCGGGGCGGCGGGCCAGGAACCGAGGAGCACCTCGGCCGTGGTCAGCCCCAGGTAGGTCGTGACGTCCCAGCCGCTGCGCGAGGCGGGCTCCCAGCGCAGTCGGATGCGCCCGAGGGGAAGTTGGGGGGTTTCGGCAGCGAGCCAGGTGATGTCGATTGGGCCGTCGGGGCGGGTGGAGATGCGCTGGAGAAGCGCGCTGTGCACGCCGTACGGCATGGGGCGCACGGCGACATCGTGCAGCGCGAGACGAGGCGCGGGGCACGAGCGGGACGAGATGGAAGCCTCCGTGGTGGTAGGGAAGCGATCAAGCCCAGGTGAGGGCATCGCGCGCCCCCACCGGGAGGTAGTCCTCCTGACCGTCATCGGCGATGTACGCCTTGCCCTCGCGGACGACGACCTCGGCTCCCACGAAGTGGGCGAAGGGGAAGTCGGCGTTGACCGCGAGACGGACCGGCAGGTTGGGGTCGAGTTCCTGGAGTTGGCGGAGCAGGTGGCCGACGGTCAGATACCGGGGCAAGGAAACCTCCGAGAGCGTTATGGGCGACGGAGCCGGACTGGCGGGGGGCACCGTCAGGGGGCGTCGAGGCGGAGCAGGTCGCGCAGGGCCTTCGGGCTTTTGGTGTGGTCGGCGAGATGCCGCCGACGGCGGAGCCATTAGGTCAGCCGGTAGCGACGGGGGAGGGGAACCGGGCCCTTCTCCGAGACGACCAGGCCGTCGGCGTGCAGGCGCTGCAGCGAGCTGGCGACCCGTTCCTGGGTCAGCCCCGTGGCGGCGCTGATCTTGGAGAGGTGTGTGTTCGGATTGACCGACAGGTAGGCAACGACACGGGTGTCGCGGCGGCGGAGGTAGTCCTGGAAGATCCCGGCGCTGTACACCAGCAGCACCCCGCAGCAAACCTGGGGGATACCGCGCGAGGCCATGCCGGAACCCGTGATGGCGTCGTAGGCCGCGAACATGGCGGTGCCGGAGCCGACGATGTGATTCGCGATTCTCATGAGGTCATCGGAGTAGATGGTCATGGCAATGCCTTTCGGTCAGGAAGAGGGGGAGCGGCCGGTCCGCCGGGACGGGCCGGAATGAGCGCGGTGCACGGGGGCGGGCCGTCGTCGGCCCGCCCCCGTGGTCCGGCTGTCAGCGCGAGGAGTGGGCGACGAGGGCAGCGAGGAATCCGGCGACGGCCTCGGAAGGGGTGTGGACGCCGAACTCCTGGACCCACGCCTCGCCGTCGGCGGGCAGCACCTGGACGCGCCAGACGATCTCGCGCGCCCAGGCGGAGGGGTCTTCGGGAAGCCAGCCGACGTAGACGCCGCCTTCCGGGCTGGTCATGTGAATGTTGGCCTCCCGGGTCTCAACGATCGCCCAGCCGAGACCGTCCAGGAGGTCGAGCACCGGAGCGGCGCAGTGGTCGGAGGAGAGCCAGTGGCGGTCTTCCACAGCGGGGCGGACGACGGCGGGCAGGAGGGTGGCAGAGGCGTTCACGGTTGGACGATCCCTTCGTTGACCTGCGGTTTTCCCGACACCCGTACGTTGGCATGCGGTATGCCTAAGTGCGTAGTCGTTTCCCCGGGGATGCCGTCTGCCGTGGGCGAACTGGAGACCACCAGCGAGCGGTCGGCGGGACGGGAATGGATCGGCGACCGCGGTTGTCGTACCGGGGTTGCGGCGAGGGAGCGCACGACGGTGAAGGGGGAGCAGGGGATGGCCGAGGCGAGCAGACACTGGGACGGCGCCGGACTGGAACGCAAGATCCGCGCCGCCGGACGGCCCTGGACCGTGGGCGACATCGCGATGGTCGCCGACGGCCAGTGGGGAGTCGGCGCACAGCCCGACCAGTGGCCGGACGAGGAGACGGTGGAGGGCCGGGTCGCCGAAGGCCGGCGCGTGGAGCTGACGATGGAGGAGCTGGCCCGCGCGGTGGGCCTCCGTGCAGAAGAGGGCCACCGCGACGAGTATCAGAGCTAACCGTTCAACGTCGGGGGCCGGTTGTGGGCGCCGACGGCCCGACGGCAGCCGCTGGAGAGGACGGTTCGGGCATGGCCCCCGGGGCGTGCCGCGTCTGCCCGGAGCGGGCGACAGCGGCCCGTGCCAGCCGAATCGTCGGCGCCTCAACCTCGGGTGCGGCGGCCTCCCGAACCTCCACCACGCGCCGGATCGCCTGGAGGTACACACGGCTCTCCGCGTGGGCGACGCGGAGGCTGACCGCCGTTGTGGTGATCCGGTCGAGTTCGTAGAAGTCAGGCACGTACCCACGCCGGGACAGGGCGTGAAGACGGTCCTGGTGGACGGTTACCGCGTGGTCCGTGATGGCCAGGGCCGTTCGGGTGTGCATGGCGCAGCGCAGGAGCGGGTCGTCGCTGGGGCGGCGGACCACGAGGACCTCAAGAGCTTCGATGGGCCGGCCCCAGGCGTTCTCGATCATGGCTGTGGCCTGGTCGAGCATGGTGGTGGTGGGCATGGCGGAACTCCTGTTGGCAGGGACGGTCGCGACTGGAGCGCGGCTTGGGGTGGGAGTCAGCGTCCGCGCCGGGGCGCCGGCGAGCTGGCCGGCAGCCGGGCAGAGGTCGGCGGCGCGGGGTGTCCCGTCCGTTTCTGCGCCGCCCCTGTGGAGCGGCTCTGGGCGGCCATCACCCGTAGGTCGGCTGCTGTGCGTGGTGCCCGCGCGGCACGGTGTACGGCCTGGGTGACCGCGGTGCGGCGTACGTCCAGCGGAGTTGGAGCGCGCGAGACCTGAGCCTCGGCGATCGGCGTGACCGAAGCGACAGGGGTCATGGTGACCAAGTGCTGTATACGCCGGTCGACTTGGTGGCGCTCGCGGACCACCGGGGTCGACTTCGCCATCACAGCGGCGGTTTCGGCGATCAAATGGGACGGTGTGCGGGCCGTGAACGTCGCTTCGGCACGAGTGCCCCAGCCCGGCGGGCCAGCCCACAGCTCAACGGTCGTGCGGTCGGAGCCGTAGCCGCGCCGATCGATAAGGATGCCCGCTTGGTCGTCAGGAGCGATGATCTCGACGGTGCCGAGTTCAGCACCTCCGTCAAGGTTCCAGCCGGCATCGGTCAGCGGCCGGACGGTGTCCCTCCAAGGGGCGGTTGGCCCCGTCAGGAAGCGGCCGAGGGTGTCGGAAGCGATGGCTTCGTCGTAGTCCTGGACCAGTGCGGCGGTGAGTCCGGCGACCATCTCGGCCGGGGTGACGTGGTTGAACGTCGCCGTCCAGCGAGGCGCCGAGAAGACGTCCTCGGCTGCGCTGATCTTCCACAGTTCGAAGTCGTCGCCGAACCAGCCGATCCGAATCCGTTGGTCGGGAGAGGTCACGAGGAGCTGGCAGGGGCCATCATCGAGGTACTGATGAGGCCAGTGGGCGACCGGCGCGAAGCCAGCCTCGCCGGTCCCGTTGGAGCCAGCCAGGTACATAGGGCTGACCAGTACCTCTTGGTACCGGGTCGGGTCATCAGGGGCGTACATGGTCGTGTCTCCGGAAGCGAAGGAGGAGAACGGATCTGGGTGAGCAGCGGCGGCAGCCGCCGGAGCGCACGCGGATGCCGTGGCGGCGGCAGGTGGCCTCTAGTTCTCATTCCGTCACCGGCCCCGGCCCGGTGCCGACCGAGCGGTCACGGCCGCCGACACCCGCGGTTGCGGCTGTGGCGCGTGGCTGAACATGACGTTGGACGTGGCGGTGCTACGCCGTAGGGCCGCCGCGGTCCGGGCGCTGTCGGCTCCCGCCCCCAGCGGAATGCCGACGTGAGTGCGCGTTGCTGCCGCTGCCGGACGCGGTGCCGCTGTTCCACTTCGCAGCGCGAAGGGCTGGCTCCACTGTTCGACACTCGCGTAGACGGCCCCCAAAGCCTGGCCGGCATCGGTGAGAACGTAAGGGTCTCCGTGCCGGGAGCCCGTCCGCGCGACCAGGCCATCGGCCTGAAGCCGGAGCAGTCGCTGCGGCGCGAGGCCGCTGCTCAAACCAGCCTGCTCGACGATGTGGATGAACCGCATTGGGCCGTCAGTCGAGTCGAGAGCCTGAATCACGGCAGTTGAGTGCCGAAGATGCAAACGGTGCAGCGCGTCCTCGACACGCTCCGCTTCGGCCATCGGCTCCCGTGTCAGGTGGGTGTGGGACCAGTCCGACACCGTGCGGAGGACGGGAGCCAGGGACGTGCCGAGCGTGCTGAGTCGGTACGGCGCTCCCCACCGGTCGTCATCGCGGATCACCAGTCCGTCAGCGTGCATCGTGGTCAGCCGTTTGCCGACGACCTGCTCGCTGACGAAAGGGAGCTGCGCAGCAACATCGCGGTTGCGCATGGGGCCGTTCACCTGTGCCAAGGTCATCGCGGTCCAGGTGGTCCACTTGGGCCCGATCCGGGCGAGAGCCTCCTCGACGCGCTGGGCGTCGATGGAAGCGATGGAGGCGGTGAGAGGCAGGCCGGGGGTAGGCATGGTGACGTCCTTATCGGAATGAGGTCAGCGTGAGCGGGGGGTCGCGAGGGAGGTCCTGGCGACGGGCGCGGCGGCCGGGTCGGAGAGCGCGCCTGACGGGGTCCGCGTGGTGGTGCGGCCGAGGGCGGCGGACACCCTGGAGGTCGTCACGCGACCATCACAAAGGGCGGCTTCCCCCTGCGCAGTGAGCGAGAGGAGCTGGCCGGGCCGGTGCACGTTCTCGGTGATGTCCTGATGCAGTAGCCCGTCGGCGACCAGCCGCTGCACGGTCTGCGGGAAGATCGCCGGGTCCTGCCGCTGGGCCTTCTCCCGCGAGATGTACGGGTCCTCGCCGATCGCGTTGCGGCGAAAGCGAACACCTCCGGCCGCAACCGCTTCGAGGGCTACCAGCCCGCGCTCCCCGGCGACGGCCCAGTCGTCGTCCCGGTGGGGCCTCGTCTTCTGGCCCGGCCCGTGGCTCTTGTTGCTCGCGTGTTGAGGAGGCTCGGGCGAGGAAAGAAGCCGGCGGTAGGCGGACAGGGACTCGACGAGCTGGCTGTATGCCCGGTCCTGCTGGGCCAGGCCCTCTCCGAGGTCCGGGAGAGCTGTCCGCAGCAGCGCGTAAGACACCTGGGCTCGGCCGACATCACCGCGACCAGTGCCTTCGAGCAGCCGCTGAGCCCGCTGGACCGCGTTGAGCACGCTCTCGTGTCGCTCGTCCAGCGCCGCTGCGGCTTCGATGACGCGTGTAGCGGCCTGGTGCAGCGGCTCCTCCGGACCATGTGCGAGGGCGTGCACGCTGACATCCACGACACCGAGCACTTCGACGACGAGATAAGGCCCAGGGTGTGTGTCTGCGTCGTACGGGTTCACTCCGTCGTCTCCATCCGGGCGAGCAGGAAGCGGACCAGAGCGGGCAGGCTCCCGGGATCGTTACCGAGCCGAGGGCGGTCGCTCACTTCGCTGAGGAGATCGGCGTCATCGAGCAGACCACTGGAGATCTCCATGCAGGCGTCGGTGATCCGGGCCGCGGCGAGCAGCGACTGGGAGAGAACCTCGACGTAGTCGTCCGGCGCGAGGCCGGCGGCCTCGGCTGCGTTGCGGACCGCCTCCAACTCAAGCGCGTTGAAGGCGAAGTCGAACTCGTCGTCCCGCTCAGTACCACCGGGCGCGGCGACTATCGGGGCGCGTGGCTCCGTGGGTATGCCCACGCGGGTACAGATCTCGTCGACCGAGGAGGTCAGCTCGGCGAATGACTCGGTGAGCCACCCCAGCGCGGAGGCGTAGGAGGCCAGAGCGAACAGGCCCGCCGACCCAGCGGGGCGTGGCTCTATGGCCACGAAGCCCTCGAACCGGTCGTTCAGCTCGGTGATCACGCGGGGCCCAGCGGCCAGCGGACCCAAGACGGGATGCAGGTACGAGCGGGCGGCAGCCGTCGGATACTCGGCGGCAGGGATGCCGCCGACGTTCTGAGCGGCCTCGGTGAGGAGATCCGCCAGCTCTGAACGGGTCAGCTCAGTACGGTTGTTGATCATCGCTGGGCGGCCTTTCGGGGGGCGGTGGCCGAGGGCGGCGCTGTTGACGGGGCAGTCGCGCGGCCCGTTGTCGGCCGTTCGGTGGTGAGCGTCGAGCGAGACCGGGCGGCCTGCACGCGGGCCTCCGTGGCGGAGTCGGGGTCGACCTCGTGCTGGGGGCCGGTCCGCAGGTGGGCCGTTCGGTAGACCGCGTAGTCCTTCCGGCTGCCAGCCGCCACGAGGTAGATCTCGCGCTTGTGGGTCGAGGTCGGTGGCGCTTGGCGGAACTGGATGACCAGCCGGTAAGAGACTTCCGGGTCGACGTACACCTTGTGGAAGCCGGCGAGGCGGCCCTTCAACGGCAAGCAGTCGTCGCTTCCGTGGACCAGGTTCTGCAGCTCCAGCAAGGCCAAATCGCACATCTCGGCCGGGAGTTCCCGCAGGTCGGCGATGGCGTCAGGGTGCGCGGCGAAGGCGAAGCGGGCGCGGCTCACAGCAGCCTCCCCTGGACCGCGCGCTGGACCGGTACCGCCGCCGACGCGCGGGGCGCGTCGAGCCCGATCCGCGGTGTCGGAGAGGTTCCGGCGGACCGGGAAAGGGCGATGCGGGCGATGCGGGCCCGGACGACAGCACCGTTGTGGTCGCTGTACTCCGGAGGCTCGGGCAGCGGTTCGCTGCGCTCGTCCAGCCAGGTCTGGGCGACGCCGACGTCGGGGAAGGCGCCCTCGCGCATCGTGTACGTGCCGGCACCGTGGTTCCACTCCTCGTAGAAGAGGCGAACCGGTGCCTGGGTGGCCTGGGAGTCGTTGACGAGTGTCCACGCCTTGCTGGGGTTGTCGTCAGAGGTGTAGGTGTCGAGGACCTCGTAGCGGGTGCCCGACTTCTGGATCTGCTGTTCCACCTGGAGGGTGAGGTCGTCGGCGGGCTCGATGTAGTCGCCACCGCGCAATGCGATCCGTTCGAGCGGGCAGCCGCGCTCTGCCAGCCAGTTCTGTGCGAAGGACGCCGTGGCGTGGTGACTCGTCTCGAACGTGAACGTGGACTGCCGCAGATCCCGAGCGACTGCGATCGCAACGAGCTGTGGCTCGCCGGGTATCCCCCAGGTGACCGATCGGTCGTGGGCGAGGACGAAGCTGTGCGAACCGTTGGGCGTGGTGTGGTGCTGGGACAGCACCGTCAGGTCGCCAGTCCAGAGGGCCTCCATCGCCTCCTCGGAGTCGTCGTCGACCGGCGAGAGATCGTCGAGGCCGAAGTCGAGAATGTCGTTCACGCCGCCACCCCCGCCTGCTCGGGCGCCGGGGTGGCCAGCACCCGGTGATTGGGGCGACTTGCGCTGGTCGTGCAGGCCGCGAACGGTCCGTCGGGCGCACGTAGGTGCGCCAGGGTTTGGTCCAGGTGGTCGCGATGCCAGGTCGAGGGGCCGGACAGGCCGGCCTCCGTGTCGGTGAACTGCTGCCAGGCGAGCCAGAGTGCGTGGAGCCGGGCGACGGCCTCGGGGTGTTCGTGCCAGTGCGCGCACCATGGACGGCTCGTGCTGATCTCCCGGCCGCACACCGGCAGGAAGAGGTAGTTCACCCAGTCGCTGAGGGCAGCGAGTTCGACGGCGTACTCCTTGCCGCCCAGGGCGAGGATGAACACCGAGGCGGGGCCGGCGGGCTTCTTCCCGTCAGTCGCCTCGGCTTCCGGGGCGCCGTCCGGCGGCTGGATGGCGCCGGGGTCGGGCTCGGAGCCGAGGCGGTCGAGGATGACGCCGTGCTGCCTGACCTCGGCCATGGTCTTGGCGAGGGTGCTGGCGAGGTCGTCGAGGTCTGCGTCGGGGACGCGGTACGGCTCGGGGCCGGGGGAGGTCGGGCTGGTGTCGGCCATGGGGGTGTGCTCCATCTGTGAGACGGCGACATGCCCGAGAGGATCCGGAGAATCAGCGGTTTGGTCCGGCCGGAAAAACGCGGTAGCGGAGCGCTATCGGTCGGCGCAGCGGGGACAGCAGGGGAAGGGTGGTGCCAGCAACTGCAAGGCGCGCGAAGCCTGTTGTGGGACGACGCCGTTGCCGAGCGCGGTGAGCTGCGCCGGACGGCCGAGCCCCGGAGTCGCGGTGACCCAGCCGACGTCGAGGCCCTGCATCCACTCCACGAAGTCCGCGCGGAGCCGACCGGCGCCGTCCGTGGGGGCCGGGGCCGGGCGGGTGAGGCTCTCCCATCGGGTGATGGCGGATCCGTACGCTCCCCATCGCCGGTCCGCGTCCCCGCCTCCGGCGTCTCCTCCGCCCAGAGGGGCAGGACCACCGCCGACAAGGGAGGCCGCCATCCCTTCCCGGGGCGGCGGCCCGGGGTGCCCGTGTCGCTGGCCCTCGGCGTCGGCAACAGAGACGCAGCCGCACTGGGCAGGGTCATGTCGCCATTGCCGTGCCGCTGGTTCGGCGATCCCTTGATTCCGTCCGACGCCTTCGGGGTCGGCAGCAGCAGCCACTCGACCTCGTCGGCCAGGTTCGGACCGTGCCCCCCGCTCTTCCGCTTCGATGGATGCTGGCTGCCGCCGTTCTTCCCGATGTTGCTGGTCGGCGTCTTCAGCAGGGTGCCCGGCGGGCCATGCGGCGAGGAAGGTCCGCTCGCGGCGGTGCGGGGCCCCGACGTCGGAGGCACGAAGCACGAGCCACTTCGCGTCGTACCCGAGGTCGGCCAGGGATCCGAGTACGGCACCGAGTGCCCGCAGAGCAGGCTGACCTGCGGTGTCTCCCAGACACCACGGGCAGGGTTCCACGTCGCCAGGGGAACCGGCGGGGGAGGTGAGGAGGCCGCGCACATTCTCGATCACAACCAGGCAGGGTCGGAGGGCTGCGACCGCACGGGCGACGTGCAGCCAGAGCCCGGAGCGGGTCTGGGCGTTGAGTCCGGCCCGGCGGCCGGCGACCGAGACGTCTTTGACAGGGGAAGCCGGCCGTCAGGACACACACCCGGGGAACGAGGGACCAGTCGACGGCGGTGATGTCGCCCAGGTTCGGGACGCCGGGCCAGTGGCGGGCCAGGATGCGTGAGGCGTTCGGGTCGACCTCGGCGTGCCAGGCGAGCGTGCCGCCGAGCGCGGACTGCACACCTAGGTCGAGGCCGCCGTACCCCGAGCAGAGAGACCCGATCAACGGGGTGGCGAGGCTCGGGGCCGTGGCGCGTAGGTCCGGCGCGGCTGCGGAGATGGGGTAGATCAAGGCGAGTTCCAGGGGCAGAAGAGGCTGGTGGGGAGGGGGCCTCACGGGTGGCCGCGCGAGGGTGGTCGGGCTGCTGACAGCGTGGGGAGACGGCTGGCCGGGGCTGGGGGTGACGCGCCTTGGCGGGGTGTGCTGCGGGCGCGGGCGGCCTTCACTCGGTCGGGCGGCGGCTCGGCCGCTGGCGGCGCGGGTGCCGTGGTCTTCGGAGCCGGACTGCTGTTCGCGGTGGCCCAGCGGGCACGTACCTCGTCGAGCGGACCGAGTTCGTGCAGGGCGTGGTTGATCAGCCGGCCGGGCCCCAGAACCTCGTCCTGGGCCAGGGGCCGGATGGCTCGCGCGGAGGCGGCGGCGGTGCGGGTGACGGAGGAGCGCATCACCCGCTGTCCGAACCAGTCGGCGCTGCCGGGGACCATGCCTTCGCAGACGGCGGTCAGCTGCTCGCTCGACACTGTGCCGTCGGCCAGCAGGCCGCGTCGCTGGGCCTCCCAGAGCAGGGTGATCCGGTCGATGGGTTCGCCTCGGTGGTGCAGCGCGCCCAGGCACCGGTAGAGCTGCCCGTGGGTCGGGTCGGCGAAGTCTCCCGGCCGCAGCCAGGCCACCACCTCGCCCATGGCCCCCGGCTGTTCGGCGAGGACGGCCAGGAGGAACCGCTCGTCCTCGGCGACTTGGCCGCTTTGCGCCGGAGGCGGGAGGTGCGTGGCGGCAGAGGGCTCAGCGGTGGGTGGGACCGGTCGAGGGTCGGTTCCACAGCGTCGTGCAAGGTCGGTGAGTACGCCGGTCAGGACGTCCGCCGTGCGCAAGGCTTCCTCGACCTCGCCCTGGACGGCGTCGGCCCGAGCCGCCTGGTGGAGACGGATCGCGTGCTGGGCGACGGTGCGGTGAATCGCCCCCTCCAGCACCATGCGGCCGTACACCGGGGCGTGCTCTGTTCGGGGACATGCCTGGATCAGGGTGTGGGCGTACGCCGCGGTCAGCCCGCGCACGTGCTGTCCGGCCTCCTCGATCGCGTCGGTCACCCACGACAGCGGCAACGGACCATCGGCCGAGAGCGCGGGATGCCCGTCGTTGCGCAGCTTGCGGAGGGCGTCGTACAGCGCCTCTTGGACGGGCCGATAGAAGTGGTCCGCAGCGAGCCACTCCAGGTGCGTGAGCTGCTCGGGGTCGAGGAGTGCGGCACCGAGGACCGCCTGCTCGGCGCTCATCAGCGGGTTCACCGCCGGCCTCCGGGATCAACGCAGGGCGCCTCGTCCTGCCGGATGAGGAGGTTGGCGACTGCCCGGTCGGCAGCGGCCATCGACAGCGCGAAGTCGTCCAGGACGGCGGTGAAGGCGGGATCGGAGGCGGGAACCGAGCTGGCCCCGCCGTCAAGCCACCACCGGCCACCGCGCAGGACGACCGGAGCGTGGGCCAACCGCCCCTGCTGTGGTGTGGGCGCGCTCATGCCGACAGTCCAAGATCGTCCTGGCCGATGCTTTTCGCGAGGGCGCGCTCGGTGATGGCCTTCGTGGCGCGAGCGGAAGCCGGGCCGACCACCTTGGCGGAGGGCTCCTTGTACCAGGGCTTGAGGTTGAGCATGGCGACCCGGATGCCGGTGGCCAGCAGCAGTACCTTGCCCTTGGGCAGGGCGCGGATGGCGTCCGGCGGAAGGGTTCCGCTCCGTGCGCATGCTCACCGAGGTGGACTTGCCGCCCTCGCTGGTCGACACCGAGGTGGTCTGGACGTCGTGATCGCCGATCTGACGGCTGAGCCGGTCGGCGAAGTCCGCGTCATCGATGCCAGATCCGATGATCTTGATGGTGGCGGCGGAGTACAGGGCGTCCATGCCGGCCTCGCCCCAGCACCGCTGGCCCTGACGGTAGGACTGCAGGATCGTCATCGGGATGACGCCTCGGCTGCCCAGGTGGCTGTAGAGATCAGGGAGATCCGAGATGCGGCACACGTTTGCCGCCTCGTCGAGGACACACAGGGCGGGCGGGTCGAGTCGCCCGCCGGAGCGCTCGGCGACGATTACGGCCGCGCGCATCACGGCGTCGGCCGCCGCCGCGATGATCGCGGACGCGCTGCCGCCGCCGTTTTTGCTCAGCAGGTACAGGGTGTCGCGGGACGTGGCGAAGGCGAACGGCTGGAACTCGGAGAGGTCCTCGTTCGGGGTGACCCAGGCGGCGACGTCCGGGTCGAGCAGGCAGCTCGCATACTGCCTCGCGGTCTCGTAGATCCCGTCACGCGTTTCGGTTGCGCCGGAGACGGTGCCTTGGAGCTGGGCGGCGACCGCATGGTGGCCGGCGTCGGTGAGCAGGTCCACCGGGGTGCGGTCGGCCGGCATCGCGAGCCAGGCCAGGACGTCGGTGATCGGCCGCCGGTGGGACGCGGCGGCGAGGAAGAGGGCGCCGAGGGTGTTGCTCGCGGCGGTTGACCAGAAGTCGGAGCCGCTGGACTCGTCCACGCTCGCCGTCACGAAGTGCCCCGCCAACCTCTTCGCCCCGGTGAGATCGCGGGCGTCAGCGAGGATGTCCCACCACATCTCGCGCGGGTGATGGGCGATCTGCTGCGGATCGAGGGTCCAGATCGTGCCGACCTCGGCACGGGCGTCCACCGTGGCGGTGAAGGCATCGTTCGCGGCTTTGTTGCTGGTGAGCAGGACCGGGCCCGGTGCCGAGAGGATCGCGGGGATCGCCAGCCCGGACGTCTTGCCGGAACGCGGGGCCATGATCGCGACGATCACGTCCTCCCAGGACGCGCGGACCTCCGCACGACCGGGATCGAGGGTGCCGAGCAGGATGCCGCGGTCAGCGGGCAGGACCTCTTTTACTCTCCCGGCCGCCCAGGCTCGGGCGGAGGCTCTTCGCCTTGGCGACGATCTCCTTGTCCAGCAGCGGCGCCAGGTCCGCCTTGCGGGCGAGGCCGGACTTGGACCCGGCACGCCAGCGCATCCACAGCACGGCAGCGGTGACGACCAGGGCAACGGTGAACAAGCCGGGGACGACGCGGGCGCCGACCAGCAGCATGCTGGTGCTCAAGGTCGGCCACAGCACCTCCGGGTGCAGCAGCGCGTCCGTGACGCGGAAGGGGGCCCATGTCCCGCTCCCGACGTAGGCGTTGGTGAGATTTCCGGTCAGCCAGGCCAGGGAGCCGAAAGCCATGGCGGCGCCGAGGATGCCGAACAGGAGGTAGAGAAGCGCGTCCGACCCGGTGGTGGTCGAGGGCGCGCTGGTGCGCGGGGAAGGCACGGCGGTTCCTTGGGTGTGCTAGCGGGCGGGGCGGGGCGCGCTCGGCTCTCGCGCAGCTCATGGGGGTACTCCTGGAAGTCTGAACGGCAGAGGCGACGAGTTCGATCAGCCCGGGGAGGGCCCCGACCAGTGCGCCGTTGACCTCCTCGATGGTGCCCGCCACTTCATCGGGCGAGGCGTCCTCGTGGAGGTGAGAGATCATCCCTCGGACCAAGTACGGATCGGCGGAAGCGCTGGGCAGGTGCCTGAACTGCAGCGGCTTGTCGGAGCCCGGTGCCGCGCTGCGGTGGGCGAGCCGGATGTTGTGCTGCATGGCCGCACCGATGGCCTTGCCGATACTGGAGCCATAGTCGGGCATGTTGCTCTGCGGGTGAGTGGTCTAGACGGGTGAGTCGAGCGGGGGCGCGCGACGTACTGGTGGCCGACGACGAAGCGAGCGGTCGGGTCACCGTCGGGGGCTTGAGGCGCGCGGCAGGTGACCCGTCGTAATGGCAGGCACCGTCTGGGAACTGGATGCCGAGGAGACCCTGGCCTGGCTCGCCGCGGGAGAAGTGGCCAGAGCGGCACCACGGTGATCACGGGCAATCCGTGCTGCGGAGTAACTCGTCGAAGCGGTGCCGACGCGGCGTAGTTCGGCCTCGGAATCGACAAGTTCAGATTGGGCCGAGCTGACGAACTCCGAGGCGAAGCCGAACCGGTCAGCGAGCGCATACGCGTCGTCGTCCAAGTCGTTGACCTGTTCTCCCGCCGCTTCCAGCGCCTCCCGGACACGCTCCAGAGCGCCGTGTTCGGGGTGAAGGAGGTGGTCAACTGCCCGCTGAAGGCTGGCCCCGTCTTCGGCCGCCCGGATCTGGTCCGTGATGCTGAGAAGCTCGGCTCCGGCGGCGTAGGGCCCGAGGGCATGCACCGGAGGGCTCATCCGGGCCGTGTCGAGGGAGGGCGGAAGGGTGATGTCATAGCGAGCGGCTCGAAGCATCTCGGCCGCATGGGTGGCGATGGCGACCTGCTCGGCGAGCGGAGTGGTGGTGGGAAGGCGATGGCGTCGGCCGTGCCAGTCGTCGATCTGCTTGAAACCGGCGTGGCGGAGGAGCTGCGCGGAGAGGTCATCGGTAGCGCCCTTGGCAACGACGCTGCCGCTGAACTCGGACGTGATGGTGATCGAGGTAGGCACGGAAGTCTCCGGGGCAGAGGGAGCGAAGGACCCGTTGCAGATGGGCCAGTGGACAGAGCGTCCGGCAAATTCGAGGTTTGGCCCGGCCGAGAATTGCTGGTAGAGGCCGCACGGTGGCGGTCAGCCGGGTGTCCGACCTCCGGGAACACCGGTACAGCGGTTGGTGCTGAGAACGATCTTGTTCAGGGCATGAGTGTGCTGACCCGGTTCTCGTACTCGCGGCGGGCCTTGCGCTGGTCTGCGAATGCTGGATCGCTCTGATCATCGTGTCCGGCGTGAGTAGGGCCGGGTCCCGAGCCGGGCCGACCGGGACGCGGAGCCTGGGTGCGGGCGGGCGATGCATTGGTACCTGATGGGCTGCCGTGCCTCACGTTCAGGTGATTGCCATGGCCAGGGTCGCCTGTGAACCGGCCTCACGGCCCGAGAATCTGGGATTGTCGTTGCGGCCCAAGTCCGCCCGCATCCGCCGGCCCGAGGGCCAGCTCACCGTCGGGAGGTCGACCTCCGCGATCGCCTTCAGTCACAGCTCCATTCGAACGCCGCAGGCATCCACGTGGGTGACCTCCAGGCCGTGCGCGCGCATGAGTACGCGACGGTGTGCGACGACCTCCTCGCTGCCGCCGCCCGGATCGATCGGTCGGTATTGGGCTCTGCTACCGCCTGGTTCGTAGTGCACCGGCGCACACAGTCGATCTCTTCACCACCCGCGCCCTCCGTCACAACCTCTGCCTGCCCGGTCCGCCGGCGCGTTCTCCTCGTTTGTCCTGCAGGGGCTGGGTGCGGGGCGGCAGGCCGCCCGGCAGGAGTCCGCAGCCCGGGTCGTCCGGAGCTGACTGGTCGCGGTATGTCGAGGAGCGGAGTTGGTATGGCGGTTGAGATGACGTCGCCGGAGCGGATCGAGCGGCTGAAGGCGATGCTGGTGGGTGAGACCCGGAGCCGGCGGGCGGGCGCGGCGCTGGCCTCCGCGCCCGAGAAGTCGAACAACCTGCTGCTGGCGGTGATGCTGCACGGTGCGAACCGGCTCCGGGAAGGGAGGGAGTTGACCGATCTGGAGCGGGTGCTTGTGGATGCGCTCAGGACGGTCGTGGACAACGAGGAGGTGAAGGAGTGGGGCCTGGCCTACCGGGAGACGGTGAGGACCGCTCTTCCGCGGAGGCTGATCGTTCCCTTGACGATCACCTCGCGGCCGTCCTCGTGGGGGTATTCCATTGCTGATCTGCGGCGGCGGATGCCGGATCTGGCGCAGGAGGCGTGGGAGGCGCCGAACGTGTCGCTGCTGCGGTGGGAGGACTGGGTGGCTGGCCGCGTCGAGGAGGACGCGGCGTTCGTGGAGGCGATGGGGGAGACTGGTTTCGCCGTCACCGGCATCGCCCGCTACCCCGCCTCCTCCGCCGGGACCCTTTCCGAGGACACTCCCGCGCCGGAAGCACCGGCGGCGACAGCGGGGAATGAAGCTTCGTGGCAGGCGAGGCTGGACATGGAGAGCTTCTACGTCGAACGCGCGGTCGGCGATCAGGGCGGGGGCCGCGACGAGATCTACTTCTCCGCCTCCTCAAGCGCCGGCGGCGGCGGACAGGCATTCATCTCCGAGGAGTTCGGCGCCGTCAAGAAAGGCCAGACGCGCGAGTTCTCCAGCGACAAGAAAGTCTTCCTGGACCTAACGGCCCGCGGCTCGATCGTGACCGGCATCCAGGTGTGGGAGGCAGACCAGAGCAACGCCGAGTGGTACGACAAGCTCCAGCTCGCCCTCCATACCGCGGTCCAGATCATCGAGGAGACGCTGGAGAGCAACCCCGTGAGCAATCTGGTCCCGGTGCCCGACCCGGTCTCCATCAGCTGGGAGATCGCCAAGGTTTTCATCGGGCTGATGGATACCCTGCGCAATTACGACGATCTCTCCTGCTCACGCAGCTTCGTGCTGACCCGCGAGGACATGGCGATCCTGGTCCACCGGCCAGAGCTGGAATGGAACTTCAACGGTGACGGCCACCACAAGCTCCGCGTCCGCTACACCGGTGACCGCCCCTCCTACCCCACCGGCGCCCTCTACTGCGTCTCCCGCACCCAGGACGGCGAAGAGGCTGGAGAGTGGAGCCTGCCGGCACCGTTCGGCTGGACGGCCCAGACCGCCCCCCGTGCCGTTGTCTACAACGACAGGCTCTGCGTCTTCTGGGCCCAGCCGAAGGGGGCCGTCATGTCGAGCTGGTATGACGGCACCGCGTGGACAACCCCGCAATACGTGATCCTGAACACCGACCACCCGGCAGCACCGGTCCCGGCCAATGGCACGCTGGAATGCTGGGTGAGCGGGGCCACTTACGGGAAGATCCACTACAACCGGATGTACGCCGACAGGTGGCCAAGCCCGAAGAGCTCCATGAATGATATGGACACCGTGGTCGGCCCTGCCCTGGCCGGGCACGCGGGACGGCTCTGGGTCGTCCGCAGCGCCTTCAAGAACGGCAACGCGCTGATCCTGCGCGGCCACATGTCAGCACGTGACAGCCGCTTCGGTGACGAGAAGACTCTGGCAACGTCCTCCGATCCCTTCGGCACTTGCTCGATGGCCCATGGCCGGGGCCGCATGTGGATCACGGCCCTGCAGGACCGCACGCAGATGCGCACGTATTGGAGTTCTAAGGATCAAGCCCCCGACGAGGCGTCATGGCAGTCCGAACGCGGCCCGCAGGGGGAAAGCAAGAACAGTCCCGTTCTGCACGTCGACGGCCAGAACCTGTGGTGCGCGCACACCGACATGGACGGCAAGCCCTACCTCAGCCGGCGCGTCAACGAAACGAACAGTTCCCCCGGCACCTGGAGCACCCCCGTCCCCATCGGTGAACAGGACCGACCGGCCGTTCTCGACACCCCCGGCATCGTCACCTACAAGGGCCTCATGTACGCCTTCTACCACGCCTGAGACAGCAAACCCGGCCGGAGAAGGGCAGCCAGCGTCCCCGGCCCCGGGGAACATCGGTACAGCAGCTATCGGTCAGAACGATCATGGTCACGGTGTGAGTGCGCTGACCCGGTTTTCCTACTCCCGGCGGTCCTTGCGCTGCGCCGGGACCGCAGGGAGGCCCTGGCCGCCGTCGAGCAGCGGACAGCGGGCGAGGAGCTGGCGGTGCACAACGGGGACGGCGCTGACGCGCAGGGTGTAGCCCTGGCCGCGCCGTACGGTCGCCCCCTGGTCGAGCACGGCGCGCTGGGCGGGTTCCATGCCGGTGGTGCGGAGGTAGTCAGCGACCTTGCCGGGCATGTCGAGGGTGACCGGCAGCTCCGGGGCGGGGGCGTCCTCCTCGCTGGCGGTGTGGTCGGGCATGAGGTCGGCGACGACGGTACGGATCGCCGCGCGGCTGACGCCCGTGGTCGCGGGCGAGAGCGGCGATGGACCGGCCTTCCAGGTACGCGGTGCGCACGTGGTCGGCCTTCGCGGCCGGGACGGCGGGGCGGCGTCCGCCCTTGTTGCCCTTGGCCTCGGCGGCGAGCCCGCAGTCCGTCGTAGGTCAGCTCGCGCTGGAGTTCGCCGGCGGCGAGGGTCTGCACCATGAACTTCACGGTGGACAGCAGCTTGCCGGTGCGCCGGTGGCGGGCGGTGAAGTCCATCGCGGAGAACGCGCCGTCGTGGATACGGAGGGCGACCTGGTCGCGGTGGAGGACGTCGAGCACGTCGGCCCTCGGCCGTCGCCACCCTGGTCGAGCGCACCAGCCGCTACGCGGCCATCGTCGCGCTGCCCGACGGCATCAAGGCCGAACAGGTCACTCCGCATCTCACCAGGAATCTCCTCGGCATCCCGCCCCAGCTACGACGAACGCTCACCTGGGACCGAGGGTGCGAGATCGCCGAGCACCAGGCCATCACCGCCGAGACGGGATGCCGATCTACCTCTGCAAGCCGCGCGGCCCGTGGCGGCGCGGCACCTACGAGAACACCAACCGGCTGCTTCGGCAGTACCTGCCCAAGGGCGCGGACCTTCGCAGGTTCAGCCAGGCCGACCGGGACGCCATCGCCCACGAGCTCAACCACCGCCCGCGCAAGATCCATTGCTACCGCACTTCGGCAGAGGTCTACGCTGACCTTCTGAACAGCGGTGATGCGCTGACCGCTTGAGCTCGCCATCGTTTGACGCCAAGCAGGGATGATCGAGAACGCATCGGAAGAGCCACCGCGAGCCCGCCGCTAGTCCAAAGAGTCCCGCACATGCGCCCGCCGGTGGCCTTGACCTTCGCCCGAACGGATCCCAGGCAGCAAGTGCTGACTCGCCACTCGTGATCGCTCTTTGTGTTCAATCGATGACGTTATGTAAGGTGCCGGCAGTTGCTGATCTTGGGCGTCAGCGTTGAGCGAGGGGTACCCATGAAGAAGAACCGGCTCATCTGGACGGCTGTTGGACTCGTTCTGAGCGGGGTGGCAGCCGTGGGCGCCACCCATGTGCAAGCCGCTGCCCCGGACGTCACGGTGGTGAGGAGTGCCCTGTCCGAGCCGGGTGGGAACGCGATCGCTCGCTGCCCGTCTGGCAGCAAGGTCATCGGCGGCGGTTACCAGGGCTACGGCGTCTTCGCCAACGGCGGCACTGCTTATGACATGGTCGAGGCCAACTCTCCCACCGGCGACGCGGTAGGTTGGGTAGCCCGCTTCCACGAAGGTCGCGTCGCCGCCACCGCGATCTGCAAAGTCGGGGCCTCTGTCACGGTGGCGAGCAGTGCCGGGTCCGAGCCGGGTGAGAACGCGATTGCTCGCTGCCCGTCCGACAGCAAGGTCATCGGCGGCGGTTACCAGGGCAACGGCGTCTTCGCCAGCGGCGGCACCGTTTACGACATGGTCGAGGCCAGCTCTCCCATCAGCGACGCGGCAGGTTGGGTAGCCCGCTTCCACGAAGGCCGCGTCGCCGCCACCGCGATCTGCTCCACCACCTGATCAGGCAGATGGCCGAGACGACGCCTACGACGCGGCCGATGGCCCGCCCCCGGAGACCTTCACCCTCGACATCACTCCGGCCGCGCAGACCCTGCACCACACCGGCCTTGCCCGAACTCCACCTCGCCCGCACCTGAACAGCGGGGCAGTAGCGTGCTACAGCCGCACATCCAGCCGCCAAGGGGTCAGCACGCGCGGGTTGTGGTGACCCTGCAGTGACCACATCGTTCGTGGAGTGCGGACCGGTCGATCTTCGCTGCCGACGCCTGAGGTCGGGCGGAGACGCATCCGCCACAGACCGCTGGCCGGCATGCGCGAGGCGCCCAGCTCTTGCTCAGAATCCGCATGGCCGACACCAGTCGACGGGAAGGAACACAGAGGTGAACGACGCAGATCGCATCAAGGAGCTCGAAGAAAAGCTCCGCCAGCTGGACGTGAAGAATGAGCACTTCGAGCGACAGGCCCAGCGGCTTGAGCAGGAGCGGGACCAGTGGGAGAAGAAGTACAAGGAGACGAATGAGAAGTACACGAAGGCACAAGCGGAGCTCGCCGAGCTTGAGGCAACGATGCAGGGCCTGTGAGCAGCGTTCTCCCCTAGACGTCTGCGTCCTGGCCCTACTCAGTCGTGGTCGGCCTCGTCATCGTCCGTGTCCAGTTCCGGCGCGTCCGGGTCGTGCAGCGGGCGCAGCGCTCCGGCGGCCGGGACCTGGGCGGTGAAGCTGTAGCGGCTGAGCAGGTTCAGGTTGCGGTGCTTGAGCGAGGACAGGCGGGCGATGTCCTCGTTGCGGAGTTCGTGGCCCTCGGCGCGGAGCTGGGCGACGGCGGCGTCGAGGTACTTCGTGGTAAAGCACGATGGCGTTGAAACCAGGCCGAGTGAGCCGAGCTGGTCCTCCATGCCGTCTCGGTACGCCTGGTGGATGGTGCCGCGCTTGTCGTGGCACACGTCTCGGGCGAGCTTGTGGCCGGACTCCTGCACAGTGAGCTGCCGGTTCATCTGACGGCGGTACGTGTCGTCCACCGGGTCGACCACCCGAAGCAGGTGTTCGGTCTTGGTGATTCGTCCGTACTCCGCGAATGCGGTGCCCAGCGGGGTCGGGCCTCCTTGAGGATCTGGATCAGCGGTCGCGTGAGTACGTGACGCGGGGGTCAACCGGCCGAACCGCCGCTGTGTTGACGGCGGAGGCGGGGACCGGCGCCCTGCCCAGGATACCGGCACGGGCTGGGCTGGCGGCGAGCGCGGCGGCGCTCATCGGAGACGCGCGAGCGGGACCATGGCCGCGCTCACGGACGGCGGCCGGCGTGGTAGCAGGGCGGGGCCGAGCCGTCACCTGTTGAGCGAGGCGGGGCTGCACTGCGACCTGGAGCCCCGAACGGTGCAGGGCCACCGTGGCGTTGGCGACTTTCCCCAGCGCCTCGACGCGATCGGTGGTCGCGGGGAGCGTGTAGATGTCCAGGCTCGAGTTGTGCCGCCAGCCGTCCTCCACCAGCGTGAGCCCGCTGAGGCCGGAGACACGGTCGTCGAGGGCTGCGACGATGCCGAGCTGCGGGTGATCGGCGAAGGCGACGTCTGGTTCACCGAGCGGGCCGCGGTCGCGTACCTGTGCCGTGTCGGGCGCCGGTGCAGGGTCAAGTGCGACGTCCACATCGACCTGGTAGCCGGCCTTGCGCAGCAGCTCGATGGCCCGGCTCGTACGGCCGTGTCCGTCACGGTTCTGGTCGGCCAGCGCGTACAACGTCGGCTGGTCGGGGACGGGATGGAAGTCGAATCCCTTGAGCATCCAGGTGCTGGCCGCGAGGTTCTTCGGGTTCGCGGCGACGATGCCGTGGACGGGGTGGTGGCCGAAGGCCAGGTCGGGCAGCACGTCGTAGTGGCTGGGCATGGCAGATCCATCCGAGGCGGGTGCGGTTACAGGTGCGGGCGACGGGCGGATCAGTTCTGAGGGTGCGGTGCACGGAGGACTCCTGGATCGCGGTCGGTCAGAGCCGGGGAGCGGATGAGGAACTGGCCGGTGGCGGCGCGACCCGCGCGGAAGACTCCGGCGGCGGACCGGTCGGGAGCACGCGCTGGCCGACCGACGGCGAGGAGGCGAGAGCGACCCTCGCCCGGGATGGAGCGGAGTCGGGCGGGAGCACGGTGGCGGCGCGCGCCTCGCCGGAACGTTCCTGCTCCTGGCGTGTCGGTACGCCAAGCTGGTCTAGGCGGGCGTCGACAGCGGAGAGGAGATCCGGCACGCTGCCGCCGTGGCGCGCATGCGGACCGTCCGGCTCGGAGTCGTAGATCACCTCGTAGACGGCAGGCTCGACGGACCGGTGGCGGGTGACCATCCAGCTTTCCGGGGACTCGGGGTACTCGGAGGGCGGCTCCTGCGGCGGCGAGATGATCAGCGAACTGCCGTCGGGAAGCTCGGCGTGGACGATGTAGTCGCTGAGGCCGTACTCGACGGTGCCCTCCAGGCCGCGCTGCCCGAGCGCTGAACGGAGGGCAGCCTGAAGGCGACGCGGATCGGATGTGGCGGTCGGGGGCGGGGTTTCGTGGTGCATGGAGTTCTCCGTTGCGAACGCCCCGCCGCACGGCGGGAGCCGACAGGGCGTGGAGCTTGAAGGAGTGCGGTGGTCCATGAGGATCTGGTGATCGGGCAGTTTGGCGCTGCCGTGACTGCGTGCTAGGGATCACCGCGAGCGACCGGGATCCGGCGGCTGCGATGCCGGCGGGACCTGGGGCGAAGCAGGTGATACGGCAGGGGTGTTGTGCGTCCAGCGGGTCAGGGCGACGCGAGCCCGCTCGGTCTGCGCCGGCCGTTCGGCGTCCGCCCGGTGAACTAGGTATTCACCGACACGCACCAACGCCGGCCCCTTGAAACCGAGTTCATGTGAGTAGTGCCAGCCTTCGGTGTTGCGGTGCTCCTCGGCACGCTCCTGGTAGAGGTGGAGCACACTCGGCTGCGAACCGTCCATAAGCGCCATGACGCCGTCCCATTTGTGCCGCAGCTCCTCCGCCCGGAACAGGATGGTGTCGATCCCGCGTATCCGACGGAGGTCGTCACTGATCGGCCCCTCGATGTAGTCGGGGCCGTCGGCGGCGGCGCGGACCCCGGCCAGGACCTCGGGGCCGTGGTCGAGGAACACCTCGGCGTGCTCCCACGCTTCGGCGTCCCGCTTGACCTTCCCGTCCCCGTAGACCTTGTCGTCCAGCGGCCAGCCGGCCGCGTCGCAGAGCGAGTCCGAAACCGCGTCCCAGGCGTCGCACGCCTCGTTGATCCCGGCGGCGGCCGAGGCCAGTGCCGTGAGGTGCCGTCGCCACGCCAAAGGGTCGGTGGCCTGCGACGGCTGGTTGTCACCGGAGGAAGGAGTGGAAGAAGCAGACATGATCGATTCCCGTTGCTGTGCTGGTCGTTGGGCTATGTCTCTACTCCCGCGGGTTCGATCCCCGCGAGCACGTTGTTGTGACCTGCAGGTGCAGGTCAGCGGGGGTTCACTCGACGGAATGAAGAATCCGTTGTTCCATCGGGATTCCTGAAGCCTTGGCTGTATATCTGACGCAGGCGCCAGTTCTGTGAACCGAGCGGCCGATGACCCTTGCTGTCGTCCGTAACCTGGCCTCGGCCCGAGCCCTACGCACGGCCGAGGAGGTCGAGGTCTTCGAGCAGGAGATTGTCGACCAGTACGCGTTGGCGATGGCATCTGCCGGCCTGACCGATGGCTACATCGGAAGTAGTCGGTCGGTGGTGATCGACTTTGCACGAACCCTATAGGGCCCGTTGTGGACGGCTACCTGCGACGACGCGGATCGGTTTCTGGCGGGCCTCCGGCGGCTGGGCAACACCGCCAACACGCGTGCTGGCAAGGCCAGCACGGTGGCGCAGTTCTTCAACTTCGTGATCAATCGCTACCAGGGCGACATCCACGCGCTGACGGGATACGTCGTCGAGCAACCGATCGACGAATACAACCGGCCTCCGGGCCGGGCAGCAGGGGAGCTGCGCATCCCTCCGTCCGACACCGAAGTTGATGTGCTCTTCCGCCAGTGGCGCGCGAGCATTCCCGAGGCGCGTAAGTATCTTTCCGCGGCGCGGAACTACTTTGCCGCCTCGCTCTGGCGACGCCTGGGCCTGCGGATCAATGAGACGGTCATGCTCGACATCCGCGACTGGCGCCCCGATCTCGGAGAATTCGGGAAGCTGCAGTCCGGTTCGGCAAGGGCAGCAGAGGCCGCGGCCCCAAGCCCCGGCTTGTCCCCGCGATCAACGGCGCGGACCAGCTGATCGATTGGTGGCTGGCCGAAGTCCGCCACCAGTTCGGGGCTGACTGGTCGAACGCGGACGCGCCGATGCTGCCCAGCGAGCGCCACGACGAGCTGCTTAACCGGTGTGCACGGGTCGGCGACGATGCCCTGCGTCAGGCCCTGAAGGCCCAGACGAAGCTGTGGCTGCCTGCATGGGTCGGCCACCTGACTCCCCACGTTCTTCGTCACTACTGCGCCTCCTCTCTGTATGGCGACGGGATGGACCTCAAGGCGCTTCAGGAATTGCTCGGGCACGAATGGCTGTCCACCACGACCCGCTACATCCATGTGCGCAGTGAGCACATCGAACGGGCGTGGACTCAGGCCAACCAGCGGCTCGAAGCTCGATTCGGAATGGAGGTGTGACCTCGTGCGCTGGAATCTGAGGATGAAGGCAGCCGAGCACGGCATCTGGAAGTCCACGGACATGCGCCGCCAACTCGCGGCGGCTGGGCTGGAGATCAGCGCGGGGAAAATGTCGGCGCTGTGGACCGGCACTCCTACCATGATCCGCCTCGATGACCTGGACGTGATCTGCTCGGTTCTCGACTGCGACCCCACCGCTCTGCTGATCAGAGAGCCCGACAAGGTCGCTGCACTCCGCCCCGAGCAGCAGCAGGCAGCGTCCGCCACGTCGGACACTTCCGTGGTGGTCACGCCACGGTTCGGACGCCCCCGATCGGAACCGCCCCTGTGAGCATCCCGCCGCCCTCGAAGTGCGCGATCTGCCAGGTCCACCGCGTTGCATGGACCAAGCCGCGGATGGACTTCTGTTACGAGTGCCTGCCCGGAGGCCCCGTCGCGCCACCTCCGTGCCGAAGCTGCGGGACCGTGACCGGTACTTCAGCCAGGGCCAGTGCGACTCGTGCCACCCCGGCGCGCCGATGTATCCCGGGGCGTGCCGCAGCTGCCTGGCTTGGGGCGTCCATCGCGCCCACAGCTGGTACTGCTGGAGCTGTCGCTGGTGGGCAACCCACTATCCGATGGCCGAATGCATGGTGTGCGGCTTCCACACGACGATCGGCGACGCCGGAATGTGCCGCCTCTGCAGCGTGGAAGGACGCCGCGTGAAGGAACCCGGCCGGGCGGTCGACCTCGCAGCGCTATGCCGCAACGGCCAACAGCTCTACCTGGCCAGCCTATACCACACCTACGTGCCGCGTGGCAAACGACACCGCTCGCATGGTGAATCGGCAACCGTCGAGCCGCCTCAACACCGCCTCGAAGTCGCTCAGTTCACCCCGCTGAAGTGGAGGCAACTGCTGCTGCGGAAACTGGGCGCCAGTCCCTGGCGGAGGTCAGCCGCAAGGACTTCATCGCCGCTCTCCCAGCCAGAGGGGCGCAGCGCAACTTCGCCGAGCAAGGCTTCCGGTCGCTGTTCAAGGTCCTCAAGGCCCGGAAGATGATGTTTACCGATCCGACGCGTGGGCTTCCCATCACTCCCGTCAACGCCACGGTTCCCCTCCCACTAGACAGCGAGGCTATTTGCAAGGCGCTCAGCTCACCGGACCCTGCCGTGGCCTTGGCCGTCGCGCTCGTCGTGTTCCACGCGTTGACCAGCCCGCAGCTGGCTGGGATGCAGCTGACCGACATCCGGGACGGACGCCTCAAGCTTCAGGACCGAACAATTTCGCTGGCCGGCCCGGGTCCTGACCCGCTTGACCGCCTATCTCGACCACCGGACGAGGACCTGGCCCGCCACTCTCAATGCCCACCTCTTCATCAACCGGAGGACCGCCCCACGAACCACACCCGTCAGCCGAAACTTTCCCTGGGTCGCTGCCCAGTTGAAGCCCCAAGCGCTGCGGGAGGACCGCATCCTGCAGAAGATCCACGCCACCGGCGGGGACGTCCGACGCATTTGTGATTTGTTCGGACTCTCGATCACTGCCGCACTCCGCTACACGAACACCCTTGAGCACCAGGATCTGGCCGGCGGCTCCGCCGACACCGTGGGGACTCATAGCGCGAGCTAGGCAGGCACCCGAGCGTGACCCCCACCCACCACCGACTGTTACCTCGGCATCTGATTCGCCCTGGCGCAGTCACCTCGCGCGCTGTGCGCGCCGGTTCCGCGCGTCCCCAACCGCACCCTCGTCGTCACTGGTGCGGCTCACGCCAGCGCGCGGAACGATCAGCTTTCTCTTTGTTCCCGGAGCCGGATGAGTGAACGAGCAGCGGCCAGGAGTGCCGCGAGGTAAATGGCCGCGAGCAGGGTGGTCAACTGTGCCCAGGGAACGCTCAGGACGAAGCCGGAGATCCGGTTGGCGATGATCACGGTAGGCAGCAAGGCGATGACCAGACCGAGCAGGGTGCTGACCGCTATGAGGGCTGCCTGCTGGTAGAGCAGGATGCGCCGAGTCCAGGCAGGGGGCAGTCCCAGGGCGGTGAGGCCGACCATGTAGCCGCGTAGTGTCCGGATTTGGCCGCGGATAGCCGTCAGTACTGTGGTCAGGACGAGGAGTACGAGCGCGACTGCGGTGGCGAGCAGTGCCGCCGGTGCGACGGCCGGCTCGGGGGGCACGTAGATCCGTGCTGCACGTCCGTCGTGCCCGGAGGTGATGAGGGCTTGCTGAACGGCTTCGGTCTGCGTGTCCGCAAGGCCGGTTATCATGATCGGCCCCTGAGGAGGCATGGGCAGCCGAAGCTCGCTCGCTGTGGATCGGAGCATGATGCCGTCGCTGCCGGCTCGCCACTGGGTCGGTGCCGCGTCCACCGCGACCATCGGGAGTTCTGGGGTGCGGCCAAGGGTCTTGTCGTCCTGGTGCACGACGAGGCTGGTACGTGCGGAGGTGCCTTCTGGGGCGCCCGGGGCATCGGACCAGATCAGCAAGCCTCCCTCGGTCAGAGTGGCCAACTGTTCACGGCCCAGGGAATGCCCGAGCAGGCGCTCGGCGTCGGCAGGGGATTTCACGGTGAGGAAAATGGTGTCGCTGCCCGGCCGGGTGGCTGAACGGGTGACGTTGTCGCTGTCCATGGTGTAGGCGGGAGTGATCTCGAAGCGGGGGTGGCCGTCCAAAAGGCCAGTTGCCTCTGCGGCCCGTAGCACGGACTTCGTGGGGGCGAAGCGGTCACTGGTGCTGTCGGCCAGCAGGATCTGGCCGGACAATACGTCGGGGTGCCTCTGCGTGTCGGCCGTGCGCAGCAGCGTGTCCAGGAGGGCGAGGAATCCTAGGGAAGCTCCGAAGAGGACCGTGAGTACGGCGAGGGAGGCGGAGGCGCGGCGCGAGTCGGCGGCCAGCTGCCGACGGGCGAGCCGGGAGCGGGGGCCCTTCTCGGGGATAACCTTCAGCGACAGTGCGAACGCCTCGGGGATGACCAGCAGCACAGCGACGGTCACCAAGCCGGTCAGGGTCATGGCCATAGCCGGGGAATCGACACGGACTGCGTAGACGGCTGTGGCGCACCAGGCGATCACTGCCAGTACCTGGCGGGTATCCCGGATGCGACGAGACGTTTTGGTGGTGGCTACGTCGCCAGTGGAGCGGCCAGTCTTGTCGCGGTTGGCCGGCGCCGCGGCGTGGCGCCGGTCATCGCGTGCCAGCGCCAGCCCTGCGAACAGAGAGGTGAGCACGATCAGGATGAGCAGGCGGAGGGCGGGATCGGCGAGTCCGTCGATGGGACCGGCCGGACGCTCTCTCAGGTGGGAGACGAGGAGGCGGGCAGCCGCACCCACGCCGAGACCGGCTGCGGCTCCTGCGGTCGCCGCGATAAGGGACCAGGCCAGCGTGGCGAGAGTGAGGCCAGCCGCTGCGGTACGGCGGGAGATGCCCAGGGAGGTCAGGGAGCCTGCGGTGCGCCGAAAGCGCCGGTCGTTCAGCCCGAACACCAGCAGTACGGCGCCCAGCGGCACTAGGAGGGCCGGGACCGTGTAGCCGGCTGGGGTCTTCTCGATCCAGAATCCCTCCCCGCTGCCCTCTTCCCGCAGGGAGAGCGTGTTGGCGACGGCGATGTCACTTTCAGACTTTCTGTTCTGCTCTTTCTCCCAGTCGCGGATTGCGGCGCTGAACGCCGTGATTGCGCTCTTGGGCTCGGCGCCCGACCACAAGAGGAGGGGCTGGGTGGCCAAGATGGGGAAACCCTCGACCAGGTTCTCGTCCAACGCCGCCCACGTGCCAGGGCCTGCCAGCAGGTTCGTGGTGCTGGCATTACGGTCGTCGGCCGTGCCGACCACCTTGAGGCGGACGTCTCCCAGCACGGTCAGCTCTCTGCCCGGTGCGGTCCGCACGTCTTGGGGCTCGGTGACGACGACCTCGCCCGGACCGGTCGGCCAACGTCCGGACTGAAGGTCGTAGCGACGCGGGTATGGGTTTGAGCTCCAGTCAGCCTCGAACATGGTCACATTGCGTGCCGGCGTGGTATCGAGCTGGACGTCGAAGGCGCTGAGCATAACCAACGCATCGGTGATGCCTGCCTGTTGCAGGCGCTCTCGCAGCTCTGGGGCGAATGTGTCGTCCCCGGGCGGGAGCTGGATGCTGCCGTAGCCCACCGACGCATCGAACCGGCCCATGTCCCGATCGGCGACTTGCGCTCCGGACAGCGACAGGGTCTTGAGCACGATGAACATCGCCATGACGAAGACCGCGGCAACGAACACCGTCAGGGTGGAGCGGACCAGAGCGCGCGAGCGTCCCAGCCGCCGTGCCAGCCGGAAGGCCAGCCGCAATTGCTGTCCGGCAGCGGCCTCCGCGGATCGAGGCTTCACGAACGACTCTCCAGCCGGCCGTCCACGACCTCGTAGACGGTGTCGGCGTAGTCCCGGCAGCGGGGATCGTGTGAGCAGATCACGGCCAATACGCCCTCGTCGCACAGCGTGCGGATCAAGGCAAACAGTTCCTGGGTGGCAGCGGAGTCCAGTGCTCCGGTCGGCTCGTCCGCCAGGAGCACCGCGCGCTGTCCGGTCAAGGCGCGCGCCACACCTACACGCTGGCGTTGCCCGCCGGAGAGCTGTGAGGGAAACCGGTCTTCCAGGCCGGGAAGGCCAACCCGCGCTAGCTGCCGCAGGGCTTCCGAGCGGGCTTGTGCGGTCGGTAGGCCGAGTGCTTCCAGGGGCAGGGAGACGTTCTCTGCTGCCGTGAATTCCTGGATCAGGTTGTGGTCCTGGAACACGACGCCCACAGTGCGGAGCCTGAGATCAGCTCGCTGTTTATCACCGGCGGTCCCCACCTCGACGCCGCCGACCTGGATCTCGCCGGTATCGGCGAGATCCAGACCTGCCAGCAGATTGAGCAGAGTCGACTTCCCCGAACCGCTGGTGCCGTAAATGCACACGAACTCGCCCGGTCGTGCCTCGAAGTCCACATCCCGCGCGGCCCACACAGTCTCCACTTCGGAGCGGTAAGCCTTGCAGACCCCCCTGGTCCGGATCAGCGCGGCATCTACGGCCTCAATCAATTCAACAACCGCCTGAGGTTCGGAACGACGAAACTTCGTCGCTGTTCAAGGGAGAGACGTTGTTGTCGTTGCTGCCCCTGCGCATGCCCTGCTTGTCCCCGCCGCCGTTGGCGTTGCCAGCCATGCAGCCATCGTAGCTCGCAGAGCGGTTCGCCCAGGAGTCCATCTCGTCGTTCTTCTCACCGCTCAGATTTGCGAACGAGCTCTGGCCGTGGGCGCGTTCGCCGATCAGCCAAGCGAAGTCGTTGTTGCCCCACAGGCACATGTTGTTCGAATTGCACTCGCTCAGGGCGGCGTTAGCCGTGCTGGGCGTCATCGCCAGGGCGGCGAACAGGAGCGCGGTCGAAGCTATGACCTTCTTGGCTCTCTAAATGTCTCCTAGGCTGGTTGAGCGGGCTGCAAGTCGTCCGACAGGTGTCGCTCGGAGTCGACAGATCATGTGCGTAGGCATACTTACGATTCAAGGGGAACAGTGGCATCACGCCACACATTGGCCACTCTTTCGACACGGCTTGACGACAGGTCGTCCATGTGTCGGAGGTCTGGGCGGATGTTCGATCTCGAGCGACCGCTGAGCCTCATGCGTGCGTGCGGGTTCCGTGTTGGACGACCCGAGTTCGCCCCGGATGCCCGCGAGACATTCGACCGATATCGGGTCCTGGGTGCCACGAGTCACTCTTCGGTTACGCTCGTCATCGCTAAACCACCCTTCGGTTCACGGAGATCAGGGCGTCGGTATTCGTGAACTCACGGACCTTGGCCGCCATGCGGGCGTCTGTGTTGAACAGGTCACGCTCGGCCGGGTGAAGGATGTGCTGGGTGATGAAGGAGCGGCCGGCGACCTTCCACAGACCTCGGCCCTTGGTCAGGGCGGACACCGCCTGGGTCTCGACGCCGGTCAGGCCGAGCAGAGAGGCAGCGGCGGCGAGCTGGTCGGGCTCCTGGCGGTAGATGATGCGCGTGCTGCAGTCCGCGAGGAGCCCCTCGGCCAGGACTCGGCCGCGTGAACCGGCGTCGCCCGCCGAGAGCAAGTCGCTGAGGCGGTGGATCACCATGAGGTTCGCGATGCCCAGCCCTCGGGAGAGCTTCCACTGGCTCTGCATCCGCTCCAGCAGCCCGACGTGCCGCATCAGCCGCCACGCCTCGTCGTAGATCACCCAGCGCCGACCACCATCGGGATCGCTGAGGGCTGACTCCATCCATGCGCTCGCGCACGTCATCGCGAGCACCAGTGCCGTGTCGTCACCGGAGCCGCCGAGACGGGAGAGATCGATGGACAGCATCGGTGTGGTCGGGTCGAACGACACGGTGCTCGGCGCGTCGAACATGCCGCTCAAGTCGCCGTGCACGAGACGTCGCAGGGCGTGGGCGAGGTCCTGGGCGGCTGAACCGAGGTGCCCCGCCTGGTGGCCGAGGGCGTGGTCGAGGCGTTCGGGGGAGCCGAGTACGTGCGCGATCTCGCCGAGCAGCGGCACCGTGCCCCGGGCGGCGGCGTCGGCGACAACCAGATCCAGGGCCAGGTCGAGGGCGGTGTGCTCCATCGGCAGCAGGTCGCGCTTCAGCACGGTGCGGGCGAGGCTGGCCAGCAGCAGCAGACGGCGCTTGCGAACCTCCGTGAACCAGTCCTCCTCGCTCACGGAGGCGGGGCGGGCCGGGGCGTCCAGCGGGTTCAACCTGCCGGGAAGCCCCGGGCCCAGGGCGATGCTGTAGCCGCCGAGGGCCTGCGAGACACCGGTCCACTCCCCCTTGGGATCGCAGGGGATGTAGACCCGGTAGCCGTGGGCGATCGACCGGGTGGCGATCGACTTTGCCAGCGCCGACTTGCCCATGCCGATGATCCCGGCCAGGACCGCGTTGGGGTTGGTGAAGCCCTCCACCCTGTTGCTGTTGTAGAGCGAGAACGGGTCGAAGCAGAAGGCCGCCTCCGCGTGCACATCGCGGCCGATGAACACCCCTTCGGCGCCCAGGCCGCCCTCGGCCACGAACGGGTAGGCGCCGCTGGCAGTCGCGGTGGTCATCCGGTGGGCGGGCAGGGCGAGCTTGCCGCCGCGGGCGGAGGCCGGACCGGGGCGACCGGCGAGCGGGTAGGTGGGCCGCAGATCCGGGTCGAGGGTCTGCTCGGCGCGGTGCTTGGGCGGGTTTCCGGCGACGCGTGCCTGGCGGCGGGCTTCGGTGAAACCGGCTCGGGCGACCCGCTGTTCGGCGCGTGTCGTCTTACGGGGCACGAACAGAGGGGAGGCGCTGGCGCGGGTACGGGGCATGAGCGTTTCTCCAGGTGAGGGGTGGGTCAGCGGCGAACGAGGCCGGTGAACGGGGCGTGCAGGTCGGCCGGGGTGGTGCGCCGCCGGACGAGATGAGCGGTGCGCTGGTGGCGCTGGCAGATGGTCAGTTCCGGTGCTCCCTCTGGAAGGCCGGCCTGGCACGCCTCCGGTGCGGGGATCTCGCCGGAGTCCGGCCGGGGCGCCGCGTGGTAGGCGGCGTGGAGGTGCTCGGCGGCCTGCCAGATGCGGGTGCGGGCGGTATGGAGCTGGTCGCCCTCGACAGCGACGAGCTGCCCGGTGCGACCGGCGTGGGCGTCGAGCAGCCCGTACAGCGAGACGAGGTGGGCGTGCAGGGTGTCCAGCTCGGCCCGGGTGGTGACCAGCGGGCCGCCCGGGATGTTGAGTGCCCGGTGGAAGTCGAGCGCGGCGGTGGCGAAGGGCACGAAGTCCTGCGCGGTCGGGCTGGCGGTGCGGGACATGAGGGTGCTCTTTCGAAGGGAAGGGTCAGGCGGCGAGCGCAAGCGGCAGGGCGGCGGCGGTGAACGCCTCGGCCTGCTGCCAGGTCAGCAGCCGGAGATCGAGCTGGGCGCCGACAGCGGCGGTCTCCACGACGGCGCAGGCGGTGCGCAGCTCGTCCTCGGTGTCGGCCGAGACGGTCAGCAGACCGGTCAGGGCGACGTCGGCGTGCCCGGCGATGAGCTGGCGTTCGCGGGACTTGATGTCCTGGTACTCGATCGAGTCCGCCTCGGAGTCGACCTGGCCGCGCCGGGCCCGTTCGGCGGCGTCGGCGATCACGCTGGACTTCTTGCGCTGCACGTCGCGCAGGGCGGCGTCGAGGTTCTTCGGCTCGTAGGAGAGCGACAGCGTGCGCCTCACCCCGCCGGTGAACAGGAGCTGGTGCAGGAAGCCGGCGCTGGTCTCGGTGCGCGGCCAGTTCTCCACCCAGTAGGTGGCGTGCACGGCGGAGTCGGTGGCGATGTGGTCCGCCTTCTCGACGACCACGACGGGTCCGGCGGCGGCGGGCTCGGCCTCGGGGCGACCGGCCGTGGACCAGCGGTCGAGTGTCGCCAGCGCCTTCGGGTCGTAAGAGGTGCGCACCACGGCGGCGATCTCGCGGGCGGTGAGCCAGCCCGTCGGGGTGAGACCGGCGGTCCGCGCCGCCTGGTCGAACGTGGAGGTGAGCTGGGCGAGGACACTGAAGGCACCGGTGAGACCGCCACCGGCCTGGTTGATCAGCCGACGGGCCGCCTTGGTGTCCAGGGACACCGCGACGTACGCCTCGTGCGGGGCGGCTGCGGGACCGGCGCTCTGGATCAGCTCGTTGTAGATCGCGCCGGCCATCGGGGTGTCGGGGCGGCCGTGCTCTTCCCAGTAGCGGCGCAGCGCGTCGCCGGAGTCGGGGATGGTGCGCTCGATCACCTGGATGCTGGCGATCTGCCCGGTGCGGGCGAGGGCTGCCAGTGCGCGTCCCCAGCCGCCGACGTTGGCCTGCTGGGTGCCGGGGTCGAGCAGGGCGTAGGCGCGGGAGGAGACCTTGACCACCGCGGCCAGCGTCCCGGTGTGCGGGTTGTGGACGGCGCCGTACTTGCCGTCGGGAGCAGTGGTCACGCGCAGGCTGGCAGCGGTGCCGGGAAGGTGGAGCAGTCCCTCGCGGGTCGGCCGGCGGGAAGGGCGGGTGAGCCAGACGAGCTGGCCTCGCATCCGGCGCAGCGCGTACCGGACGACGATCGGGGCCCAGTCGGCCAGAGCACGGCCTCGGTGGCGGACGAAGACGAGCAGGGCGATCACGGCCCACAGCGGGATGAGCTGGAGGGCGCCGACCACACCGCGGGCGAGGATCACGGCGAGAAGGAGAAGGCCGGTGAGCCCGGCGACGACCAACTGCGGGACGGACAGGCCGAGCAGGACGCCGCGCCTGCTGCGGTGCGGGAACTTCACGGTGGGCGTGGAGGACTGGTGCTTGCCGGACATGGTGGTTCCAGACGGTGGGAGCGGGCGGAGGACGGGGCGCGCGGCGCTCTTCTGGACGTCATGGCGAAACCTTCCTGCTGGTGGGGGAGGCGGGGGCGGGCCGCGGAGTGCGGCCCGGGCCGGCCGCCCCCTTGCAGCCCCGACGGCCAAACCCCCGGCGGGGGGGTGGGGTCGCGGGGGGCCGGCCGCGCGCCCCCCCCCCCCCCCGGGGATGTGTGGGTCAGGAACCCGACGGCGGCCGGGTGGGATACACCCAGTTCGCCGGCGTCGCGGAGCCGGTGGCCGACGGTCCGGACGCGGCCGCCGGAGTGCCCGAGGCCGAAGGTCCGGGGCCGGCTGGCGGCATGGAGGTCATACCGCCGCCCGGAGCCGACGCGGCTGCGAGGTGACCGGAGCCGCCCGCAACGCCTTGGGCAGTCGATTCGGACCCTTCCGATTCGTCCTCGCCAGGACGTGTGATCAGCGGCGGGATCCCGGGGCGCTGGATCAGAGCCCGGCCCTTGTCGCCGCTCGCGTCCGGGTCTTCGCCGTACCGGAAGCGGGTCTGCTGCTTGGGCTGCCCGGCGTCGATGCCCTCCTTACTGAGGTTGCCGCCGGAGGGGTCGATGCCGCAGGCGACACCATCGGTCCCCGCTCCCGGGACCTGGTTCGGACCCTGCGGAGCTGGGGCGCCGGTACCGGCCCGCAGCGCGAGACTGCCTGCGGTCTTCGCGGCTCCTGCGGCGACCGCCATGCCAGCGACACCGGTGCGGTGCATGTCGTCGTGGCCGCCGCCGTCGCTGGCCCAGTGGACGAACTTGTACGTCGCGTAGGGGCAGAGCAATACCAGGACCATCACGACGATGCCGGCCATCGCGTCGGACAGGGCCGCCATTCCGTCGCTGGCGTCGGTCTTCCCCATGGCGGAGACGCCGATCAGGAAGACGACGGTCATCAACAGCTTGGAGACGATCAGGGTGCCGGTGGCCTCGATCCAGCCGCGCCGCCACCGTTTGGCGACTTCCCAGCCGCCGCCGGCACCCGCGAACACCGCGAGCGCGACCATGATCAGGACGCCGACCTTGCGGGCGACCATCACGCCCCAGTAGAGGAAGGCACCGATTGCGCACCCGAAGGCGACCAGGGAAGGGACGCCCCAGCCGAGGCCGTACATGGCCCCCATCTGGTCGACCTTGATCACACGGCGGATCGCGTCGTCGATCGAGGTGTTGGCGGCTTTGAAGAGGCCGTCGGACAGCGCGTCGACCACGGTGATGGCGACGGTGGTGAAGGCGATGGCGGAGAAGCTGAACAGGACTCCGGTCATGGTGCCGAACGCCGCCTTGGCGAGGGCACGTTCGTCGCGGCGCCAGGCCGCGGTCATGAGCTGGATGCAGAAGATGCCGACGGTCAGGGCGAGGCCGATGGGCAGCAGCAGCTCGTAGTTGTCGCGGAACCACCCGGCGTTGAGGTCGATGGCCGTCGTCTTGTTGACGGCCTTGGCTGCCAGGTCGGCCGCGCTGGACGCCAGCTCGCCCGCCGACTTCGCGATCCACGCGCCGAGGCCGTCGGTGACGGTTCCGGCGGGGTTGGTGGCGAAGTCGACGGCGCCGCACACCTTGTCCATCAGCGGGAAGTCGCAGACTCCCATGGTTCGTACCTCCGTTCTGGGGCGAGGGTCAGGGCGCGACGGACGGCATGACGCCGACCAGGGCGCAAGGGTGGTTGGGTCGGCACTGGACCGCGAGGGTGGTGGAGCGGCTCTCCGCGCCGCCGGCAGCCGAGCCCTTCCAGCGAATCGACTGCTTGCCGGAGACCGTGACGGCGTAGACGTACGCCTGAGCGATCGCCCCGGGGTCGTCCTGGAGGGCCTGGGTGAAGGCGTGGGGGAAGTGCCCCTCGTTGATCTTGGCTGTGGCGACCTGCTTGTTGGCGGCCATCTCCCTCCACAGCGTGGCCGAGGGGACCACCTGGTCGACGGAAGTCGGATCGGCGTACTTCGACTCCGTGGTCAGCCAGCCGCGCAGCGCCTTGCGCAGCTCGGGCTGCGAGTACGCGCGGGTGTCGTACGACCACAGCGCTGCTGCGGCGGCCTTCCCGTACGTGATCGGGTCGTAGGTTTTCGGCGGAACGGGCAGAGCGCGGGGCCGGGTGTGCGGCCCGGACGATGTCGCGGGCGACGAGGACGCCGTGGGCGAACTCGGCGGTGGGGAAGCAGTATCGGAGGGGCTTCGGGCCTCGCGGGTGAGGTATGCGGCCAAGCCGGCGAGGGTGACGAGCACCGCCAGGACGGCAGTGCCGAGCAGCGCCCGGCGGCGCACGCGAGATGCGCCGCCGGGGTGGGTGGAGTGCTGAGCCATCAGTGGACCTGCGTCCCGAGCGTCGAGAAGAACGCCACCACACCGTTGGCCGCACCGAGAAGAAGGGCCGCACCCGCGCTTACCAGCACGCCCTTCTTCCCGTTCGCCTCGGCCTGGTGACCACCGGAGTGGTGACCCCAGGCCCACACGCCCGCACTGACGGCGAGGGCTCCGACCACGGCGATGAGTCCGAACAAGTTGATCGAGCCCATCACCTGCTTGAGGACGTTGAGGCCAGGGAGCCCGCCCTCGTTGGGCTTGATTCCGGGGTCGTAGGCGAGCTGTATGACCTGTTCAGCGAGATACACGGGAACTCCAGTTCGAATGAGCGCACGCCAAAGCCCGGCGGGGCGAACCAGCGGTGCGAGGGGGAGGTGAGGAGGGGAGGAGCACCGGTCAGACGACTCGGCGGGCGGCGAGAATCCGCGATTTCCAGGACGCGACGGTGGTGATCCGTACGACGTCACCGGTGTGCGGGGCGTGGACGATCAGGCCCTGCCCGATCGCCATCCCGACGTGTTCCGGTACGGCGGCCGTCCCCTCGGTGAAGAGGAGGTCGCCCGGCTTGAGGGCATCGACCGAGACGGCCTTGCCGTCCTTGACCTGCGTGTACGTGGTCCGCGTCAGGGTGACCCCGGCGGCCTTGTACGCGCCCTGCATCAGGGAGGAGCAGTCGCAGCGGCCCATCGGGTTCTTGCCGTGGGAGTCGGTGCACGTGCCGCCCCACTGATACGGGGTGCCGAGCTGGCCGAGCGCCCACCGGATCGCTGTCTGTACCTTCGGCGGCGCGGAGGCGGGAATCTTGTACTCGTCCGGCAGGGCGCCCGCCGGGATGGTGCCGAAGTCCGTCCCGTCGCCGTCCGCCGAACAACCCCCCGCGGAATCGGGAGAGGAGCTGCCGGTGTCGGCAGAGCCGGACGGCGACGGGCTCGGCGATGGACCGCCGGCCTTCTGCAGCAGGGGCTCGATGGCCTTCTGTAGGGCGGTGGCCAGTGGCTCCCACTTGGCGTACGCCTCCGGGAAGCCCGACTTCTGCACCGCCTGGGCGGCCTGAGTCACAGATAGGGACTGCCAGCCGGAGACCTTCTTGAGCCCCTCATAGAACTTCGTCGAGGCGTGCACCGGGTCAAGGATCTGGCTGGCCGAGCCCCAGCCCATCGACGGCCGCTGCTGGAAGAGACCCAGCGAATCGCGGTCGCCGTAGGTCAGGTTCCGCAGGCCGCTCTCCTGCAGTGCGGTCGCCAGGGCGACGACCTGCCCTCGGGCGGGGATGTTCATCGCGACGCCCGTGGCCTGGATCGTCTTGGCGTTGGGCACCTGGTCGGCAGGCGCGTCCAGACCCGGCACGGAGACCGAGCCCTTGTCGCCGCCGTCCAGGATGGCCTTCACCTGCTTTGCGACGGCGGAGGCGTCCACACCCTGCGCACCGTCGGTCGAGCACGAAGCCGAGGCGGTCCCGGCACCGATGCCAAGGATCGGCAGTGCCAGCAGGAGTGGTCCGGTGGCGCACAGACCGACGAAGGCTCCCGTCGTCTTCTTCACGGCCGCCGCCGTTCAGCGCGACGGTGGTGCGGACCGGTCGAGGGAGGTGGGTCGGGGCGCGGGTGTGTCAGGGCAGGCTGCATCGCAGCGGCTCCTCGGTGTTCGAAGGAGACGCGGTGCCGACTTCTCGTGCAAAGCCGTCGGCACCGCGCCGATGTGCATCCGCCTCTCGGCGGGCCCGGGTCAGAGGAGTTGGTAGCTCCCGGACGCCGTTTTCAGGTCACGCGCGGCAGCCAGCCGCGCTCGTAATCTCAGGCAGTGCACAGGGGCCTCCTCACGGCGCTCGCGGGCAGATGGGCAACATGCCTCCGACGCTGCTCGATTGGACGAGACGGCACGGATAAGCACAGCTCAACGGGGGTGGAGCAGCGCTCCTTCCCGGTGGCACGGCGAGACAGTAGACCGGGATTCCGGCCGCGCCAAACGACTGCCATCCAGGGGCCCGAAGAGGGAGCCACCTCGTTAGGCGCGGCCGGAATTCGCCGTTAACCTCCGCTGCAACCTCGCACCGGATGCACGCCGTTGAGCGCTGTCCGGAGCAGGTCCAGACTCCGCCGCGCCCGAAGAGAGGCCCTCCCCATGAGCTACACGCTGCACCGAGGCGACGCCCTGACCGTCCTGAAGTCCCTCCCGGACGAGAGCGTCCAGGCGGTGATCACCGATCCGCCGTACAACTCCGGGGGCCGCACCAGCTCGGACCGAACCGGCCGTACCGCACGTGCCAAGTACGTCACGAGCAACTCGGCGCACGACCTCGCCAACTTCCCGGGTGAGAACCGCGACCAGCGCTCCTACCGCTCCTGGCTCACCGAACTTCTCACTGAGGCGTACCGTGCCTCGACCGAGCACGCGGTCGCGATGGTCTTCACCGACTGGCGCCAGGAGCCGACCACCTCCGACGCCCTGCAGATGGCGGGATGGACCTGGAGCGGCACGATTCCGTGGATCAAGCCTTCCAGCCGGCCCCGCAAGGGCGGGCCGAAGCAGGACTCGGAGTTCATCATCTGGGGCGTCAAGGGCTCCCTCGACAACACCCGCGATCTCTACCTGCCGGGGCACTACATCGCCTCCCAGCCTCGCAAGGACCGGGTTCACATCACCCAGAAGCCGGTCGAGGTCATGCAGCAGCTCGTCCAGGTCTGCCCCGAGGGCGGCACCGTCCTTGACCCGTTCACCGGCAGCGGCTCCACCGGGGTCGCGGCCCTGCGCGAGGGACGCCGCTTCGTGGGCGTCGAGCTGTCCGCGCACTACGCGGACGTCGCCGAGGAGCGGCTGCGGGCCGAACTGACGAAGGACGACTTCGAGCTGGCCGGACCGGAGGCATGATCGTGAGAGCGGAGAGAGGCCGGGGCCGGCGGCCCACAGACGCCAGAGGGGCGGCTGGTGCATCGACTACCCGATGCAAC
>NZ_JBHXPF010000023.1:0-1150 GCF_042718715.1 Streptomyces sp. NPDC058576 | reverse complement strand
CGGGGGGGGTGGTGTCACTCCCACCCCCCTCCCACCCCCCCGCCCCTCCTGTTGCGTCAGGCCGCCTCGAACGCCCGCCGGATCAGCGGCGCCGCCTTCTCCAAGTCGGCTGCCGAGACGACGCGGACCTCCAGGTCGCCGGTCCCGAGGTGTCCGATACCGCGCATGTCCCGGGTGAAGCCCTCTTCCAGCTCGACCGTGTCCGGGTCGAGTCTGAGGTACACCAGGATCGCCCCGTGCTTCGGACGGAAGATCACCGAGGCCACGTTCACCAACCGCCGGTAGGCGATGTAGTGCCGCAGCGACGCCACCTCCACCTCGCCCCATGCCGTGAGCGCCTCGTCCAGTTCCGCGTACAGGTCCCGCAGGCACTCCGGCACCGCTCCTCCACCCGCAGGCGGAGAGACCGCCGAAGCCGTCGGCACGCTGTCCGCCACGGGTGCCCGCTCCCTGCCCCGGCGAGACGAGGCAGCGCTCGGGAAGCCGGTCGCGGAGTCCACGAGCAGCAGCCCCAGCAGGCCACCGTCGAAGATCCGGTAGCGCACCAGGTCGATCCGCTCGGGCAACCTCTGCACCGCCACCCGGTCGTGGTGCGAGAAGCCAGCCGCGATGCAGATCATCCGCGGACGACGCCAGTCGACGGACTCAGCGGCCCCCGCCCCCAGCACCTTCCGCACAAGCGCCTCGAACTCGTGGTGCGCCGACTCCAGCCAGGAAAGGTAGGAGACCGCCTGGGACATCACCCCGCTGTCCGAGCCCTTCTTGAACTCGATCACCACCGGGCTGCCGTTCTCATCGAGCCCCAGGGTGTCGATCCGCCCCCGGTGCCAAGGGCCCGTCGGATACTCCGATGCCAGGAAACGGACGCCCAGCATCTGCTCCAGGCCGGCCTCGACCCGGCGCTGCAGCTCCACCTCCAGCGCCACCGTCGAGCCGGCCAGCTCGACATCCCGTCCGTCCGCGTCCTGCCGGAACATCATCAGCTCGGCCACCAGCGCCCCCTCCCGCGATCTCTGCAAGGAGGCCAATCGAAAGACCGTCCTGGTTATTCCGCCTGCGGTGGGCCGATCGCCGTGAGGGGAAACCGGGTCGGCGGGGGGGGCGGGGCGGGGGGGCCCCCCCCCCCCCCCCCGGGCCCCGCAAAACACCC
>NZ_JBHXPF010000022.1:107326-113831 GCF_042718715.1 Streptomyces sp. NPDC058576 | reverse complement strand
CGTGATGGACGGCCTGGCCCGGTTTCGGTCCCGCCCGGTCGGGGGGTGGTCCGGCCACCACCCTTCCGGGCGGGAACGAAACGGCCTCCCACGACGGCAGGGGCGGGACCCCGACCGAGGCGGCCGGGACCTGGTCGGGCGGAGTCCGGGCCTCCCGTGGTTGTCCCGCACCCGCGGGCGTGTCGGGCCCGACCGCGATGCCCCCCATTCGACCGATCCGAACGTCCGAGCGAACTGGAGGCGGTGCCTCCCCACCTACCCGCGGAGGTACAGGGTGGCCGGACAACCTTGGCCCGTGGCGGCGGCCCAGGAACCGTAGGAGTCGGAAGCCGTGGCCGGTCAGTGACCGCGCCGCTCGTCGACCGAACGGGGAAACCACTCATGCGTCATGTCCAGGAGATGCCAGCCGCCGGCCTCAGATGCCACTCCGCCGGCCCCGCACGATGGGACGAGCGGGTGCTGGAGGAGCTGGCCGCGGCCATCTTCACGTCCTTACGCAGGAGCGACCAGCGCAAGAGGGGCGCGGACTACCTCCGCGGCCTGCTCGCGGCGGACGGTCGGCGGTCGATCCGTAATCTCGCGTCGCTGCTCGGAGGTTCCGCCACCGAACAGAGCCTGCACCACTTCGTCTGCAACTCGACGTGGGACTGGACCCTGGTCCGCCGCGCACTCGCCCGTCATCTGGCGGACCAGGTGACGCCCTCGGCCTGGGTGGTGCGGCCCATGGTGATCCCGAAAGCCGGTGAGAACTCGGTGGGCGTGGAGCGCCTGTACGTGTCCGAGGTCGGCCAGCTCGTCAACGCCCAGCAGGCATGCGGTGTCTGGGCCGCGACCGAGGACATGAGCGCCCCGGTCAACTGGCGCCTGCATCTCTCCGCGTCCTGGCTCGACGACGAACGGCGACGCCAGGCATCGATCCCGGGTGACGTCGGCGAGAGCTCCCCGGGGGAGTCGGCCATCGAGGCGGCGCTGGAGACGGCCCGGGACTGGGGTGTGGCGCTGCGGCCCGTGGTCCTGGACGCCCGGGGCATGGACGTGCCCGCGGCCGTCCGCCGCCTGCGCCTCGCGGGCGTGCCCTTCCTGATCCGTATCAGCGGCTCCGAGCTGCTGGCGTCGGCCGACCCCGCCTTCGGGGCGCGGGTGCCCCAGACGCGGGAAGCCGCCCAGCTGATGATCGCCGCCCGGGACCGTATGCGGCCCGTGCCGCTGCGGGATCCCGAGGTGGGCAAGGAGATACGGATGGGCCTGGCGGCGCTCGTGCGCGTACGGCCGGCGGGTTCGGTGCGCCGCTTCTCGGGCATGGGCGGACTCGGGCTGCTGGGGGTCGGTGAGACGCGCCGGCAGTGGCCGATGGAGCTGTGGCTGACCGACATGACGGAGGCGCAGCCGCACACGCTCGTCCGGCTGAGCCGGCTGACGCGCCGGGTCGAGCGGGACTTCCACGAGAGCGCGGACCGGCTCGGGATCCGGGACTTCACCGGCCGTTCCTACAGCGGCTGGCATCGGCACGCGACGCTGTCGTCCGCCGCGCACGCCGTGTCGATGCTCAGTGCCACCGGCCGGGGCGCCCTCGCCGCGGCGTGTTAGGCACGTGCCTCAGGGGTTGTCCGGCCCGGTAGGTCCGGCCGGACCCTCCTGATCCGGTACCGGTCGCGCGGGGCGTCTTGGGCTCTCGCGCGGCCGGGACCGTGGTGCGCCGGAGGCGGTTCAGACCTTCCGGAGCCGCTCGATGGTCCGCTCGGTGACCTGCTTTCCTGCCGTCAGGTAGCGGGTGACCAGCTGGAGTTCCTCGGTGGTGAACTCCAGGCCGAGCTCCATCGAATCCTCGATCAGCGGCTTGAACACATGGGCGATCGACGCGCTCTTGTCGGTGGGCCGGATGATGACCTTCCGGCGGTCCTGTGTGTCGCGCTCCCGCCGCACGTATCCGTTGGCCTCCAAGCGGTCGATCACACCGGTGATCGAGCCGGTGGTGAGGTCGGTGATCCGGGCCAGGTCGCCCGGTGTGAGCGGCTCGTCCGGCCCGACGCCCTGGAGATAGGACAGGATCCACGCGTCCGTCGGGTGCATCTTCAGCGCCCGCGCCGTCGCCGCGTTGAGCGACAGGAAAGCGAGCCCCAGCTCGCGGCCGGCCGTCATCACCTGCTGGAGGGCGATGTCGCGCTCGCGCTCGCCGGTGTGCTTCCCGGTGGACTCGTGATACCCCCGCGCCTGGTCGGCGGGAACTGACCTTGACATACGACCCTCAGCAATCTTACTTTGCATGTATCTTCGTAACCGAGATATATTGTTCTTGAGATGCTCCGTTTTTGAGGGTACTGGATCCGAAAAGAGTCGGGAAGCCGTCATGACCGTGCCTGCAGAGAAGTCTGAAGATCGGATTCCGGAGGAGCCCCTCGTCGTCGCTGACGACGGCCTCGACCCGAAGCGCTGGCTGGCGCTGGGGGTGATTCTCTTCGCCGCCTTCATGGACCTGCTCGACGTGACCATCGTCAACGTGGCGGTCCCCAGCATCCAGCGGGACATCGACGCGACCTACTCCTCCGTCGCCTGGATGACGGCCGGATACGCCCTCGCCTTCGCCGCACTGCTGATCACCGGCGGGCGCCTCGGCGACATCTACGGCCGCAAGCTCATGCTGCTCCTCGGCCTGGGCGGCTTCACCGTCGCCTCCCTGGTCTGCGGCATCGCCCCCGAGCCCGGGGTGCTCGTCGCCGCGCGCATCGCCCAGGGGGCCGCTGCCGCCCTGATGATCCCGCAGGTGCTCTCGATCGTGCACGTGAGCTTCCCCAAGGAGGAGCGCGGCAAGGTCTTCGGTCTCTACGGCAGCGTCGCCGGCCTTGCCGTCGTCCTCGGTCCCGTGCTCGGCGGCATCTTCGTCGACGCGGACTTCTTCGGTCTCGCCTGGCGCCCGATCTTCCTGGTGAACATCCCGATCGGCATCGTCACCTTCATCGCCGCCGTGGCCTGGGTGCGGGAGTCGAAGGCCCCCGACGCCCCGAGGCTGGACTTCGTCGGCGTCGTCCTGGCCACGGCGAGCGTCCTGATGCTGGTCTACCCGCTCACCCAGGGGCGCGAACTGGGCTGGCCCGCATGGTCGTTCGTCATGATGGCCGGTTCGGTCGTGGTCCTCGTCGCCTTCATCGCGTACGAACGCCGGCTCATCCAGCGGGGCGGGGCGCCCCTCATCTCGCTGAGCCTGTTCTCCACCCGCAGCTTCGCCGGCGGCTTCGGCGTCAACCTGCTCTACAGCGTCGCCTACGGCACCTTCTTCCTGATGTGGACGCTCTACATGCAGGCGGGCCTCGGCTGGTCGGCGATGCGGGCCGGGCTCACGGGGCTGCCGATGTTCCTGGGCTTCATGGTGACCGCCGGCCTCGCGGGCACCACCCTGACGCCCAAGCTCGGCCGCAAGGTGCTCTTCGGCGGCGGCGTCGTCCTCATCGTCGGTGCGATCTCCTTCATGTTCGTCGGGAACCGCTACGGTGCGGACATCAGCTCCTGGCAGATGGTGGCGCCGCTCTTCGTGTTCGGCCTCGGCATGGGCAGTGTGGTGGCCCCGGTCGTGGACTTCGCGCTCACCGAAGTCCCGCACAAGGACGCGGGGTCGGCCTCCGGCGTACTCAACACCTCGGGCCAGCTCGGCATGGCGATCGGTATCGCGCTCGTCGCCGTCGTCTTCCTCGGAGCCATCCCCGGACAGACGGGCAAGGGCATCGAGTCGGTGGACACCGGGGTGCGTCAGGAACTGGCGGCGATCGGAGTCGAGGACCGGCCGTCCCAGAACAGGATCCTGGCCGGATACGAGACCTGCGTCGAGGACCGGCTGGACGAGGCGGACCCGAGCGTCGTGCCCGCCAGCTGTCAGGTGCCCCCCGCGGGAGTCTCCGAGGGAAGCGTGGAGCAGGTGCGGAAGGTGCTGGACGACGCCACCCCCGAGGTCCGCGCCGAGGCGTTCTCCCGGGCGTTCGGAACGAGCCTGCTCTGGGTGGCCGGACTGTTCGCCGTGATGACGCTGCTCATGTTCAGCCTGCCGAAGTTCGCCAAACCGCAAGAGCTCTGAGGCCGGGCGCTGTTCCGTACGGCACGGCAACCCACGTCGTCGGCTGCTTCGGCTCGAAGCGGCCGGCGACGTGGTTGCCGTGGCACCGACACCCACGGTTTTCGGACGTTGATCTACTTCCGGACAGATAACCGGACCGGCTTGAGTCTGGCCTCGGCGTGTCGTCACATCTCTATGTGGATTCTGGCCGTCGGACAGCACGCATCGACCCCGAGAACCTCCGGAGACGCCCGCCGCCCGCCTTTCCCCTCCGCTCCCGGCTTCACCCCCCCCGACGCACGGTCGCCCGAGTGCAGGACCTCGCCGTCACCTGGCAGCCCTTCACCCGAGTGAAGCCCCCCCCACACCCCCTACGGACAGTCTGGAGAGAGAGATGTCTCAAGACACTGCCACGCTGAGCGGTGTCCTCACGCTGCTGGGACACCTGGCGGCACGGGCTCCCCGAGAGGCATTCGACGAACCGGTCGTTCGCGCGCGGAGCGACGAAATCGATCCCCGGGCGCGCGCCGAACTGGAGCGCGCCCGTAATCTCGCGCTCTCGGTCGACCAGCGCATCCGCGACCTGGACCGCCGCAAGAACGAACTCGCCATGCTCATCGACACGGTCAGGGACCTGGCCGAGCAACAGGACCTCGAAGCGCTGCTCACCACGGTCGTGCGCCGGTCGAGACTGCTGCTGCACCTGGACACGGCCTGGGTCGCGCTGCTCGACCCGAAGGGCGGCATCAGGGTCGGAGCCGCGGACGGCACGATCTCCGACCTCAACGAGGCGTCCCACGCGTCCTCGTGGGGCGATCTGACCACGCTGGGCATGGTGGGCAGGGCGCCGGTGTGGACCTCCGACTACGCGGGCGTCGAGAGCGTTCGCCGCCTCGCGCACACCGACCGGGTGGTGTACCAGGAGGGGCTGTGCGCACTCATCGCCGTCCCGCTGCGGGTCGGCGACCGGGCCATCGGCGTCCTCTACGGCGGTGACCGCGTCTCCCGCTCCTTCACCGCCGACGAGGTCGCCATGATGACGTCGCTCGGCGACTACGCCTCCTCCGCCGTGGAACGCGTCCAGGCCCGTGACGAGGCCCGCGGCCAGCTCGCCGAGATGACGGACGAGGTCGAACGGCTCCGCGCCCGCGAGCGCGGCGAGCGGCGCGCCGCCGGGAGCGGCAGCAGACTCCTCGACCTGGTGCTCAGCGGCGCCGACGCGCACGCCTTCGCGGCTGCCGCGGCCGTCGAGCTGGGCGGTTCGGTATGGCTGCGCGACGAGAACGACGGCACCATCGCCTGCTCGGACCCGCAGTGGGTGGCCGATGAGGAGAAGCTCGCCGAGGTGGCGTTCACGGCGCGTGCCGAGCACCGGATCGTCCGGCTCGGCAACGAGGTCACCGTCGCTTCCTTCCGGGTCGGCGACGAGGACCTCGGTGCCCTCGTGGTCCGCTGCCCGGACCGGCCGCGCGGCCCCGACCCCCGGGTCCTGCGCCATGTGCTCCAGGCGGCGACGGTGCTCGCCACCCTCAACCGCGGGGCGGAATCGGTGGACCGCAGGCTCCGGGACGAGGCGCTCGAAGAGTTCATCAACGGAGCCCCCACCACCAAACGCTGGCAGCGCAAGCTCCAGCAGCGCCTCGGGCTCGACCTCAGCCGGCGGCACGCCGTGATCGTCGTCAAGGCCGACATCCGCGAGCGCAAGCGCCTGGCCACCTGGGCCTCCACCTTCGTATGGCTGCGCGGAGGTGCGAGAACCGTGCACGACGGACACCTGATCATGCTGCTGCCTCACGACGACCCGGGCGAGCTGGCACGCGAGGTGATGCAGCGCCTCGGCGAGACCTTCGGCCGGCCGGAACCGGTCGGCGCGGCCCTCACCCGGGGCGGTCCCGAGGGGCTGGCGACGGCCTATCAGGAGGCACTCGGCTGCCTGGAGGCCCTGGTCGCCTTCGGTCGGCAGGACACCGCGGCCACGATGGACGAACTCGGCTTCGTCGGGATGCTGCTGGGCGGCAACCCGGACATCGTCGCCTTCATCGAGCAGCGTCTCGGCCCGATCATCCGGTACGACGAGGAACGCTCCACCGGGCTCGCCGCCACCCTGGAGGCCTACTTCGCAGCGGGATCGAGCCCGACCTACGCGGCCGACGCGCTCCAGGTCCACCCCAACACCGTGGCACGGCGGTTGGAGCGTGTCTCGCAGCTGCTCGGCCCGAAGTGGCAGCAGCCGGGTCCCGCCCTGGAGATCCAGCTCGCCCTGCGCCTGCGCAAGGTCACCGAGTTCCTGGTCGGACGCTCGACGGTCGGTCAGAGCACCGACAGCGGCAGCTGAACTCCCGCAGAAGGATGAGGGGTGGGGGGGGGGGGGGGCCCCGCGCCCCCCGCGCCCCCCGGCGGGCGCGGGGCGCCCCCCCCCCCCCCCCCCCCCCCCCAGCGAGTCAGCCCCCGCGGCGGGGCGGC
>NZ_JBHXPF010000022.1:103950-107316 GCF_042718715.1 Streptomyces sp. NPDC058576 | reverse complement strand
GTTGTTGTGGGTGTGCGGTGTGTGTGGCGGTTTGACCCCCGAGGGCGGTCGGTTACCCCCCTCTGTCGTTTGGGGGGTCGGGGCCTTTGGGCCCCCGCACCCCTTCATCGTCAGTGCTTCTCCAGCTCCATCCTCGGGATCACCTTCAGCAGCGGAGCGGGCATCCACCAGGCGCGCTTGCCCATGAGCTGCATGGCCGCCGGGACGATCAGGCAGCGGATGACGAGCGCGTCGACGAAGATCGCCACCGCCATGCCGAAGCCCATCTGCTGGAGCATGCGCTCCGGGCTCATCATGAACGACCCGAACACCACGACCATGATGGCTCCGGCGGTGATGACCACCGATCCGGTGTGGCCGAGTCCCTCGCGTACGGCGGTCTTCGCGTCACCGGTGCGACGCCACTCCTCCTGGATCCGGGAGACCAGGAAGATCTCGTAGTCCATCGAGAGGCCGAAGACGATGGCGAAGATCACCACCGGCAGGTACGCCTCGATCGGACCGGGCTCGACGCCGAACATGCCGTGCTGGAACACCAGGGAGATGGCACCGAGCGCGGCCCCGATGCTCAGCAGGTTGAGCAGGGCGGCCTTGAGCGGGATGAGAATGGATCGGAACATCACCATCAGGAGCAGGATGGAGAGCCCGACCACGATGGTCATGAAGGCGGGCATCCGGTCGGCCACCTTCGAGGAGTAGTCCTCGCTGGCCGCGGTGGCGCCACCGACCAGGTAGTCGGCGCCGGTGCTGTCCGCCACCTTCGGCAGGACGCTGCCGCGGAGGTCTCCCACCAGGTCAGAGGTGGCCTCGTCCTGCGGTGAGGAGCTCGGGAAGATCATCACCGTGGCGACCTTGTCGCTCTCGGTGGGAAGCGGACCGGTGGCGGCCGCGACACCCGGGGTGTCGTTCAGTACCCGGGACACCTCGGCAGCCGGCTCGCCGGCCTGGCCGTCCTTGCCGTCGACCACCACGATCAGCGGACCGTTGAAGCCGGGCCCGAAGCCCTGGGACAGCAGGTCGTAGGCCTCGCGACTGGTCGAGCCCGCCTTGTCGTTGGCGGCGTCGCTGAAGCCGAGCCGCAGGCTGAGCGCCGGGAACGCCAGGGCCCCCAGGGCGATGACCGCCACCAGCAGCACGGCCAGCGGACGGCGCTGCACCCCGTCGGCGAGCTTGCGCCACCGGGTGCCCGGCTCCGCCTTCCCCTTCGCGGTGCGCTTGGCGGCGCGGGCGGTGAACTGGCGGGCGAAGCGCTCACCGAAGATGCCGAGCAGGGCCGGCAGCAGCGTGAGAGAAGCGATCAGCGTCACGAGCACCGTCAGGGCGACGGAGAGGGCCATGCCCTGGAGTGAGCCGAGGCCGAGGACGACGAGTCCGAGCAGCGCCAGGATGACGGTGGTACCCGCGAAGAAGGCGGTACGGCCCGCCGAGTCGAGAGCGGTCACGGTGGCCGCCGCCGAAGGCCGTCCGGCCACCAGCTCGCTGCGGTAGCGGGCGAAGATCAGCAGGGCGTAGTCGATCCCGACCCCGAGCCCGACCAGCATCATCACGTACGGCGTGTAGTCGGCGATGGTGAGGAAGTGGGAGGCGACCACGATGATCGCCAGCGTCGAACCGACGGCGAACAGGGCGGTGATGATGGGCAGTCCGGCCGCGATCAGCGTGCCGAACATGAAGACCAGGATGACCAGCGCCGCGACCAGACCGATCATCTCGGCCGTGCCGCCCTCGCCGGTGGCGAGTTTCCGGGCGGCGCCGCCGCCCAGCTCGGCCTGCAGTCCGTCGCCCTCGACCTTCTGCACGGTCTCCAGGATCCGTTCCGTCTCGGCGCGCGGCATGTCCTGCGCCGAGACGTCGAGCACCACGGTGGCGTAGCCGATCTGCCCGTCGGGCGAGACCGCCGACTTGTCCTCGTACAGGCTGCGCACCTGGGCGACCCTCGGGAGCTCGGCCACCTCGGCCAGCATGCGGTCGACCTTCTCCTGGGTGGCCGCGCTGTCGAGCCCGGCCTTGTCCTGGAGAACGACCTGGAGGCTGTCGCCGGTCTGGTTCTTGGTGCTGCTGCCGGCCAGCAGGTCGGCGGCGGCCTGGGATTCGGTACCGGGCAGCGAGTAGTCCTCGCGGTAGTCGGAGCCGCCGGCGGCGGCCCCCGCCCAGACGCCGATCAGTACCGCCAGCCAGAGCACCAGGGCGAGCCAGCGGCGGCGGTGGGAGAAGGCGGCGATGCGCGCGAACACCCCGGGAGGGGGCGTGGCGGATGGGGAGGGGCCGGTGGACGGGGGTGGGGCCGAGGTCTGCTTCTCGGTGAGGGACATGGAGTTCTTTCCTTTACTGGGCGGGTCTGGTGACCGGAGGGGTCGGGGCGTGGATCACGAAGGAGATCCGGGCCGGTCGCGGGAGCGCGGTCGGCCCGGACCGGCCGGAGCCGGAGCCGGGGCCGGGCCGGGGCCCAGGCCGGGAAGCCGGTCGGCGGGCAGGCGCCACAGCCGCACCTGGGCCGCGACCAGCAGAGGGAGCAGGAGGAGGGCCGGCACGAGCAGGAGGCCGAGGACCCTGTCGCCCGCGGCGTGGTCGACCAGGGGCAGCCGGGCGCCGGCCACCAGGGCCAGGGCCGCGGTGACCACGGAGGTCAGGGCGAAGGAGCGGCCGGCCGCGCCGCCGGTCAGCCTCAGCGCACGGTGCAGGGACGGCCCGGACAGCCTCATCGCGGACAGGCCCAGGCCGTGGGCGAGCAGGAGGAGGACGATGAACACCGTGGTGAGCGCCCCGGAGGCGGGTGTCGCCGACCGGCCGGGCGTCTCGCCGAGCAGCGACGCGAGCAGCCAGCCCAAGCTGCTGACGACGGACCAACTTCCGACTGTCACCAGCCAGTCGCCCGCCGCTCCGCCGCCCAGCACCGTCCACCACAGGCCGGTGTCGCGCACGACCCAGCCCGCGACCAGAACCACCACGACCACCAGGAGGTCGGTGAACAGCCTGCTCTCGACCCGGGGGAACGCCCCGACGAAGAGACCAGCGGTCGCCACCACCCAGGACTCGTGCAGCAGGCACAGCGGCCAGATGGCCCGGATGGCCCGACGACGTTCCGTATGGGTGCGGCCGAGGTACGGCAGGAGCATCCCGACACCGAGATCGGCTCCGCAGAACACGAGACACCCGGCGAAGAAGAGGCCGAGGACCACGGCGGCGAGCAGTTCCATGGGCAGGGACCCTCCTCCGGGGCTGGGCTGTCGGTGCGCTCGGCGCGAGGGATCGGCGGTCCGCGGACCGCCGATCCCCCCCCGCCACACAGTTGCCGCGGTCTAGAAAAAACAAAAACCAACCCACCAAACCACGAAGGCTATCGGATAGCCACAAATGCGTGTAAAA
>NZ_JBHXPF010000022.1:0-103940 GCF_042718715.1 Streptomyces sp. NPDC058576 | reverse complement strand
GCGGCGACCAGTACCAGGGCCCGGCCCCCTCCCCGGGGGGGGGGGGGTGGGGGCGCGCGGCGGGTGGTTCCGGCGGCCCGCGCCCCCCCGATCCCCCGCGTCCTCACTGTGCCGTCGCGACCCCCTCCGGCGCGTCGGCTGCTGGAGGACACCTCGCGTACCCCCGGGGTACCGGCCGGGCCGCCGGGTACGACCCCGGTGGTGGGTCCGACCGTCGCCGACGGTGCGCGGGCGGGCGTGCGGCCGTGCATGCGAGAGGCCGCCCTTCCGCCTCGGGGGGTGGCGAAGGGGCGGCCGGGAACCGGCGCCGTGACCGGCGCCGGGGGTCTCACGGACCAGGGGGGGGCAGCAGGCCCCCCACGGGGTTCAGTCTTTCTCGATGACCGTCTTGATGCGCTCGACGGTGGCCTGGATGTCCTCCGACAGCTTGGCGTTCCACTCCTTCACGAACCGCTCGCGATCGGAGCCGTCGAGCCCGGAGAAGATCTTCGACAGCCCTTCGGTGAGCCGGCCGAGCCGGTAGTGGTGGACCAGGAGCGATCCGCCCTCGGCGGGCTCGATCTCGAACGACCACACACTTTCCTGCCGTCCCCGCGCGGAGTTGAGGATCACCCAGCGGAAGGTGCTGCCCGGGACCGCCTCCAGGACCTCGGCCTCGGTCTGCCAGGGCCCCCGGATCACCGGCGCCCAGGCGACCGTGTCCCGGCCGCGCTCGTTGTCGCCGCGGAAGATGGCGCCCACGGTCCCGGGGGCGCCTTCCACCCACTGCCCGCCACGGCACTCGACGCTCCACTCGCCGCTGCGCGTCAAGTCGCTGACGGTGCCGTAGACCTGGCCGGGCGAGGCCGCCACGAAGATCTCGGAGCGGGCCAGGAACGTCGTTCCACTGTCGTCGACATGAGTATTCATGACGTCATCGTCTCCATCCTTCGGAAATGTGCGAGAGCGCGGAAGGCGATATGTCAGGTCGTTCATCCGCTGCGCGTGAAATCACGGTCCCGGTGCAGCCAGTCGATCTTTTCGTACAGTTCTTCCGTCGAGAATCCGGAAAGCATCGCATTCCGTTCCTTGGCCTCGACGCCCGATGCGTGGTAGATCTCCCGGCCTATTCGCCGGGCCACTTGCTGCGCTCTGGCCGTGCGGGACCGGCGCAGGTTGTTGTACGCCGCCAGTCGCTGCGGCAGATCGTCGTCGGGGGCGCTCGTCGATCCGTCGAGAAGGTCACCGAGCAGAACCGCGTCCTCCAGAGCCTGGCAGGCGCCCTGCGCGGCGTACTGGAGCATGGGGTGCGCCGCGTCCCCCATCAGGGCGACCCGTCCGTCCACCCACCGGTCGACCGGATCCCGGTCGCACAGCACCCAGCGCTTCCAGTCCCGGCCCCGTTCGAGCAGGGAGCGCGCCACGGTGCCCAGGGACTCGAAGGCGGCCAGCACCTGGTCGCGCTCCGCGGTCGCCCCGGCCACCGGCACGGTGGCGCCGTCGTCCAGGGTCGCCGCGAGATTCAGCTCACGGCCGCCGCTGATCGGGTAGTGGACGAAGTGCCACTTCGGCCCCGCCCAGAGGGAGACGGCGTTCGACCGCAGCTCCACCGGGACCCGCTCCATGGGGATGACGGACCGGTAGATGGTGTGGCCGGAGACCCGGGGTTCGCCGTCTCCGACCAGCTGGGCCCGGACGGCGGAACGGATGCCGTCGGCCCCCACCAGGGCGTCGGCGGCCGGCAGGCCGTCGATGGCCGGGAGCGCGGTGACCCCGGTGGCGTCCTGTTCGTAGCCGGTGACGGAGCGGCCGGTGAGCAACTCCACCCCCGGAGTGGTCCGGCAGGCCTGGAGCAACGGCATGTACAGGTCCGTACGGTGCACCACCGCGTACGGGTTCCGGTAGCGCTCCCGGTAGCCGCCCGTGAGCGGCAGCGCGGTGATGCGCTCGTCGCTGGTGCCGTCGAACAGCCGCAGTTCGTCGATGAAGACCGCGCGCGCCCGTACCGCGTCGCCCACCCCGAGCCGGTCGAGGGCGTGGAAGGCGTTGGGGGCCAGCTGGATTCCGGCGCCGAGTTCGCTGAAGCTGTCGCGGCGTTCCAGAACCGTCGCGCGGTGCCCGCGCCGGGCGACGGCGAGCGCGGTCGCCAGGCCCCCTATTCCGCCGCCCGCCACAAGGATGTGTGACATGACCTTCCCTTCCCCTCAGTCCCGGTCGTCCAGATCGGGCCGGACGATCAGCCGGATGCCGCGCAGCCCGCCCTTCTCCATCCGGCGGTGTCCCTCCGCCGCCGCGCTCAGCGGCACCCGTTCGGTGCGGCGCGGCCTCAGCCGCCCGGAGGCCACCAGCCGGTTGATCGCGCCTGCGGCGGCGGCGAGTTCGGCGGTCGTGGCATGCGAGATGACGAAGCCGAGGATGGCCGCGTCCTTCATGTAGAACGGCCCGACAGGCAGTACGGGGCGTGCCCCGACACCCGCCAGCAGCACGATCCGGCCGCGGGGAGCCAGCATGTCCACGGCGGCCGTCAGGTCGTTGGTCCCGAAGGTGTCCACGTACACGCCGACTCCGTCGGGGCAGGCTGCCGACACCCTCTCGGCCAGGGCGGGATCGAGGTAGTCGAAGACCTCGGCCGCACCCAGCGACCGCACCCACGCGGCGTCCGCCGCCGAGGCGCTGGCCACCACCCGGGCGCCGGCGTCGACCGCCATGACCACCAGCGCGCTGCCGACGTTCCCGGCGGCCCCGGCCACGAACACCGTCTCGCCGGGCTGTATCCGGGCATGGACGAAGAGCGCCAGATAGGCGGTGGCACCGGGGTGCAGGACGCCGACCGCGATCTCGGGGTCCACGCCCGGCGGCAGCCGGTAGAGCCGGTCGGCGGGCACGACCGCCCGCTCGGCGGCGGCGCCCTGCCGGCCGCCGTGGCCGAGGCTGTTGCACCACACCCGGTCGCCGGGGGCGAAGCCGGTGGTGCCGGGACCGGCCTCGATCACCGTGCCGACCAGATCCCGGCCGACGGCCAGCGGCAGCGGCAGCGCGGTGCGGAAGACTCCGGAACGGACGAAGGTGTCCACGGGATTGACGGTCGTGGCCGTGACGGAGACGAGTACGTCGGTGGGACCCGGTCGGGGGTCGGGCAGTTCACCGAATCGAATCTCGTCCGGTGAACCGATCTGTTCGATATAGGCGGCACGCATGGCCGCAGAATGTATCCCTCTCTTCGAGGAGGCACGCCGATCCGGCGGAATGTGTCAGGTCATCGCCGGAACGCGGATTTCCTGCGGGGAACCTGACGGACCCTGTGGGTATGCGTTGACCGCATCCGACGGGCCGCTGCGAGTATCCAGGGAAATCACCGGCTCGCATAGGAGTGTCCGCATGAGCAGTGAAAGCCTGGAGGTCTGCATCGTCGGCGGCGGCCCGCGTGGACTGTCCGTACTGGAAAGGCTGTGCGTCAACGAGCGTCACGAGCCCTCCGGTGCCGCGGTGGTCGTGCACGTGATCGACGCGGCGGCCCCCGGCGCGGGCCAGGTGTGGCGGGTCGACCAGTCCCGGCATCTGCTGATGAACACGGTCGCTTCGCAGGTCACGGTGTTCACCGACGACAGCGTCACGATCGAGGGCCCGGTCGAGCCGGGACCGAGTCTGTACGAGTGGGCCACCCAGCTCTCCCTGCTTGGGGAGAGCGGCGACTACGACGAGGAGACCCTGGCGGAAGCCCGTGCCCTGGGGCCCGACACGTACCCCACCCGAGCCTTCTACGGTCACTATCTGAGCGAGTGCTTCCGGCGGATCGTGGCCAGGGCGCCCGAGCACGTGACCGCACGCGTGCACCGCTCGCGTGCCGTCGCGATGGCGGACACCCACGGAGTCACCGGCGGCCCGCAGGGCGTCCGGCTCGCCGACGGGACGCGGCTGAACAACCTGGACGCCATCGTGCTGGCCCAGGGCCACAGCCCGACCAGGCTGACACCGCGCCAGGAGCGCACCGCCGCGCTGGCCCGCATCCACTACCTCACCTACATCACCCCCTCGAACCCGGCGGACGTGGACCTCGGGGACATCGCCCCGGGCAGCCCCGTGCTGCTGCGCGGCCTCGGGCTCAACTTCTTCGACTACATGGCGCTGTTCACCCACGGCCGGGGCGGCAGCTTCGTCCGGAACGCCGACGGCTCCCTCACCTACCGCCCGTCGGGCCGCGAACCGAAGATGTACGCCAGCTCTCGCAGGGGTGTGCCGTACCACGCGCGCGGCGAGAACCAGAAGGGCGCCCACGGCCGCTACCTGCCCCGCCTCCTGACCCCCGACCACGTGGCCGGACTGCGGGCCCGGGCGGAGGCGGGGGAGTGGATCCAGCTGAACAAGGACCTCTGGCCGCTGATCCGCCGCGAGACGGAGGGCGTCTACTACGCCACGCTCCTGACGTCGTGGGGCCGCGGGACCGAGGCGGACCTCTTCACCGACCGCTATCTGGCCCTCGTCGGCGAGGCCGACGCCGACGGGACGCTCACCGAGTCCCTGCTGGACGCGTTCGGCATCGCCCCGGCGGACCGCTGGGACTGGGAGCGCCTCACCAACCCCCTCCAGGGCGAGACGATCACGGACCGGCGGACCTTCGGCGTCTGGCTGCGCGACTACCTCGTGCGCGATCTGCGGGAGGCCCGCGCCGGCAACGTGGACGGACCGCTGAAGGCGGCCCTCGACGTCCTGCGGGACCTGCGCAACGAGGTCCGCCTCGCCGTGGACCACGGTGGACTGGAGGGCAACTCCCACCGGGACGAACTCGACGGCTGGTACACCCCGTTGAACGCCTTCCTCTCGATCGGCCCGCCCGCCGCCCGCATTGAGGAGATGATCGCGCTCCTCGACGCCGGAGTCCTCGAACTCACCGGACCCGGCACCGAGATCCGCTTCGACGTCGCGGAGCCGGCCTTCGTGGCCGAGTCCAAGGTCGTACCGGGCCCCCCGATCCGCGCCACCACGCTGATCGAGGCACGGCTGCCCGAACCCGACCTGCGCCGCACGGAGGACGCCCTGATGCGGCACCTCCTCGCCACCGAACAGGCCGTCCCGTACCGGATACCCGGAACGTGCGGCACCAGTTACGAGACCGGCGGTCTGGCGGTCAGCGAGCGCCCCTACCACCTGCTGGACGCCCGCGGCCGCTCCCATCCCCGCCGGTTCGCCTTCGGCGTGCCGACCGAAGCGGTGCACTGGGTGACCGCCGCCGGAATCCGCCCCGGCGTCGACTCCGTCACGCTCGGCGACTCCGATGCGATAGCGCGGGCGATCCTGTCCCTGCCGCCGGTCACGCGGATCCCCAGCGAGGTCCGCGCGGCCTCCTCCGACACGGACCTGACCGGGGTGATCGTGTGACCACCCCCCACACCGAGGCCGCCCGCACGGGCGGCCCCGGTGAGGCCGGCGGAGCCGACTCCGCCGGGGTGGCCGTGAACGACGCGGCCGAGGCGGACACCGGTCTGCTCTCGCCGGTGCGGGTGGGCACGCCCGCCGAGACCGCGACCGGCGACCGGGCCTGGCTCCAGGCGATGCTGGACGCGGAGGCCGCACTGGCCCGCGCCCAGGCCCGGCTCGGGGCGGTCCCCGAACACGCCGCGCTCACCATCACCCGGGCGGCCCGTGCCGAGGCCATCGACCTGCGCGCTCTCGCCCGGGACTCCCGGGAGACGGCCAACCCCGTCGTCAGCCTGGTCCGCCGGTTCACGGCCGTCGTGGCGGCCGAGGACGAGGCGGCGGCCGAGTACGTCCACCGGGGCTCGACCAGTCAGGACGTCTTCGACACGGCCGCCATGCTGGTGGCCGCACGGACACTCCGGCTGATCCGGGCCGATCTCGACCGGTGCGTGTCGGCGCTGACGGACCTGGCCCGCGCGCACCGGGACACCCCGATGGCCGGGCGCACGCTGGCCCTGCACGCCGTTCCCACCGCCTTCGGGCTGAAGGCCGCGGGCTGGCGTCAGCTGCTCCTCGACGCGGACCGGCGGATCGGGGAGCTGCTCGACGCCGGACTCCCGGTCTCGCTGGGCGGAGCCGCCGGCACGCTCGCCGGGTATCTGGAGTACGCCCGGATCGACGGCGTCGCGGACGAGGGCGACGACGGGGAGGGCTATGCGCGGCGCCTCACCGAAGCCTTCGCCGCCGAGACCGGGCTCGTCGCGCCCGTCCTTCCCTGGCACGGGCTGCGCACCCCCCTCGCGGACCTGGCGGCCGCCCTGGCCTTCACGGCGGGCGCCTTCGGCCGGATCGCGGTGGAGGTGCAGTCGCTGACCAGGACCGAGGTCGCGGAAGTGTCCGAACCCGCCGTCGCGGGACGCGGAGGCTCCTCGGCCATGCCGCACAAGCGGAACCCGGTTCTCAGCACCCTGCTGCGCAGCGCGGCCCTCCAGGTTCCGTCGATGGCGGCCGCACTGACGCAGAGCCTGGTGACGGAGGACGAGCGTTCCGGAGGCGTCTGGCACGCCGAATGGCTCCTGCTGCGCGAGTGCCTGCGCCTGGTGGGCGGAGCCGCGTACACCGCGGTCGAACTGACCGAGGGGCTGGAGGTCCACAGCGACCGGATGCGCGCCAACCTCTCCCTCACCGGCGGCCTGGTGGTCTCCGAACGTATCGCCGCCCGGCTGGCCCCCCTGCTCGGCAAGGCCGAGGCCAAGAGCCTCCTGACGCGCATCTCCACCGCCGCCGCCGCATCCGGCCTGCCGCTCGCCGAGGTACTGGCCACGGCCCCCGAACTCGCCGGCCGTCTGGAGGGGGAGGAGCTGGCCGCGCTCTGCGACCCGGTGAACTACCTGGGCGCGGCAGGCACGTTGGTGGACCGCGCCATCGAGAAGTGACGCCCGGTGCCGGTGCCTTTCTCCTCCCGCCACCCCCTCTTCCCCCACCCCCTCTTCCCCCACGCCCCCTTCTTCGCTTCCTTTCCTCTTCCCGTCCGCCGTCCGCCGTCCGCCCCAGCCGAAGGCTTCCGATGACTCCTTTCACCTTTCCCAGCCTGTCGTTCGAGTTCTTCCCACCCAGTAGCGAGGCCGGTACGCAGAGCCTGTGGAGCGGGCTCCGCCGAGTCGAGGCGCTCTCCCCGTCCTTCGTCTCCGTCACGTACGGCGCCGGCGGCTCCTCGCGCGACAACACGATCGACCTGAGCCGCCGCATCGCGACCGAGACCTCGCTGCGCCCCGTGGCCCACCTGACCGCGGTGGACCACTCCGTCACCGAACTCCGCCACATCATCGGCCGGTACGCGGACGCCGGAGTGCAGGACATACTCGCGCTGCGGGGCGACCCCCCGGGCAACCCCCGCGGCCCCTGGAACCGTCACGCCGAGGGCATCACCTACGCCCACGAGCTCGTCGCGCTCATCAAGGAGCTCGGGGAGTTCTCGGTCGGCGTGGCCGCGTTCCCCGAACGGCACCCCCGCTCGTCCGACTGGGACAGCGACATCCGGCATCTGGTCGCCAAGTGCCGGGCGGGCGCCGACTACGCGATCACCCAGATGTTCTTCCACGTCGACGACTACCTGAGGCTCCGGGACCGGGTGGCCGCCGCGGGCTGCGACACCCCGATCGTTCCGCAGATCATGCCGGCCCTGGACGTCCGGCAGATCAGCAGATTCGCCCAGCTCAGCAACGCCGTCTTCCCCGACGAACTGGCCGGGCGCCTGGAGGCGGCCCGCGACAACCCGGCGGAATCGCACCGCATCGGCGTCGCGTACGCCACCGACATGGCCGCCCGCCTGCTCAAGGAGGGCGCCCCCGGCCTGCACTACGTCACGCTCAACCGGGTCTCGGCCGCACTGGAGATCCATCACAACGTCGGCTCCCCGGCGCAGGCTCCCGCCGCCTCCCCGGCTCTGGCGGCCACCCCGTAGGACGACCGGAGCCGCCGTGGCCCCCCGACGGTCGAAACCCCCGCTGCCCCCGGCGGGGGTTTCGACCGTCGGGCCACGCGTCCAGACGCGGGATGAGGCCGTTCGCGGCCGCGAGGGGCCGGCCGGGCGCTTACGCCGCCACGACGCCGCGCTCGCTAGCGTGCCCCTGGGCGACGAGCTCCGCCGGCGAACCCGGCAGACGAACCCGGCAGACGAAAAGGCCCTCCGATGCGGAGGGCCTCACGGTCGTGCGGTCGGTGGCGCCCCCGGCAGGACTCGAACCTGCGGCCAAGCGCTTAGAAGGCGCCTGCTCTATCCACTGAGCTACGGGGGCCGGGAGTCCTGATCGGTGGTTCCGTGGCCGTGCCGGGACAAGGATAGGGCTCCGATCCCCTGGACCCGGTTGCTTCACCTGCGTGGCACGATGTGGAGGTTCGGTGAAGCGAACCGATAATCGCAGGTAGGTGCGATTCCTGCACCGCTTTTCGCTCCCCTCGCGCCGGGTGTTGTGCACTCGTTATGCCCCCGCCCCACTCGTCCCCTCTGTCCTGACTCTGTCCAGAGGGTGGAACCGCCGCGCAGAGGGGTCTATACGCTTCAAAAAGGCTTCAAAATTGGGCATTCTTCGCATGTGGTGACCATGGACGTACGGCCTCAGCTCATCGACGCACTTTCCGCCCTGCGCGACCGTGTCGCCGCCGTGCGTCTCCCACTGCCCCTGCCGGGGGCCGAACGCGCCCGGCAGACCAGGGTCGAACTCCTCGCCCAGCTCGACGACTACCTCCTGCCACGCCTCAAGGACCCCGAGGCGCCGCTGCTCGCCGTGATCGGAGGATCCACCGGAGCCGGGAAGTCCACCCTGGTCAACTCACTGGTGGGGTGCCGGGTCAGCGAGGCCGGGGTACTGCGGCCCACCACCCGGACGCCGGTGCTGGTCTGCCACCCGGACGATCACCACTGGTTCGCCGGCGTACGGGTGCTGCCGCAGCTCACCCGGATCTGGCTGCCGCCGGGGCAGACGCCCGACCCGGACGGGCTTGACGACCTCGCCGCACGCGGGGAGGACGGGGAGACCGCCCTGCGGGTGGAGACCGCGCTCAGCCTCCCCCGCGGACTCGCCCTGCTGGACGCCCCCGACATCGACTCGCTCGTCGTCCGCAACCGCGTCCTCGCCGCCGAACTCGTCTGCGCCGCCGACGTCTGGGTGATGGTCACCACCGCCTCGCGCTATGCCGACGCGGTGCCCTGGCACCTGCTGCGTACCGCGAAGGAGTACGACGCCGCCCTCGTCACCGTCCTCGACCGGGTGCCCCACCAGGTGATCGCCGAGGTGTCGCGGCAGTACGCGGCGCTGTTGACCCGGGCCGGACTCGGGGACGTACCCCGGTTCACCATCCCGGAGCTGCCCGAGTCCACGGGCGGCGGCAGCGGGCTGCTGCCCGCCAGTGCCGTCGCCCCGCTGAGCGCCTGGCTCGCCCATCGCGCCCAGGACCCCGCCGCCCGGCAGCAGGCGGTGGGGCGCACCGCCTCCGGCGTCATCCAGTCGCTCAACGTACGGATGCCCGCACTGGCCTCCGCCGTCGCCGCCCAGTACGCCGCCTCCGTCCGGCTGACCGGGGTGGTCGAGGAGGCGTACGGCAAGGAGGCCGCCCGGATCCGCCGCCGCCTGGGGAGCGGGGCGGTGCTCTCCGGGGACGCGCGGACCCGGTGGCGCGGCTACCCGCTCTACAGCACGCCCGAGGAACTCCTCGAAGCCCTCGTCGACAGCCTGGTGGCCCTGCTCCAGTGCTCGGTCTCCGCCGCCGACGAACAGATCCGCACCCAGTGGTGCCGCGAGCCCGCCGGTGCGCTGTTCCGGTTCGAGGACGCGGGGCGGGAGGCCGGGGGCTGGGGGCCCGCCGAGGACGTCGAGGGGCGGATCGCCGTCGCCGTACGCCGGTGGCGGCGGGTCCTGGAGGAGCTGGCCGAGGAGGAGGTGCGCCAGCTCGACCGCAGCGTCGCGCCCGCTCCCGAGACCGTCGCCGCACTGCTCGCGGCCGCCCTCCTCGGCGGGCGACGCGCCCGTGCTGCGGGGGAGCAGCTCGCCGAACGCATCGGCGCCCAGGGCGCGCTGCGCCTCCGTGACAAGGGCGGGGAGCTGCTGACGGCCTACCTCGACCAGGTCCTCGGCAGCGAACGCGAACGCCGCCTCGCCCCGCTCGACGCGCTCGACGTCACCCCCGAACCCCAGGCCGAGCTGATCGCCGCGCTTTCCGTACTGCAGAAGGAGAGGTGGCAGCGATGACTGCCGTCACGGACGAGGACCAGGGCAACGACAGCGACAGCGGCACAGGGAAGACGGACGGGCGCGAGGGCGGGCGCAAGGACGGACGCTGGGACGACGGGCTCATCGCCCGGCGCGCGGCCGCGGCCGAGGCCCGCGAGGCCGGGGAGCCGGAGTCCCCCGCGCCCGCCGAGGACGACGCGGAGCCGCAGGTCGAGGCGTACGCCCCCGCCGACGGTCCGCTGCCCCCCCGGCTCGACGCCCTGCGCGAACTCGTCGGGCTCTCCCGGGCCCGGCTCGACCGGGACACCCTCGCCGAGGCGGGACGCGTGCTGGACGAGGCCGCCGCCCGGCAGCGGCTCTCCTCGCGGCACACGGTCATCGCCGTCGCGGGAGCCACCGGCAGCGGGAAGTCGACCCTGTTCAACGCGCTCGCCGGGGCCCCGATCTCCGACACCGGGCTGCGCCGGCCCACCACCTCCCAGCCCATCGCGTGCAGCTGGACCGACGGGGCCGCCGGCCTGCTGGACCGCCTCGCCGTCCCGGGCCGGCTGCGCCGCAGGCCCCACCCGGGGCCGGCCGCCTTCGACGAGGCGCTCCAGGGGCTCGTCCTGGTCGACCTGCCCGACCACGACTCGGCGGCCACCGAGCACCGCGCCCAGGTGGACCGGGTCCTGGCCCTGGTCGACGCGGTGATCTGGGTCGTCGACCCGGAGAAGTACGCCGACGCCGCCCTCCACGAGCGTTATCTGCGCCCGCTCGCCGGACACGCGGAGGTCACCTTCGTCGTCCTGAACCAGACCGACCGGCTGCCCGGCGAGGCGGCCGACCTCGTCCTCGACGACCTGCGCCGCCTCCTCGACGAGGACGGCATCGCCCTCGGCGAGCACGGCGAACCCGGCGCCACCGTCATGTCCCTGTCCGCGCTCACCGGCGACGGGGTGCCCGAACTCCGCGAGATGATCGGCCGGTTCGTCCAGGACCGCACCGCCGCGACCCGCCGCCTCTCCGCCGACGTCGACGCGGCGGCGGCACGGCTGCGCCCGGTGTACGTGGCCGAGGGGCGGCCCGGACTCGGCGAGCGGGCCCGCGACGAGTTCACCGACCGGCTGGCCGAGGCCGTCGGCTCTGCGGCCGCCGGACAGGCCGCCGAGCGGGAGTGGCGCCGGAACGCGAGCCGGGCCTGCGGGACGCCGTGGCTGCGGCTCTGGCGCTGGTACGAGAACCGGGGCCTGCCCGGCAGCCTGGACCGGTTGGGCCAGGCGCTCACCCCGCCCGAGGAGGAGCTGACGGCCCGGCAGCGGGTCGAGCAGGCGGTGCGGATCGTCGCGGACGACGCCGCCGACGGACTGCCGGGACCCTGGGCGCAGGCGGTGCGCGAGGCCGCGTTCAACGGGGCTCGGGGGTTGCCCGAGGCGCTGGACGAACTGGCGGTCAAGGCCGGAGCGCCCGGCGCGTCCAAGCGGGGCGGCGGCAGGGAGGAGGGGCGGAGCACGGTCGGCGGCCCCCCGCTCGTCGGCGCCCCGCTCGGTGGCCGGCCGGCCAAGCCGCCCCGGCCGAAGTGGTGGCCGGCCGCGGTGCTGGCCCAGGTGTCGATGACGCTGCTCCAGATCTTCGGCGGCCTGTGGCTGGTCGGCCAGATCATCGGCGTCCTGGAACCGGGGCTCGTCACGCCCGCGCTCATCATGCTGGCGGGCGTCGTCGGCGGCCCACTGGTGGAGTGGGCCTGCGCCGCGGCCATCCGGGGACCGGCCAGGCGGTACGGGCAGGACGCCGAGCGGCGGCTGCGCGAGGCGGCGGCCGGGTGCGGCCGGGCCAGGGTCCTGGACCCGGTCGCGGCTGAGCTGGTGCGCTACCGGGAAGTGCGCGAGCGGTACGTGACGGTGACGGAGTTTTCCACAACCGGCCGGTAGTCCACAGGCCCCGACGCGATTCCCGCCCGGCGTCCACCATGGAGACCGTACGCACAGCGGCGTCACCCGACGCCGCACGGAGCGAGTCGAAGCGGTTTCGGAGCGCTTCGAAGTGGTTCGGAGCGGTTCGAAGCGTCGACAAGGAAAGCGGGGGCGGGAAATGAACGAGACCTTGGTGACCCTGGTGGGTAACGCGGCGACGGCGGTGGACTTCCGGGAGACGGCCACGGGAGGAATGGCGCGATTCCGTTTCGCCGTCACCCCGCGCCGCTGGGACCGCGAGAAACAGCTCTGGGCCGACGGCCGCACCAGCTTCTACACCGTCTGGTCCTGGCGCACGCTCGCCGCGAACCTCGCCGGTTCCGTTTCGGTCGGAGAACCCCTGGTGGTGCACGGCCGGTTGAAGGTCCGCGAGGAGGAACAGGCCGGTCAGCGGCGGACGTTCGTCGATGTGGAGGCCGTCGCCGTCGGCCACGACCTGAGCCGAGGGACGGCCGCTTTCCGCCGGGCAGCCCGAGCGGAACCAGTTCTGACGGAGCGTCCGGAACGGATCACGGACGGCGATACGGACCACCTTCGCACGGACCGGGAACACGTCGGCGAAATGGCGGCGGTGTCCTGAAAAGACTGTTCGCGGCGGTCGACCTGGGCGATAACGATTCCGATTCGGAATGGTTGGCGAAGGGCGGTACGGGGGAATCACCTTCGCCCGTTCTCTAGGATTCCCAGTGCTCACGGGTCACTTGGGTCTGCTGGCGAGGCATTCCCCCACACGCGCACCATGCGCGAGGGCCTCGCCCGGAGGGGAATTCTGTGCTTTCTGTGTCTTCCGCGTCCGCGGCGCCGTCCGGCACGACAGGGGCGCCCCCCGGCCGCGGGATCCGCCGCCCGGTCGCCGCGCTGCTGCTCTCCGGTCTTGTCGGCACCGCCGCACTCGTCGGCGCCGGACCGGCGGCGGCCGACGAGCCGGGCCGGCACCACGGCGGCGCGGCCGCGGTGCTCGACGGACTGAAGACCTTCGACAGCGCCGTGCTCCGCATCGCGGGGAAGGACCGGGCGCCCGACCGGACCCAGGAACTGCCCGCCGGACTCTTCGAGATGACCGTGGACGGCGGCGGAAAGCTCAAGACCTACGGCATCGACCTCCACAACCCCACCCAGGACCAGGCGAAGTACCTGGAGACCCCCTGGGCCGAGACCTCGCTCGGCGGCAACCGGAACGCCGGGAAGATCCGCTGGATCCTCCAGCACTCCTACCCCCAGGTCGACGACCTGGCGGCGCTCGCCGAGGCGGCCGGCACCGGTCCGCTGACCGAGCGGACCGCCGCCGCCGGGACCCAGGTCGCCATCTGGCGCTACTCGGACAACGCCGACGTCACCGCGTCGGACAGGCAGGCGGAGAAGCTCGCCGACTGGCTGCAGCGCAACGCGCGCGCGACGAAGGAGCCCCGGGCCGCTCTGACTTCGGAGCCGGCCGCCGTCTCCGGCCGGGCCGGTGAGCGGATCGGTCCCGTGACCGTCCGCACCGCCGCGGACCAGGTCTCGGTGTCGCCCCCGGTCGACGCGGCGGCCAGCGGCGTCCAGGTCACCGACAAGAAGGGCGCCCCCGTCACCGAGGCGTCGGACGGGGACCGGCTCTACTTCGCCGTGCCGAAGGACACCGCCGACGGAACCGCCTCCCTGACGCTCCAGGCCACCACGTCCGTGCCGGTCGGCCGGGCCTTCGCCGGGACCGGCCGCACCCAGGCCCAGATCCTGGCCGGCTCCAGCGAGTCCACCGTCTCCGCCCGGGCCACCGCCACCTGGGCCGAGACCGGCGCGGTCCCCGCGCTGACCGCGCGGAAGAACTGCGCGAAGGGCGGTGTGGACGTCACCGCCGCCAACCGGGGCGACGACCCCTTCGCCTTCGAGCCGGCCGGCGTCGAGTACACCGTCGCCGCCGGGGAGACCCGTACGGTGACGGTCCCCGTCGCCGAGGACCAGGCGTACGACTTCACCATCACCGGGCCCGCCGGGTTCGGCCGCACCTTCACCGGGACGCTGGACTGCGCCACCAGCGGCAGCGTCCTGGAGAAGGAGAGCGAGGAGGCGGGCGGCGCGGGCAACGACGTGGGCACGCAGAGCGCCCAGCGGTCCGCCCCGGCCACGACCGGCTCCGGTGCGTCGGGGCTGGAGGGCGACCTCGCCGCCACGGGTGGCTCCAGCGCCACCCCGATGCTCGCCGCCGTCGCCATCGGACTGCTCGTCGTGGGTGGCGGCGCGGTCTTCCTGCTCCGCCGGAGGAAGCCGCACACCGACGGTGAGTGAGCACCCGCGCGCATGAGGTGACCGGGGGTCCGGTGCCGGTGGGTGGACGGGTTTCCGTCCGGGGGCGGGTGTCAGGCAAGATGGGTGTATCTGCCCACACCTCTATTGCTGCCGGACGGTTTCTCTTGGCTGAGTACATCTACACCATGCGCAAGACGCGCAAAGCGCACGGCGACAAGGTGATTCTCGATGACGTCAACCTGAACTTCCTGCCCGGCGCGAAGATCGGTGTCGTGGGGCCCAACGGCGCCGGTAAGTCCACGGTGCTGAAGATCATGGCGGGCCTGGAGCAGCCGTCCAACGGTGACGCGTTCCTGTCGCCCGGCTTCAGCGTCGGCATCCTCATGCAGGAGCCGAAGCTGGACGAGGAGAAGACCGTCCTGGAGAACGTCCAGGACGGCGCCGCCGAGATCATGGGCAAGCTCCACCGCTTCAACGAGGTCGCCGAGCTGATGGCGACCGACTACTCCGACGCGCTGATGGAGGAGATGGGCAAGCTCCAAGAGGACCTGGACCACGCGAACGCGTGGGACCTGGACGCTCAGCTGGAGCAGGCCATGGACGCCCTGGGCTGCCCGCCCGGCGACTGGCCCGTCACCAACCTCTCCGGTGGCGAGAAGCGCCGTGTGGCGCTCTGCAAGCTGCTCATCGAGGCCCCGGACCTGCTCCTCCTCGACGAGCCCACCAACCACCTGGACGCCGAGTCGGTGAACTGGCTGGAGCAGCACCTCTCGAAGTACGCGGGCTGCGTCATCGCCGTCACCCACGACCGGTACTTCCTGAACAACGTCGCCGAGTGGATCCTCGAACTCGACCGGGGCCGCGCGATCGCCTACGAGGGCAACTACTCCACGTACCTGGAGAAGAAGCAGACCCGTCTCAAGGTCGAGGGCCGCAAGGACGAGAAGCGCCAGAAGCGGCTCAAGGAAGAGCTGGAGTGGGTCCGGTCCAACGCCAAGGGCCGCCAGACCAAGTCCAAGGCCCGTCTCGCCCGGTACGAGGAGATGGCGGCCGAGGCGGACAAGATGCGGAAGCTGGACTTCGAGGAGATCCAGATTCCGCCGGGCCCGCGGCTCGGTTCCATCGTCGTCGAGGTCGAGAACCTCTCGAAGGCCTTCGGCGACAAGGTCCTCATCGACGACCTGTCGTTCACGCTGCCCCGTAACGGCATCGTCGGCATCATCGGTCCGAACGGCGCGGGCAAGACCACGCTGTTCAAGATGATCCAGGGCCTGGAGACGCCGGACAGCGGCGCCATCAAGGTCGGCGACACGGTCAAGATCTCCTACGTCGACCAGTCCCGCGCCAACATCGACCCGAAGAAGACCCTCTGGGCCGTCGTCTCGGACGAGCTGGACTACATCAACGTCGGCCAGGTCGAGATGCCGTCCCGCGCCTACGTCTCCGCGTTCGGCTTCAAGGGCCCGGACCAGCAGAAGCCGGCCGGCGTCCTGTCCGGTGGTGAGCGCAACCGCCTCAACCTCGCGCTGACGCTCAAGGAGGGCGGCAACCTGCTGCTCCTCGACGAGCCCACCAACGACCTCGACGTCGAGACGCTCTCCTCGCTGGAGAACGCCCTCCTGGAGTTCCCGGGCGCCGCTGTGGTCATCTCCCACGACCGCTGGTTCCTGGACCGCGTCGCCACGCACATCCTCGCCTACGAGGGTGACTCCAAGTGGTACTGGTTCGAGGGCAACTTCGAGTCGTACGAGAAGAACAAGATCGAGCGGCTCGGCGCGGACGCGGCCCGCCCGCACCGTGCCACGTACAAGAAGCTCACGCGAGGCTGATCGTCTTGGCTCGTCATCTCTACAGCTGCCCCCTGCGCTGGTCGGACATGGATGCCTTCGGCCACGTCAACAACGTGGTCTTCCTCCGCTACCTGGAGGAGGCGCGCATCGACTTCATGTTCCGGCTGGCGCCCGGGGACGGTTCGCCGTCGTTCTCGGGCGGGTCCGTCGTGGCCCGTCACGAGATCGACTACGTACGGCCGCTGGTCCACCGGCACGAGCCGGTGACCGTCGAGTCGTGGGTCACGAAGATAGGCGCCGCGTCCCTGACGATCGCCTATGAGATCAAGGACCCCGAGCAGGTGTACGTTCGCGCCTCGACCGTCGTCGTGCCGTACGACCTGGCGGCGGAGCGGCCTCGGCGGATCTCCGCCGAGGAGAAGCTCTTCCTCCAGCAGTACCTGGCAGAGGAGCCCGCCGCGGCATGACCGTGCCCGTGCAGTCGCTGCGCTTCGCCGACCCGAGGGAGGCGGCGGATCTCGCCGCCTTCCTCGGCCGGCTGCTCCACTACGACCGCGCCGCCGCGGTCCGGTTGCAGGCGGGCGGCGGCGACGCACTGGCCGTGTTCGGCCGTCCGCCCTCCTTCGAGGTCCTCGCCATCCGCACCGCCCGCCTGGCCCGCCCCGAGACGCTCGACGTCACGGTGTCGGCCGGGGAGCTGCTGGAGTCCCTCGACGTTTCCGGTGAGGCCGGAGCGGAGGGGCCCGGTGCCGGTGCGGGGGGTTCGCTGCCCGCGCCCGTCACCGGGCCGCCGTGGACCGGGGTCCTGCCGCCCCGGGGGCCCTGGCGGGAGGAGGCCGGTCTGCCCCGGCCGGACGCCCTGCGCACCGCGCTCGACCTGGCCGTCGCCGAATTCCGTACCCGGGACGAGGCGCTGCCCGAGGAGTCGCGCACCCGCGCCGAGCGGGACCGGATCGGCCGCGAGATCTGGTCCCGGCAGGTCGGGGCGACGGGGCTGCCCCTGCGCGCCGTGCACGCCGCCCAGTCGCTCGGCTTCCTGCGCCCCGACCCCGACTTCCCCGTCTCGCTGCTCTCGGCCGGCGGCGCGGGCGGCTGGCTGCGGCTGCGGACGCCCTTCGGCTCCATCGCGCTGCGCCGCGACCCGGCCGGCGGCCTGGGCGGTCCCGGCGGGCTCAGCCTCTCCGTCGGGCACGGCTAGGGCGTTTCCGCCGCCCCTCGGTCAGCCGGAACCGTCCTGCCCGCCCGCTACTCCTTCTCCGGTGCTTCCTGCGAAGGCCCGCCCTGCGAAGGCCCGCCCCGGTTCTCCGGCGCCCCGTGTGCGTCGGGCCAGACGCCGATGTGGTCCTGCTCCAGCTCCAGCAGCACCCGGTGTTCCATGCCCAGCGTCCGCGTGTAGTCCGCGGGCAACTGGAGCCGTCCCGCCCGGTCGAGCATGGCGTACTCCCGGGCCACCTGCGACTCCTGGCCCGTCGCCGCGTCCACCTCCGTGCGGCGCAGCACCTCGGAGGACGTACGGCCGTCGCGGATGGCGACCGTACGGCGCACCTCGCTCGCGACCGCCTGGTCATGGGTGACGATCACGATCGAGGTGCCCAACTCCTCGTTGGCGCGCCGGAACGCGGCGAAGACCTGCTCCCCGGTGGCCGAGTCCAGCTCACCGGTCGGTTCGTCCGCCAGCAGCACCGACGGGTCGTTGGCCAGCGCCACCGCGATGGCCACCCGCTGCTGCTGCCCGCCGGAGAGCTGCTGGGGCCGCCGGTCGCGGCAGTCCGCGATGTCGAGCATGGCGAGCAACGACTCGGCGCGGGACGCCCGTTCACGCTTGCTCCCGCCGCCGCGCAGCTGCATGGGCAGGGTGATGTTCTGGACCGCCGTGAGATACGGGAGCAGATTGCGGGCGGTCTGCTGCCAGACGAACCCGACCACGTCCCGGCGGTAGCGCAGCCGTTCCTTCGGGCCCATCGACAGCAGATCGCAGCCCGCGACCTTCGCCGAGCCGGCCGTCGGCACGTCCAGCCCCGCCAGGATGTTCATCAGCGTCGACTTGCCGCTGCCCGACGCCCCCACCAGAGCCATCAACTCGCCCTCGGTGACCAGCAGATCGAGGCCCTGGAGGGCCTGCACCTCCACCCCGTCCGTGGTGAAGATCCGCACCACCCGGTCGCAGGCGATCAGCGCGTCGTGCCCGTAGGAAGGGCGGTCCCGGCGGGCCGCGGCCCGCTGCTCCAGCTCCGCCAGCGTCGTCTCGGCCGCGCGGGCCGTGCCTGCCGTCTCGGTGGACGAGGTCATCGGGAGTCTCCTGCCCTGAGTTCGGTGATCGATCCGCGGCGGCTCGCCCACCACGCCTGGACGCCCGCGACCGCCGCGGCGAGTGCCACGACCCCGGCGGCCGGCAGCCCCAGCGACCAGAGGTCGGTGCGCAGCGTGACCGGGCTCGTGTCCGCTCCGGCGACGCCCGCGAGCGCCAGCGGCACGAGGTCGATGCCGGGGGAGAGCAGGGCGATGGTCGCCCAGCCGGTGAGCAGTCCGCCGCCCGCCGCCAGCAGCGCCTGCGGTGTCGCCTCGAAGGCCAGCAGCCGCCTGCCCTGTCCGGTGGTGAGCCCCATCGTCCGCAGCCGCGCCAGCAGTGTCCTGCGCTCCGGCGCGGTCTGGAGCAGCGACAGCAGGACGGCCAGCAGGGCGTATCCGGCGCCCGCCGCGACGGCCGCGAGGTAGATCCGCTCGGCCCCCGCCTGCATCGGGGTGTTCACGTACCGCGCGCGCTCCTCGGAACGCAGCTGTACGACGAAGTCCTTGCCGCTCCCGCCGACCGCCGCGCGGAGTTCCCCGGGGTCCGGGGCGCCGGTGAGCAGCAGGGTGGTGGGCGTTTTCTGCTCCAGGGAGGCGGAGTTGACGACCAGGAAGTTCGTGGAGGCGAGCGAGGCCACGCGCGAGACGGTCCCCACGATCCGGACCTTGAAGTCCCCGGACAGTGTGTCGACCGCGTGCGGCTCCGTGCCCAGCCGTGCCGCCACCGCCGGCGAGGCGATGGCCGGCAGCACACGCCCGGGACCGGACTTCGCGCCCTCGGGGAGCGGGGCCGAGGAGCCGGTGGCCCGCAGCCGGCCGACCGGGAAGTCCGGCAGCCCGGTCGTGCGGGCCAGCCGGGTGTACGAGGCCGGGTCGACGCCCACCAGGGCCGCCGTCCTCGCCCCACCCGAGCCGCCCGCGTCTTCGGCGTCGCCGCCGCCCGTTCCCGTACCCGTCCGCGTACCGGCGTCGGAACCGGTGGCGTCCGCGTCGCCGTCACCGGCCGCCCCCTCCGGCAGGGCCACGCCGTACTCGATCCGTAGCGACGCGGCGCTCCGCACCCCGTCCAGGTCGCGCACCGAGCGGTCCAGCTCGCCGGGCAGCGTCGCCCGCTCGCTCCTGCCGCTGATCCGGGCGTCCGCGCCGACGGCCGTCAGCGCCGCGTCGTCCCGAGCCTCCCCGATCCCGGCGACCACCGAGCCGCCGAGCGCCGCCGGGGCCAACGCCAGCAGCAGGGCCAGCAGCGGCAGCGCCCCGCCCGCCGAGGACCGCCCGGCGCGGGCGAGCGAGAGGAAGCCGATCGCCCCGCGCAGCCGGGCCATGGGGCGCGCGGCGAGCCGCAGGGGCAGCGGATAGAGCCGTACGAGCACGAGTGCCGCGATCAGCGCGACCAGCACGGGCGCGGCGCTGACCAGCAGATCGGTGCCGCCCCCGGTCGACGTGCCGCGTCGGCGCAGCGCCGTCACCGCGCCGACCACGAGCACGAGCAGGGTCAGCTCGGCGACGGTCCGCCGACGCGAGGGCCGGGCACTCACCATGTCCTCGCGGGCCCCGTGCAGCGCGGGCCGGATGTGCTGGAGCGTCGTCCGCAGGGGCAGGGCGACGCACACCAGAAGACCGACGCCGGCCGCCGCCAGGGCCCCCGGCCACCAGCGGCCCTCGCCCACGAGCAGCATCGCGAGCAGCAGTCCCAGTGCGCTCGCGGGCAGCACGGTCACCGCGGTCTCCGCGAGCAGCCGCCCGCCGATGCCGCGCAGCGAGCCGCCGCGCGAGCGCATCAGCGCCAGTTCGGCCTTGCGGCGGGCGGCGATCAGGGCGCCCGTCATCACCAGGACGACGGCGGCCACGGAGCCGATGCCGAGGGCGGCGACCGCGATCACGGGGCTGATCGCGTCGCGCATCCGCGCGTTGGCCTCCACGATGTGGCCGAGGCCGGTGGCGACGTCCGCGGTGCCCCCGGCGATCTCCCGCACCTTCAGCAGCCCGGGGCCGCTCTCCAGCGACGCGATGACGGACGTCAGCCGGGCGCCGTCGGGGCCGGTGAGCTCGGAGGCGTCGGGCGGGATGCGCCAGAAGAGTGTCGGTTCGGTGGGCGTGCTCAGCAGCGCGGGCCCGGCGTCCTCGGCCAGCAGGACGGTGCCGGTCCAGTAGTACTGCGGGAAGGGGCTCTCGGGGTCCGGGACCAGGGACGGGGTGCGCAGCAGCGGATCGGCGGACCAGTAGCCGCCGCGCGGGTCACGGGGGGCGACGATGCCCGTGACGGTCACCATGAGCGGACCGCGGGTCGCGGTGGGCAGCTTCAGGGTCGCGCCGACCCTCACCTTCAGCGCCGCCGCCGTCTCCTCCGTCACCGCGCCCTGCACCGCACGGGAGGATGAGGTCACCTCGGCGGGCGTCGCCGGCCAGGCGCCCGAGACCAGGGTGGCGTGCTCCTTCAGCCCCGTCTGCGCCGTGTACGAGAGCCGCGGCGGCACCGTGTCGGGCCTCGGCAGCCAGGGCTCGGTCGCGAGGACCGGCTTCATGGTGCGTATCCCGTACGCGACGGACGGCGTGTCCGCGCGCAACGGCGCGGGCAGGGCTTTCAGCAGCGCCCCGCCGACCCGCGCCAGCCCGGGGCTCCGCACCTCGGCGTCCCGCTGTTCCCGCGGCAGTTCGAGCCCGGGCTGGGGGCGGGAGACCTCCACGGCGCCGCGGCCCGCGTCGGCCGTCCGGATGTCGTGGCGCAGCCCCTTCGTCTCGTACGCGTCCACGGCTCGCGGGAACGCGGCGGCGAGGAACGCCGTCACCAGGACCAGCACCGCCAGGGCCACCGCCGCGCCGGGCGCGGTGCGCAGCCGGGTCCGTATCCAGGGGGCGTTGGCCGCCCGGTTGCCGTCACTCATGTCAGTGGTCCCCCTGGTGGCGCAGTGTGACCGCCGGGTCCCCGCGGCGCAGCGCCATCGTCGCGACGATCAGGAGCGGCAGGGCGGCCACTCCGGCCAGCAGCGCCGCGACCTGCCCGGCCGGCAGCTCGACCAGCACCGGCGGAACGGGCCGGTCGGCCTGCCCGGTCAGCACGATGAGCGGGACGACGGCCCGGGTCAGCACCGTGCCGATGCCGAGCCCGATCAGCAGGGCGAGGGCGATCAGCACGCCCTGTTCGGCGGCGATCATGCGGGCCAGTTGGCGGCGCGGCGCGCCGAGCGCCCGCAACACGCCGAGTTCCGCGGACCGTTCGCGCCGGGACCCCGACGCGCTGACCGCGAAGCCGACCGCCGCCAGCGCGGCGGCGACCACGGCGACGGCCGGCAGCGCCGACTGCGGCCCCGCCCCCAGCGGGTCGTCCACCAGCCGCTGCACGGCCTCCGCCCGGACCAGCACCTGGGCCGGGTCGGTGTCCGGCAGGGCGCGCAGAGCGGCGGCCACCTTCGCGGCGTCCCCCGGGCCCGCGCTCAGCCACCACTCGGTCGCCTCGATCGTGGCGGTCTCCCGGTGGGCCAGGACCTCGGTGACGGCCTTGAGGTCCAGCAGCAGTGCGCCGCCGCCCGCCGTCGGGTCCGTGGCGCCGGACAGCTCGGCGGCCCCGGTGGTCGGCAGCCGCCGCACCGACTCCGCCAGGGTCACCCGGACGGTGTTCCCGGCCAGGGTGAGGTCGATCTCGTCGCCCAGCTTCGCGCTGGTGCTCTTCAGATAGGCGTCCGTCGCGACGGCCTTGACCACCGAGGCCTTCGGCCGGTCGGCGGTGATCCGCAGGGTGCTGGTGGTCTGCTCCCAGACGTCCTCGCTCTCCACGCCGGTGTCGTACGTGAAGTCCGGCAGGCCCGAGGTCCCGTTGCGCACCGGCGGCTTGCCCGGCCGGCTCTCACCGAGCTCGGTGAGAGCCATCGACGCGTCCCAGCGCACCGATCCGGACGCCGGCACCGGGCGTTCCGAGCCGGAGCCGGAGCCGGAGCCGGAGCCCGTGACCACGCGTACGTCGCTCACCGCGACCCGGCGCTTCTGCGCGCGCTCGAACGGCGGTTCGTCGTCCACCTCGAAGCCGGTCACGGCCAGACCACCCGCCGCCGACACCGGCACGGACACCGGGACCGGGCGGCCGTCCACGGGCACGGGGCCGGCCAGGAAACGGTAGGGGAGGCCGTAGCGGTCCTCCAGGAGCACGGTGACCACCGGCGGATCCTCGCCCGGACCCGCGGCGGACCCGGAGCGCTTCGGCGACACCGTCGTGATCCGCAGGTCCAGCTTCAGCCGGGTGCTGTCCTTCGGGAGGACGAGCCCGGGGCGCGCGGCCCGCTCCGGGGCGATCGCCTCGAAGAGCCGACGCGGGCTCTCGTCGGCGAGGTCGGGGCGCATCAGCATCCGCTCGTCCGCGTGGGCGGTGTCCAGGGCGAGGATCTCGGCCGTGCGCCCCCCGGACGCCTCCACGGTCGCCCGGAAGGCGGGGGCCGCCCGGCGTACCCCTTCCAGGCCGCTGTACGCCCCGGCCGTCGCCGGACCGCTGTCCTGCCCGCCCACCAGCCGGACCGAGGCGCCGGAGCCGAAGTCCGCCTGATCGGACTGCGAACGGTTCCACGAGGCGCTCTGCCCGATCGCGAGCATGCCCATCGCGACCGACAGGACGAGCAGCAGCACCGGCCCAGCGCCGCGCAACGGGCGGCGGCTGAACTGCCAGCCCGCCAGGGCCGCGGGCAGCCCCCGGCCCTTGGCCGCACGCCGTTCGGCGAGTTTCGCGGCGGGCGGCAGCAGGCGCAGCGTGAGGACCGTTCCGGCGAGCAGTGCGAGGGCCGGGGCGGTGACCAGCAGGGGGTCGACCCCGAGGTCGCCCGCCCGGTCGCCGGTGAGCGCCCCGCCGCCGGCCTGCCGGTCCAGCTGCCAGTACGCCACCGCCGCGATCAGGAGCAGCCCGAGGTCCGCGCCCGCCCGCACCGGTCCTGGCAGTGCGGCGGCCCGGGTCCCGCGCCCGCCCGCCCCGGCCGTCAGCGACGGGGCCACCACCGCCAGGGCGCAGGCCAGCGCGACGGCCGCGGAGACCAGCCACACGGTCCCGGTCGAGGCCTCGTCGACCTTCAGTCCGATCCGGGACAGGGCGCTGCGCTCGGCCAGCAGCCCGGTCAGCGGTCCCGCGAGCAGCGGGGCGACCACGGCGGCGGGCACGGCGAGCAACAGCGCCTCGATCGCGGCGAACGAGGTGATCCGGCCACGGGAACCGCCCCGGGCCCGCAGCAGCTCGCGCTCCCCGTCCCGCTCGCTGTTCAGCAGCCGGGCCACCAGCAGCAGGGCGTACGCGGCGAGCAGCACCAGCTGCACCGCGACGATCGTCAGCGTGGAACGGGACACCAGCAGCGCCCGGTCGAGCTGGTCGAGCACGGTCGGCAGCGACGTCCGCGCGGTGACGCCGGACGCGAAGTCCGGTGCGGCCTCCAGAGCCTTCGGGGCGCCCGCCGACGCGTCGCGCAGTCCCTCCATGGAGCCGGTGGTCAGCGTGGCGAAGTCGGCGGCCGCCAGCCAGGACGTCTGCCCGTGCGCGAGCGCGTCGGAGGCGAGGACCGAAGGATCGGTGAGCAGGGGGCCGTACGTCGTGAAGGCGAGCTTGCGCACCCCGCGCCCGCCGAGCGGGTCGAGCTGCCAGTACGGGTCGGACCGGTCGGCGGCCTCGTAGACGCCGGTGATCAGGATCCGCTGCTTCTTGTCGTCGCGCAGCCGGTCGGTGACGGTGAGCCGCGCGCCCGGCTTCAGCTTCAGCGCCTCGGCGGCGACGACGGGCAGGGCGACCTGGACGGGGCCGTCGCCGTCGGGGGAAGCGGCGGGCGCCCTGCCCCCGGTGATCCGCACCCGGTCGCGGTCGAGGGCGGCGAAGTGGGTGAGGTCGGGCTCGCCGCGCCGGGCGGCCGGGTCCTGAAGGCCCCGCGGCAGCGCGTACGACCCCGAACTCTCCAGCTTCCCCACCGTCACGGGCAGCCCGTCGAAGGCGTCGCGCGAGGCCTCGCGGACCGCCGCGTCGGCCTCCGCGCGCTCTTCGTGGTCCACCGAGGCCGAGACGACGAGGGCGGCGGAGGCGGCCGACCGGTGGGTGAGCGTGTGGCGCAGGGCCGCGTCGCCCACCGAACCGGAGAACGCGGTGAGCGCGGCCAGGACGGAGGTGGTCAGCAGGACGGCGAGGACGGCCGCGGAGAGCAGCAGGCGATGAGCCCGCACCCGCAGAAGGACGAAACCCGTCACCTGATCCCCCAGCCCCGGAAAACACACCGCGTGCGCACGCCCCCCGACGTACCGGCGATGCTTTCAGAGGCAACCGGGTTTCGGTAACCGCTTGCAGGTGCACCTTGATGCGATCGTGATCGTTATCCGGAGGTGGAACGTCGAATTCCGGAGTCACCCGGTCACGGACCGCCAACCTGCTCGCTCGCGGGCGGTCCGCCGGCGCCCGGAAGCGATCAGTCCGCGGTGTTGACCATGGAGGCGGCGGCGTACGTCAGGTAGTCCCACAACTGCCGTTCGTGCTCGGGCGCGAGCCCCAGCTCGTCCAGCGCGACCCGCATATGGGCGAGCCAGGCGTCATGGGCCGCCCGGTCCACCCGGAACGGCGCGTGCCGCATGCGCAGCCGCGGGTGGCCCCGGTTGTCGCTGTAGGTGCGCGGGCCGCCCCAGTACTGCATCAGGAACAGCGTGAACCGCTCCTCGGCCGGGCCGAGGTCCTCCTCCGGATACATCGGCCGCAGCAGCTCGTCGCCCGCCACGCCCTGGTAGAAGCGGTGGACCAGGCGCCGGAAGGTCGCCTCGCCGCCGACCTGCTCGTAGAAGGTCTGCTCCTGAAGCGTGTCGCGCGGAATCTCAGTCACCCGTCCATGGTCGCAGACGCACCGGCCGAGGACGGGGGTCCTAGGACCAACGGCCGGGACCCGGCCGCACTCCCTCTGGCCCGACCGGCCCCGGCGCAGGACAGTGGAGACATGGGTGCACACCGGCAAGGCCCCTCCCCGTCCGCCACCGAAGCCGAGGCCGACGCGGCGCGGGCCGCCCTCGTGCGGGAGATCGTCGCGCGGGGCGGACTCACCGACCCCGCCTGGCGCACCGCCTTCGCCGAGGTGCCCCGCCATCGGTTCGTGCCGTTCTACTACGTGCACGGAATCCGCGGCTTCGAACGCCTCTGGAGCGAGGACCCCGACCCCGAACGGCGCTCCCGCTGGCTGCGCGGTGTGTACGCGGACGGGCCGCTGGCCACCCGGCTCAAGGACGGCGAACTCGTCTCCTCCTCCAGCCAGCCGTCGCTGATGGCCCTGATGCTCGACGCCCTTGACGTGGCGGACGGACAGACGGTCCTGGAGATCGGCACCGGCCCCGGCTACAACGCGGGGCTGGTCGCCCACCGGCTCGGCGACTCCGCGGTGACCAGCGTCGATCTGGACCCGGAGATCACGGAGTCGGCGCGCGGGCATCTCGCCGCGGCCGGGTACCGCCCGACGGTGGTCACCGGGGACGGGGCCCGGGGCTGTCCGCGGTACGCCCCGTACGACCGGATCATCGCGACCTGCACCCTGCCCTCCGTACCCCGGAGCTGGCCGGAACAGTGCCGTCCGGGGGCGCGGATCCTCGCGCCGCTCGCCACCGGCCTGGTCTCGCTCCAGGTCCGCGCGGCGGCGCACGGCCCGCGCGCCGAGGGGCATTTCCTGCACACCCCGGCGTACTTCGTGCCCCTGCGCGGGGCGCTCCCGCTCCCCGGCGGGCTGCCGCATCTCGGCGGACTGCCGCGCCGGGTGGCCGGGGACGACCTGTTCCGGTTCCTCCTGACGCTGACCGCGGGCACCCTCGATCCGCACGAGGCCCTGTCCCTCTGGGAGCGCGAGGGGCGCCCGCAGCGGGAGAGGTACGGCATCACGGTCGGCCGGGAGGGGCAGTGGGCCTGGCTCGACGACCCGCAGGGCCCGTACACCTGGCCGCTCGCCGCCGGGTGAGGCGGTGTGCGGCCAGGTGCACGGGCCCTGGCGGAATCGGTCCGGGCGGCCTCGGCCTCAGTCCCGGCGGACCGTGATGGTCGTCCATGCCCCGACGTGCACCTGGTCGCCGTCCTGGAGCGGTACGGGAACGTAGGGCTGGATCGGCTCCTCGGCGCCGTTCAGCGTGGTGCCGTTGGTGGAGTTCTGGTCGACGACCGCCCAGCCGCCGTCGGGCTGCTGCACGAGTACCGCGTGCTGGTGCGAGACACCCGGGTCCTCCGGGGGCACCGACAGATCGACGTCGGGGGACTCGCCGGTGCTCTGCCGGCGACGCCCGATGGTGATCTGGCTGCCGGTCAGCGGAAGGCGCTGCTCCGGGGAGTACGCGGGCAGGTTCAGCCCGGTCGCCTCGGGGCCGCTGCGCTGCATCATCGCGAGGAAGTACGCCCGGTCCGGAGCGATCACGGCGGTCCAGGAGGCGGCCTGCTGGGGCCGGCCCTGGCCGGGCACCCCACCGTGCTGCTGACCCTGGTCGTACCCCTGGTCCTGGCTCTGGCCCTGCTGGCCCGGGTGCCCCTGGTGTCCCTGTCCCGGGTGCGCCGGTCCCTGGCCCTGGTGTCCCGGTCCCGGGCCCTGGTGGGGACCCGGCTGCTGGAACTGCTGGGGCGGCTGCGGCGGCTGGGCCTGCGAGGGCGGCGACAGCATCCAGTCGTCCCCGCCGCCGGTGTGCCCCGCCGACTGCGGCGGCGCGGGCGGCGCCGACTGCTGCTGCGCGAAGGGCGAGGCCTGCTGGGGCTCGAACGGCGAATGCGCCGGGGGCGCCGACTGCTGCTGCTCGAACGGCGAATGCGCCGAGGGCGCCGACTGCTGCTGCTCGAACGGCGAGCGCGTCGAGGGCTCTGCCTGCTGCTGCGGCGGGGGGCCCTGCTGCTGGAACGAGGGCGGCGGCGGGGGGCCCTGCTGCTGGAACGAGGGCGGCGGCGGGGGGCCCTGCTGGAACGACGGCGGCGGAGGCCCGCCCTGGCCGCCGCTGCCGTGCGGGCCGTTCTGCTCGGGGGTGAGCGGCTCGGCGGGACGGTTCATCTGCGAGGGGCGCGAGCCCTGGTAGTCGAACGGGTCGCGCTGCTGGGGCGCACCGGGCGGACCGCCCTGCCCACCGGGACCACCGGGGCCGGGCCGGCCGCCGGGGCCGCCCTGCCCGCCGGGGCCGTGCGCCTGGAAGCCGGGCGGCAGGTTGAGGCCGGGCGGCGGGCCGCTGGGCGTGCTGTGCTGCGGGGCCAGCGGGGTGTAGGAGGTCGCCGTGTTCGTGAGGAAGTTCCAGCGGCACTCCTCGCAGTACGGCGCCATCGCCTCACGCGGCGTGCGGCACTGCGGGCAGAGCTCCGCCTGCATGGTGGGCTGTCCGCCGCCGGTGCCGGCGCCCGGCTGCGGGTAGCCGTATCCGGGCGCGGGCGGCGGAGGGGGCGGCGGGGGCACCGCGCCCGCGGGCGCACCGCCGGTCGTCATGCGGTGTCCGCAGACCTCGCACCAGTCCTCGGAACCCGACTGGTGTCCGTTCGGGCAGGTCGGCATGTCGGCGCTTCCCCCTCTCCTCTTCCGGCCGCGGAGGCCGTCATGCTGTCGATCGCGGCGTCGTTGCTCAGCGAATGCGGGTGACTTCTCTGTGTTCACGGCGCGGTGGTCATCGGATGACCGCGCCGTGTTACTTCTTGACGCGAACGGTCTTGGTGGAGCGCGTTTCGAGGGTCATCTCGTCCGCTTCCGCGACCTTCGCCTTCAGTCGCACAGTACCTGTCGCGGCGTCGACGACGTCGACCACCTTCGAAAGCAGTTTCGCGGTGTCCTGGTTCCCGGACGCCGAAGCCAGTTGCACCGCACGCCCCAGTTTCGCCGTCGCGCCGTCGAAGTCGCCCGACTTGCGTGCGTCCAGGCCCTGCTGGATGACTTGTGCCAGTTCCGCCTGACCCGTGTAGTGCGCGACCTGCGGATTGATCGAGGTCGACGCCACCATGTCGTCCGTCCACACGGCCCGTACGAGACCCTGCGACAGCGTCTGCGGGGCGCCCGCGCCCGAGGGGTCGGGCAGGATCAGCGAGACCCGGGCGGCCAGCATCTCCTGGCCGATCCCGGCCTCCGGCACCAGGACGCACACGTGGTAGTCGCGGGACTCGTCGCCCCAGGAGCCGGTCGGGTAGTCCCCGGCCCGGGGGCCCGCCTCGGTGCGCCGCCCGGTCAGGTCCGCCACGGTCGGTGCGACCTGCTTCACGAACCGGATCTCCACCCCCACCGGCGTCCAGAGCCGCAGCGCCACGTCAGCGACCTCCTTGCCCATGGCGTTCTCCATCATCCGCGTGAAGTCCGCGGCCAGGCCGGAGGGGTCGGCGACGATGTCGGCCGTGCCGAGGAGAGCGGCGGCGACGGCGGTGACCTCCTTCACCTCCCAGTCGGTGCCCACCCCGCGGGCGTCGCAGGTGAACCGGCCCGCACAGGAGTCCAGGGCCGCCCGCAGATCCTCCGGGGCCTCGTGCTCGTTGCGGCCGTCGGTCAGCAGGATGCCGTGCCGGATGCCCGGGTCGGCCGTGCCCAGCAGCCGGTCGGCCAGCCGCAGCCAGGTGCCGATCGCGGTGCCCCCGCCCGCGCTCAGCCCCCGCAGGGCGTTCTTGGCCTGGGCCTTCGTCCGCGCGTCGGCGACCGCGAGCAGCCCGTTGCCCGGATAGACGTCCTTGGCCACATGCGTCCCGGCGACCACGGCGAACCGGGTGCCCTCGCGCAGGGTGTCGATGGCCGCCGCCGTCGCGTCGCGCGCGTTGCGCATCTTCGTCGGCGGGTAGTCCATCGAGCCCGAACAGTCGACCATCAGCACCACGGCCGCCCCGGGCCCCGCCCCGTACGCGGGTGAGGCAGGGGAAGAGGGCGCCGAATCGGCGAGCGGTATCCCGCCGGTGGTGCCCCCGCCGGTCGAGGTGACGGTGACGATCGCGTTGACCTCACGTCCGCCCTCGGGCAGGAACGCGTTCTGGTACACCTCGACGGAGAACTGCGGCACGTTCGACTTGGAGAAGTTGGCCATCTGGTCGGCTCCTTGAGGCTCCACAGGGGATCAGGCGAAGAGGGGACGCGGACGGTGGGGGCCCGGGGCGGGAAGGGGGCAACGGGTCCGGGCAAGGGCCGAAAACCGGCTCAAACGGTGTCGCAGGCCGATCCTGCCCCTTGCGGCCGTACGGCGAACGGCAGAAGCGCCACTGTTACGTTGTCGTGGCCCCCGCCGTCGAGCGCGTGTCCGACGAGCACCTGGGCCCCGCGCAGCGGGTGCCGGTGGGCGTCGGCCGGGACGGCGGCGGCCATCTCCTCGGCGGACTCCGCGTAGTTCCACAGGCCGTCCGTGCACACGACCACCAGGCCCGGCCGGTCCGGCTTGAACGCGGCGGTGTGCGGCTCCAGTTCGTACGCGTCGGCGCCGAGCCAGCCCGTGATGGCGTGGGCGCGCTCGTCCGCGTACGCCTCCGCCTCGTTCATCAGGCCGGCCGCCACCATCTGCGCGGCCCAGGAGTCGTCCTCGGTGAGCCGGGCGGTCGGCTGGGTCCGGTCCTCCGGCACCCAGTAGACGCGGCTGTCGCCGACCCAGCCGACGATCAGCAGCTCGCCCGCCATGATCGCGCCGACCAGGGTGCAGGCCGGGGCGTTCTGGTGGCGGTGCGCGTCGTGCTCCATCGCCCCGGCCGGTTCCTGCGCCAGGGCGTTGACCGCTTCGGACGCGGCGACGATCGCCTCGTGCATCGCCTGCTGCGGATGCGTACCGCGCGGCAGGGACTCCAGCAGGGCCTCGTTGGCGGCGCTCGCGGCGGCCGTCGACGCCTCGTCGGGCCGGCTCGCCGAGGAGACGCCGTCGCAGACGATCGCGACGACGGCGGGCGAGCCGTCCGGCAGGGCGGTCGAGGACACCGCGAAGGAGTCCTCGTTGCGGTGGTGGCGCAGGCCCCGGTCGCTCACCGCGGCCACCGCGTCCAGCTCCTGCTCCATGTGGTCGCGCTCACGGGGCTGGGCGTGCCCGCAGTTCTCGCAGTAGCCGTCGGGGTCCACCCGGCCGGAGCGGCAGGCCACACAGACCTTCGCCCCGGCGGCGGGCGCGGCGGGGGTCGCGGCGGCGTGTTCCGCCGTACGGGGGTCGGGCGCGGCCAGCGCGAAGTCACCGGAGTGCTCCGCGCTGTCCGGGGCCGCCCGGTCGTCGTGGCGCACCGGAACGGCCGAGGACTCAGGCCCGACGAACGGTCCCGGCCCCGGCTCGGGCCCGGCTGCCACGCCCTGCCCGGACGCCACGCCTTGCCCGGACGCCACGCCCTGCCCGGACGCCACGCCCTGCGCCGGCACCGGCTCCCGGCCGTGTTCCGGCTCCGTCAGCGGCCTGCCGCCCGAGTCCGTCCCCGGCAGGTCCGCCGGACGGTGCACGGGCGCGGGCACGTCCGAGCTGTCGGTCTCCGCGGCGGCGGGCCACTGCACGGCCTCGGAGGCCGGCGCGGCCGACGCCGCCGGGCCGGCCGCGGGCACGGTGATGGCCATCGTGGGCCGGTCACCGGGGCGCGCCGGAACGGCCGAGAGGTCGTAGCCGCACGCCCCGCAGAACAGGTCGCCCGCGTCCAGCGGTTCCTCGCAGCCGGGGCACTTCGACAGGGCGGGCTGCTGGTGGCTCTGTGACATCTTCACACCCACGTCCGGGGGCGGAAACGGTTGGCCCGCTCCACCAGTTCGATCCTCTCGTCGCCCCGCTGCGCGAGCCGGGCGAGCATCCGGTACGAGCGCTCCAGCCCGAACCGCAGTCCCCGCTCGTTCAGTTCGGCGCCGAGCAGCTTCCGTGCATCCGGCGGCCCGGCAGCCGGGCCACCCGGCCCCGGGACACCGGGACTACCGGAGAGTACCCAGTCCAGCGCCTTGCCCAGTACCTCCGTCGACAACTGCTCGTGCCGCACCGGGTCCAGACCGAAGGCTCCCAGCGCCGCCACCTGGATCCCGGCGGCCGTCAGATCGGCCAGCAGCGGCTCCCGGTGCGAGCGCTCGCGCAGCCGCGCCCGGACGGTGGCGACCCGCGCCGCCGTGTAGTGGATCGAGGCCTCCGGCACCGACTCCAGGGTGCTCACCGCCTCACCCCGCTCCCCGGCGGCGATCTGCACCCGGGCCAGGCCGAACGCTGCGCTGACGAATCCCGGATCGGTCGCCCACACCAGGCGGTAGTACTCGGCGGCGTTGTCCAACTGGCCCAGCACCTCCGCGCAGATCCCGAGCGCCAGCTTGGGCGCCATCTCCCCGGGAAAGGCGTCGTAGACCGCGTCGAAGGAGAGCGCCGCCGTCTCGTGGTCGCCGGTCACCAGCGAGGTGACTCCCCGATACCAGACGACCCGCCAGTCGTCCGCGTGTTCACCCTCCAGGGTGGTCAGCGCACGGGCGGCCGAATCCAGCTCCCGCATCTCCAGCCGGGCCCGCAGCTCCCGCAGCCGGGTCTCCAGCGAGGGGGCCGGGACCGCGTGCACGGCGGTGATCAGCTCCGCCGGGGCGGAGGCCATCAGACCGGCGAGGAAACCGGCGTTCGGGTCCGTCGCGTCGACCCGGGGGACCGGCAGCGCCAACGAGGTGGCCCGGGTGTCGAACAGGGCGAGCCGGACACCCCCCGCAGTCGTTCCGAAGGGGCCGTACGGTCCGGTCGGGACCTGCGATCCGGCCGTGGCGACCGGGTCCCGCTCGGCCGACCGGGGCGCCGGAACAGGGGCGTGCGCCGGGGGAGCGTACGGGTGCGGAGCCCCGCCGCCCGGCACGGAGCCCCGGACATGGGTCGGCGGCGCCGCCAACGGAGCGGCCCCCGCCGGACCCGCCGCGCGAGCCCCCGCGGGACTCGGCTCGCGAGCACCCGCCGGGCCGGGCGGCTGCGCGCCCACCGGCAGCGCCCCGGCCACCGCGGACGTCACGGCCCCCGGCGCGACCGGAGCCGTACCGCCGTGGGCCCGCCATGTGCCGCCCTGCGCCGGAATGCCGGACTGCCCGCCGCCGCGGCCCTTGCGGCGGCCCAGCAGCCCGCCCCGCGCGGCGCCGGTGTCCCGGCCGCCCAGCTGCGAGACGTCGTCCGTCTGCGGAGCGAACAACTCCGTGTCGACCAGGCGGAGTTCCGCGCCGAACAGCGTCGACAGGGCCGGGCGCGGCCGACCGGTCTGCAGCGCCACGACCTCCCGCAGCACCCCCGTCAGCTGCTCGGCCATCTCCGCCGCCGAGGCGAAGCGGCGCGCCGGGTCCGGGTCGGTGGCCCGCACCAGCAGCCGGTAGAACGACTCGTAGGTGCGGAACACCGCGATGCTGTCCGGATCCGGCAGCGAGTCCACGAAGACGTTCGTGTACCCCTGGAAGTCGAAGGTGAGGACCGCCAGCGTCCGGGCCACCGTGTACAGGTCGGAGGCGACCGACGGGCCCACCTCCGCGACCTCGGGGGCCTGGTAGCCGACCGTGCCGTAGATCGCGGACTCCTCGTCGTCCATCCGCCGCACCGCGCCCATGTCGATCAGCTTGAGCTGGTCCTCGGTCTGGATCGCGTTGTCGACCTTGAAGTCGCAGTAGAGCAGATTGCGGCTGTGCAGATGGCCGAGCGCCTCCAGCGCCTCGATCCCGTACGCGCAGGCCTGCTCCACCGGCAGCGGGTCGCGCTTGCCGGCCGGGGTGCGGCGCTCGTTGGCGATCTCCTTGAGCGCCTTGCCGCCGACGTACTCCATGACGATGTAGCCGTCGAGCGAGCCGGTCCGCTGGTCCAGGTGCTCGACGAAGTTGTAGATCCGCACGATGTTGGAGTGCTCGATCTCGGCGAGGAAGCGGCGCTCGGAGATCGCGGCGGCCATCGCGTCCTGGTCGCCGGTGTCCAGCAGACCCTTGAGGACCACCCAGCGGTCGGAGACGGCCCGGTCCACCGCGAGGTACACCCAGCCGAGCCCGCCGTGCGCCAGACAGCCCACGACCTCGTACTGGCCGTGCACGATGTCGCCGCCGGTCAGCTTCGGCACGAAGGAGTACGGGTGGCCGCACTTGGTGCAGAACCCCTCCGTGCGGCCCGGCCGCTCGCCACGCGAACGGCCCACCGGGGCCCCGCAGTCCGAACGGGAGCAGAACCGCTTGCGCTCGGGCACCTCCGCCCGCTCCATCACCGCCGTACGCGGGTCGGGCCGGGGGACGTCCGGGACCTCCACCAGACCCACGCCGAGGCGCCCCCGGGCCGAGGCCGCCGACGTCGAGCCGGAGGAGCGCACCGAGACCGAACGGGAGGTGGACGCCCCGGACAGCGAGCGCGACAGCCGGCCGGAGACCGAACGGCGCGAGGTCGACGAGCGGGACGAGGACCGTGCGGAGGCGCGGGAGCCGGAGCCCTGCGAGGAACTGCCCCGGCTGCTCGCCCGGCCGCCCCCGGCGATCCCGGTCGGCGGCGAGGAGACCATGCCCGTCGGCGAGACGACCGGAGCCAGACCGCAGGTGTCGCAGTACAGCTCACCGCCGCCCATGTCCTCGTAGTTGCCCTCGCACGCGGGGCGCTGGCACTGCGTACTCATCGTGTCTCCCCCTGTTCGCCCGCACCCCGACGCGGCGGCAGCACTTCCGCGACCGCGTGCTGGTAGCGCAGCACGGCCTGCTCGGCGACCCGCAGATCGCACGGCGCACTCCACAGCATGCGGCGCGCCGCGTCGTACCGCTCGATCAGCAGCGGATCCTCCGCCAGACCGTGCCGGGCCACCTTCGCCTTGTACGCGTCGAGCCGGCCGCGCAGCTCGGCGCGGACCGCCAGCGGGGCGGTCACCGAGGTCAACGACTCACGGGCGCGCAGCAGTTCGTCCTCGGCCTCCTGCTCCAGGGACTCCAGCAGCGGCGAGAGCCGGTGCCACTGGGCGTGCCTGCGGTGGTCCGACGCGGCCGCCAGGCGCTCCTGGAGGGCGGTCGGCGGACCGCTGACGGCGGGCACCTCGGAGGCGGCGATCTTCGCCAGCACCTCGCCGCGCGCCGCCCGCGCCTCCGTCAGGGTGCGGTCGGCCCGCGAGAGCACGTCCCGCAACCGCACCAGACGCGCCTCGGCGTCCTGCCGGACCGCGAGCACCGCCTCGATCTCCCGCCGCACGTCCTCCAGGGCGCGGGCCGCCCGGTCGTAGCGCGAGGTGTCGGGGCGGCCGCCGCCGGGCGCGGCGCTGCCGGGACCCGGCAGCCAGAACGCCAGCGGATCCGAGATCACCTGCACCCGCAGGGTGGTCAGCTCCTCGGTGATCTCCGCCAGGTCGTCCCCGGCCGGATGCTCACCGGGCCGCACCCCCACCGAATGCGCCAGCGAACGCGTGCGGTGCAGCTCGGCGGCGAGCAGGTCGATCCGGGCGGGCAGCGCCGACCAGACGGAGTCGGAGGCGACGACCATGTCCAGGGACCTGGCGTACAGCTCGTTCATCCGGGCGACCAGCTCCTGGAGCGAGAACCGCTCGGAGAGCCGGGCCGGACCCGCGAGGGAAGGCGGCGGCACCGCCCCCGGGTTGGCGACGGTGACCGCCTCGCCGCGCAGCAGGTCGGTCAGCGCCGTGAGGTCCTCCCGGTTCGGGTGGCGGCGGCGCGCACGGATCTCCCGTGCCTGGGTCAGAGCGCCCGCGTACGCGTCGAAGTACCCCCACAGCAGGGTGATCGACCGCTCGGTCGTGTCCCAGCGCTCCCGGGTGACGCCGGTCAGCTCGGCGCCCTCCAGGAGCCGGCGGCCGGCATGGTCCTGGAGCGCGAGGAGCGAGGTCTCGATGGCCTCGTGCTCCGCCCCGAGCCGGGCCAGCGCACGGTCAGCCTCCTCCCGGTCCATGACCGGGCCGGGGGGCCTCCCCGCGAAGCCGGGGAAGGATCCCGCGACGCCCATCGATCACCTCTCCGCTCTCCCCGCCGGGCCGGTGGCCCGACGGGATCGGTCTGCTTCGGTCTGCTCGTTCCGGTCCGTACGTCGCTGTGGTGCACGGTGCCGCGGCGCAGATGCCGCGGTGCCAGGGTCAGTCGGTGCGGTACTTGGGCTCGGGCGGTGCGGTGATGCCGGGCAGGCCGGTCGCCAGCCACTTGCCGTAGGACCGCATCCAGGCGCTGCCCTCGCCCCCCGCCCGGTAGTCGACGAGGACCTTGTTGACCCGGGCCACCAGATCGTCGGCGCCCTTCTTCGTGGCGACGCCGTAGTACTCGGTGGTGAACGGCTTCTTCCCCTTGAGCTCCACCGCCGGGTCCTGGGCGGCCTGGCCGGCCGCCAGGGCGTTGTCCGTGACGACCGCGTCGACCTCGCCGAGCTGGAGCCGCACCAGGCAGTCCAGCTGGTTGGGCACGGTCAGCAGGTCCGGGTCGCGCCCTGTGCCGTCGAAGTCGTCCTTGTAGAGCGCCCCGAAGGAATTCTTCTCCAGCGCCTCGTACGCCGTGGAACCCTCGGCCGAGCAGACCCGCTTGCCCTTCAGCGAGGCGTCGTAGCCGGTGATCGTCGACTCCTTCGGAGCGAGCACCTGCTGTCCGACCTCGAAGTACGCGGTGGAGAAGGAGACCTGCTCCAGCCGCTTGCAGTTGATCGTCATCGTCCGCACGACGACGTCGACCCGGTCGTTCTCCAGTGCGGCGATGCGCTGGTTGGTGGGGATCGCCCGGAAGATCACCGCGTCCGGGTCGCCCAGGAGATCCGCGGCGACGGCCCGCACCAGATCGATGTCGAACCCTTCCAGGTCTCCGCTCTCCGGATTGCGGTAGCCCCAGCGGAAGCTGTTCTGGTCGACGCCCGCTATCAGCTTGCCGCGCTCCTTGATCTTGTCGATGTTCGGCCCGTCGTCACCCGACGCGGGCAGGCTCGCCTCCGGCTCGGTGCACGCCTCGGCCCTCGTCCGGTCGGCCGTCACCACCCCGCCGCCCGGAGCGTCCGCCCCGGCCGCCCCGCCGCTGTGACGGGCCAGCGGCAGCAGGGTGACCGCGGCGGTGACCGCGCACGCCACCGCCATCCCCGTCACGCCGCCCCAGCCGCGCAGGCCGCCGCGCCCGGGCCGGTCCTTCGGCCTGCTCATCGCTGCCCCTCTCACCGGTACTCCGAGAGCCTGCGGTTGACCCCGACGATCACGGCGATCGCCCCCAGCACCGCCAGAGCCGCGGCTCCGGTCGGCAGGCCCCCCAGGGCCCCGCGCCCGTCCTGCGCCGCCGAGGTGAACTCGCCCTGCTCATGGGCGAGCGCCTTCTCCAGCGCGGCGTCCACCTGCTGGAAGGACTGCCCGGTGGACTTCTTCGTCCCGATGATCTGGTCCAGCGCACCGTCGTAGTCGCCGCGGTCGTCCGTGGCCCGTGCCTCGCGGTGCCGGACCTGCCACTGGGTCACGCCGTCCGCCGCCCTGGCCACCGGCGCGCTCCCGCTGTCGTCGTCCGCGAGCCGCTCGGCCTTCGTCAACTGCGCCTTGAGGGACGCCATCCCCGTGCTGTAATCCGCCTCGTACTGGTCGGCGGAGCCGTCGGGGGTCAGCACCGCGCCCCGCGCCACCAGCGTGAGGTTCTCGTTGGCGCGCGCCTTCAGGGAGCTGATCCGCGCGTCGTTGAGCACATCCAGCGACGCCTGGCCGTGCACCATCGCCGAGCGCAGCTCCGTACGGGCCACCGCGTGCCCCACGGCCAGCCAGAGCACCACCACCGAGGCGGCGGCCGTCGCCGCCAGCAGCCCGTGGTTCAGCACCCGGTTCGTCCGGCGGTAGGTACGTCGCTGCATCCACACCAGCGCGCCCAGCACCACGACCCCCGCGCCGACCGACAGCAGCGGCCACTGCCGGGCGTCGGCGGAGTCGCTCGCCAGCCGGCCCGTCTCCGCCGCGTACAGCCGCTCGGCGGCCGGCAGCATCTCGCCGGTCATCTTCTGGTTCGCGTACCGGAGATAGGCGCCGCCCAGCGGCAGGCCCTGGCGGTTGTTGGCACGGGCGCGCTCGACCAGGCCCGTGTAGACCGGGAGCAGCTTGTTGAGGGTGGCTATCTCACGGCTGGACGCGCTGTCGGAGTCGGTGCTCCCCGACGCCTTCACCAGCAGCCGGGCCGCCTCCTCGATGTCCTTCCGATACTGCTCCTGCACGTCCTCGGGCTCCTGCGCACCCGCGAGGAACCCGCTCGCCGCCGTCGTGTCGGCGTCCGCCAGGAAGCGGTAGATGTCCGCGGCGTCGGCGCTGAGCGGCTGGCTGCGGCTGACGACGTCGTCGGCCGAGGAGGCCCGCTGCGAGATCTCCAGCGTGGTCACCGCGCCGAACGCGACGACCAGCAGGGCCAGGACGGCCCCGATGATCTGGAGCCGGCCGGGCTCGGTCGTCGCCACGGCACGCAGGCGCCCCGCCTGCGCGGCCCACGTGGTGTGGCGCTGCGCGGGAACGCCGGCGTGCGCGGCCACCGGGTCCGGCGTGCGCAGCGTGTCTGAGCCGCCGCTCGGCGGGTGTGTCACTCGACCTCCCCCTCGGTCACTGACAGTGGGTCCCCGTCCCCGTTCCCGTCATCAGTCCCCGCATTCGATCAGGGCGGACGCGGCCGATCAAGGCAAGCAGCACAACGTGCCCGGATACATCCCCATAAGCGAACGGACTTCCCATCAGGTACACGTTCCAGAGGCCCGATCGGTTCCCTCGCGCCCCTCGTACGCCAGGCGTTCACCCGTACGGGGAACGAACGGGAGCGTCCCCCCACGCCTGTCGCGTGGGGGGACGCCCCGCCGGGTTCCGACCGGTCCGGGCCCTCAGGCGTACTGCCCGCGCAGCCTCCGGCGGACCTCCGGCGCCGCGCCCGTGCGGTCCAGGCCCAGCAGGGCCGCGCCCAGCACCGGCGGCTCGGTCACGACGCGCACCTCGGCCTTCGGGGCGCGTACCGCGAGGAGTTCGGCGATCCGGTCGTTCAGCCGCGGATGACGCGCGGCCAGCACACTGCCGCCGAGCAGCACCGGAACCTCCTCCTCCAGCAGACCGAGCCGGTTCAGCGCGACCGAGGCCATCGCCACCACCTCCTCGGCCAGCCGCTCCACCAGCGCGGCCGCCACCCGGTCCCCGCCGGCGGCCGTGGCGAACAGCACCGGCGTCAGCTCGTGCCGCCGCTCAGGCGGGATCGCGCCCCGGTGCAGCGCCTCGATCAGCCCGTACATCGAGTCGAGCCCGAAGTGGCCCGGCAGCGCACGGGCCAGCTCCGACGGCTCGCCCCGCCCGTCCTCGGCGCGCGCGGCGAACCACAGCGCTTCCTCCGCGAGCCCCGAACCGCCGCCCCAGTCACCGGATATCCGCCCGATCGCGGGGAAGCGGGCGGTCCGCCCGTCCGGGGTCATGCCCGCGCAGTTGATCCCGGCCCCGCACACCACCGCGACGCCCCGGGGCTCGTCCACCCCGGCACGCAGGATCGCGAAGGTGTCGTTGCGCACCTCCACCGAGGAGCCCCACCCACGGGTCTCCAGGGCTGCGGCCAACTCGGCCTCCTCGACCGGCAGATCGGCGTTGGCCAGACACGCCGAGACATGGCCGGAGAGGGCGAGCGGAGCCGGCAGCTCCGCGATCGCCCGCTCCAGCGCGGCGGCGAGCACGTCGATCGCCGGCTCCACGCCGACGACCGGCGGCTGGAATCCGCCGCCGCGCGCGGTGGACAGCACCGTGCCGTCCTCGCCGATCAGTGCCACGTCGGTCTTGCTGTTGCCCGCGTCGATGGCGACGACCGACACGTTCACGCCCACGCCAGGTGCTCCCGGTTGTGCGCGATCAGCCGGTCGGTGAGGCCCTCGGCGTACGCGTACTGGCCGATCAGCGGGTGGGACAGCAGCGCCTTGAAGACCCGGTCCCGGCCACCGCGCAGCGCGGCTTCCAGGGCCAGGTCCTCGTACGCCGTGACGTTGGCGATGAGACCGGCGTACAGCGGGTCCAGCGCCGGGACGGCCAGGGGCGTCGCGCCGTCGCGCCCGACCCGGGCCTGCACCTCGATCACCGCGTCGTCCGGGAGGAACGGCAGCGTCCCGTTGTTGTACGTGTTGACCACCTGGACCGGGGAACCGCCGTCGCCCAGCAGGGACGCGGCCAGGTCCACGGCCGCCTCGGAGTAGAACGCGCCGCCCCGCTTGGCGAGCAGCTCGGGCTTCTCGTCCAGGGCCGGGTCGCCGTACATCGCGAGCAGTTCCTTCTCCATCGCCGCGACCTCGGCGGCCCGGGACGGCTTGGTGCCGAGCTCCTTCACCACCTCGTCGTGGGAGTAGAAGTAGCGCAGGTAGTAGGAGGGGACGACCCCGAGCCGGTCGATGACCTGCCGGTCCATCCGCAGGTCGTCGGCGATCGTGTCGCCGTGCTGGGCGAGCAGCTGGGGGAGGACGTTCTCGCCGTCCGGTCCGCCGAGGCGCACCCCCAGCTCCCAGCTCAGGTGGTTGAGCCCGACGTGGTCGAGGTGCACCTGGCCCGGCTCCACCTCCAGCAGCCGGGCGAACTTCCGCTGGAAGCCGATCGCCACGTTGCACAGGCCGACGGCCTTGTGTCCGGCCTGGAGCAGGGCGCGGGTGACGATGCCGACGGGGTTGGTGAAGTCGATGATCCAGGCGTCCGGGTTGGCGCGGCGGACCCGCTCGGCGATGTCCAGGACGACCGGGACGGTGCGCAGTGCCTTGGCGAGGCCGCCGGCGCCGGTGGTCTCCTGGCCGACGCAGCCGCACTCCAGCGGCCAGGTCTCGTCCTGGTTGCGCGCGGCCTGTCCGCCGACGCGCAGTTGGAGCAGGACCGCGTCGGCGTCGGCGACGCCCGCGTCGATGTCGGTGGTCGTCGTGATCTTCCCGGCGTGGTCCTGCTTGGCGAAGATCCGCCGGGCAAGGCCTCCGACCAGCTCCAGGCGGTCGGCCGCCGGATCGACGAGCACCAGCTCCTCGATCGGCAGCGTGTCCCGCAGCCGGGCGAATCCGTCGATCAGTTCAGGGGTGTAGGTGGACCCGCCACCCACTACTGCGAGCTTCATGTCAGCCCTTTACTCCGGTCAGTGTGACGCCCTCGACGAATGCCTTCTGGGCGAAGAAGAAGACGGCGATCACGGGGGCCATGACCAGAACGGTCGCGGCCATGGTCAGGTTCCAGTCGGTGTGGTGTGCGCCCTTGAAGGATTCCAGGCCGTAACTGAGCGTCCAGGCGGCCGGGTTCTCGGAGGCGTAGATCTGTGGTCCGAAGTAGTCGTTCCAGGCGGCGAAGAACTGGAAGAGGGCGATGGCCGCGATCCCGGGCTTCGCCATCGGCAGGACGACCTTCATCAGCGTGCGGAACTCGCCGCAGCCGTCGACCTTCGCGGCGTCCAGGTACTCGTTCGGGATGGTCAGCAGGAACTGCCGCAGCAGGAAGATGGAGAACGCGTCGCCGAAGGCCATCGGGATGATCAGCGGCCACAGGGTGCCGGACAGGTCCATCTGCTTGGCCCAGAACAGGTACATCGGGATGATGACGACCTGCGGCGGCAGCATCATCATCGAGATGACGAGCATCAGCGACAGCTTGCGGCCCCGGAAGCGGAACTTCGCCAGCGCGTACGCCACCGGGATCGACGAGACGACCGTGAGGACGGTGCCGACGCCCGCGTAGAGCAGGGTGTTGCGCCACCAGGTCAGAAAGCCGGGGGTGGTGAAGACCCGCTCGTAGTTGCCCCACTCCCAGGTGTCGGGGGTCAGGTCGCGGGTCAGCGCCTGCTGGTCGCTCATCAGCGAGGTCAGCACCACGAAGACGAACGGCAGCACGAAGAAGAGCGCGGCCGCGATCCCGAGCGCGTGCACGGCGATCCAGTGCAGCAGCGCCTTGCGGCGGGCGGTGCGTGCGGCGGGGGTCGGCACCGGGGCGGCCGGGGCGGCGGTCTTTTCGAGGAGGTGGGTCATGGCTCAGTCACCCGCCGAGATCAGGTTGTTGCGGCCCCGCATCAGCAGCGCCGTGAACGCCATGGCGAGGGCGAACAGGACGAGGGCGACGACACAGGCGGCGCCGTAGTCGAAGCGCTGGAAGCCCAGGTTGTAGACGAGCTGCGGGAGCGTCAGTGTCGACTTGTCGGGATAGCCGGGTTCGAAGGACTGACCGGAGCCGCCGATGACTCCGGAGGCGACTTTTCCGGCGACGAGTGGCTGCGTGTAGTACTGCATCGCCTGGATGACGCCCGTCACCACCGCGAACAGCACGATGGGCGAGATGTTCGGCAGGGTCACGAAGCGGAACTTCTGCCAGGCGGACGCGCCGTCCAGCTCGGCCGCCTCGTACTGCTCGGTCGGCACGTCCAGCAGCGAGGCCATGAAGATGACCATCAGGTCCCCGATGCCCCAGACCGCGAGCATCGTGAGCGCCGGCTTGGACCAGGAGGCGTCGTTGAACCAGCCGGGCGTCGGCAGCCCCAGGTCCCCGAGGATCGCGTTGACGGGCCCGGTGCCGGGGTTGAGCAGGAAGACGAAGGCGAGCGTGGCGGCGACCGGCGGGGCCAGGTAGGGCAGGTAGAACAGCGTCCGGAAGACCCCGGTCCCCGTCTTGATCCTGGTGATCAGCAGTCCGATGCCGAGGCCGAAGACGACCCGGCAGGTGACCATGACGAGCACCAGCCACAGGGTGTTGCGCAGCGACGGCCAGAACATCGGGTAGTCGCTGAAGACGTACGTCCAGTTGGTCAGCCCGTTGAAGACCGGCGCCCCGAAGCCGTCGTACTGCGTGAAGGAGAAGTAGACGGTCGAGACCATCGGGTAGGCGAAGAAGACCGAGAACCCGATCAGCCACGGCGACATGAAGGCCGCCGTCCGCAGCGCCGACCTGCGGCGCTTCGAGCGGAGCATGTGCGTCGTCATCGGGGGCTACTTCGCCTTGGCGATGTCGGTGTCGATCTGCCGCGCGGTCTTCTCCAGACCGGCCTGGAGGTCCTTCACCGCGCCCTTCTCGTACTGGTAGCCGAAGTCCTGGAGGGTCTGCTGGTACGTGGAGCCGTTGACGGCCCCGTCGGGGGTGTTGGACTTCGGGTGCTGGGCGATGTCCAGGAAGGTCGTGAAGCGCGGGTCGAACTTCAGGTCCGGGGACTTCAGCGCCTCGAAGGTGGAGGGCACGTTGCGGATGCCGTTGGCGAAGTCGACGACCGCCTTGGTGTCGCTGGTCATGAACTCGACCAGCTCCCATGCGGCGTTCTGCTTCTTGCTGGCCGGGGCGATGCCCACGATGGTGCCGGAGAGGAAGCCCTTGCCGTAGCTGTCGGCCTCGTCGTCGGCGACGGGCATCGGCGCGACGCCGATCTCGAAGCCGGGCTCGGCGTCCTCGGCCATCCCGAGCCGCCACTCGCCGTCCAATTGCATGGCGACCTGCCCGGTGTGGAACGGGTGCTTGGCGCCCCACTCGTCACCGAAGGTGCCCCGGTACTTCTCCAGCTTCTCGTAACCGCCGAGGGTCTCCACGAGCTTCTTCTGGTACGTGAACATCTCCGCGAACGCCGGGTCCTTGGCGATGCTGGACTTGCCGTTCTCGTCGAAGTACGTGTGGTCCCACGAGGACAGGTAGTGGTCGGCGACGGTCTCGTAGCCGTGGAAGGTCGGCATGAAGCCGAGCTGCTCGTAGCTGTCGCCCTTCTCCACCGTCAGCTTCTCGGCGACGCTCGCCAGCTCCGACATCGTCTTCGGCGGCGCGGTGATCCCGGCCTTCTTGAACGCGTCCTTGTTGTAGTAGAGGCCGTAGGCGTCGGTGAGCAGCGGCAGGGAGCAGCGCTTGCCCTCGAACTGGGTGTAGTCCAGAAGGACCTTCGGGAAGGTCTTCTCCAGATCCAGCTGCGACTTCTCGATGAACGGCTTGAGGTCGGCGAACGCGCCGGACGAGCAGAACTTGCCGACGTTGGCGGTGGTGAAGGAGGAGACGACGTCGGGCCCGTTCGAACCGCCCGCGCGCAGCGCCTGGTTGAGCTTGTCGTCGTTGATGTTGCCGGAGACCTTCACCGTGATGTTCGGGTGGGCCTTCTCGAACCGGTCGATGTTGTCCTGGACCGCCTTCACCTCGGCGGGCGCGCTCCAGCCGTGCCAGAAGTTGATCGTGGTCTTCGCGTTCGGGTCGTCGGAGGCGCCGGCCTCGGACTGGCCGGTACACGCGGTGGCGAGCACCGATATCGCGGCGACGGCGACAGCGGTGGCGGTGAGACGGCTGGTGCGCATGACAAAACTCCCAGGGACGGGGAAGAGATTCAGACGACAGGGCGGGGAAGGGCGGAGGGGCAGGGCGTGGTTCAGCGCGAGGTTCAGCGCGAGGTGTCGAACACCTCGTCGCGGGTGTCGGCGAGCGCCCGCTCCAGGGCGCCGCGCAGGACGGGCGTACGGTCGATCTCGCCGACCACCAGGCGCGGCCGGGAGGCGGCCAGCTCGGCCAGCTCGGACTGGATCAGGGAGCGCAGGATCTCGCCGCCCGCCGCGACCGCGCCGCCGGAGAGCACGATCAGCCCGGGGTCCAGGACGGCGGTGACGGAGGCGAGGCCGGTGGCCAGCCGCTGGGCGTACTGGCGCAGCAGTTCGGTGAGCGGCTCGTCCTCCTCGTACGCGTCGGCCGCCCGCGCCAGCAGTTCGGCGGCGACCTTCGCGTACGGCTGCTGCGGGGTGTCGATGCCGAGCGCCTTCGCGAGCCGGGGCACCGCCTGGGCGCCCGCCAGCTCCTGGAAGCCGCCGCTGTTGGCCTTGACCACCTGGCGGACGAGAGGGGTGCCCGGCACCGGCAGGAAGCCGACCTCGCCCGCGCCGCCGGTGAAGCCCCGGTGCAGCCGGCCGTTGATGACGAGGGCGGCGCCGAGGCCCTCCTCGTTCCACAGCAGCACGAAGTCCTCGTGGCCGCGGGCCGCACCGAGGCGCTGCTCGGCGACCGCGACCAGGTTGACGTCGTTCTCGTACTCCACCGGCATCGGCAGGAACGCGGCCAGCTCGTCCAGCAGGGTGGGGGAGTGCCAGCCGGGCAGGTGCGAGGCGTACCGCAGCCGCCCGGTGCCGGGGTCGAAGGCGCCCGGCGTGCCGACGACGATCCGGTGGACGTCCGCGCGGGTGAGCCCGGCGTCCTTCACCGCCCCGTCCAGCGCGTCGGCGACCTGCCGCACCACGCTGTCGGCGCGCCGCCCCGGGGTGGCCAGCTCGAACTGCCCGACGGTCCGCCCGGTCACGTCCGCTACGGCGGCGATGATGCGCTGCCCGTTCACGTCGAGCCCGGCGACATGGGCGGCGCGCGGGTTCACGGTGTAGAGCTGCGCGTTGGGCCCCGGCCGCCCCTCGCTGGTCCCGGTGGCGACGACGAGCCCGGCCGCCTCCAGCCGGGCCAGCAGCTGGGAGGCGGTGGGCTTGGAGAGCCCGGTCAGCTTCCCGATCCGGGTCCGGGAGAGCGGCCCGTGCTCCAGCAGCAGATCGAGGGCGGCCCGGTCGTTCATGGCCCGCAGCACGCGCGGGGTGCCCGGTGTGCCGGATGCGCCGGGTGAGCCGGGAGTGGGTCCCGCCATCGTGGATGCACCGCCCTCTGTCAGGAACTCGCGTCCCCGACTCTGTTAGGAAAGTTTCCTATTCGGTTGAGAGGACGGTAGGGCGCGGGTCACCGGGGCGTCAATGGGTGACCCGCGTCCGGCAATCAAAGTGTTACCTCGCACGCCGACGCCCCCGGCCGCCGTCCTGGGGTCCAGGCGCGGCAGGGGGCGTCGGTGGAGGGGCTTACTTGCTCAGGTTCGTCGGCGGCGGGATCGGGGACGTCGCCATCGACTGCGGGGAGGTCGCCGAGGCGTACGCGGAGGGCGCCGCCATCGCCGCCGTCGGGTCCGCCGTGGACTCGCCGTCCTGCTGGAGCGGGACCACGCCGATCATGCGGATGCCCGCGTCGTCCAGCGCCTGCTTGATGCGCCAGCGCAGCTCGCGCTCCACGCCGAGCGACTTGCCGGGCATCGTCTTCGCGGTCACCCGGACCGTCATCGAGTCCAGCAGCACCGCGTCCAGGCCGAGCACCTCCACCGGGCCCCACAGCCGCTCCGCCCAGGGCTCTTCCTTGGCCATCGTCTCGGCGGCCGCGGTGATCGCCTTGCGGACCTGCTCCAGATCCTCGGTCGGGCGCACCGTGACGTCGATCCCGGCCGTGGACCAGCCCTGGCTGAGGTTGCCGATCCGCTTCACCTCGCCGTTGCGGACGTACCAGATCTCGCCGTTGTCGCCGCGCAGCTTGGTGACGCGCAGGCCCACCTCGATGACCTCGCCGGAGGCGACGCCCGCGTCGATCGTGTCGCCGACCCCGTACTGGTCCTCCAGGATCATGAAGACGCCGGAGAGGAAGTCCGTGACCAGGTTGCGGGCGCCGAAGCCGAGTGCCACACCCGCGACACCGGCCGAGGCGAGGAGTGGCGCCAGGTTGATCTTGAAGGCGCCCAGGACCATCAGGGCGGCCGTGCCCATGATCAGGAACGAGGCCACCGAGCGCAGCACCGATCCGATCGCCTCCGAGCGCTGGCGTCTGCGCTCCGCGTTCACCAGCAGCCCGCCCAGCGCGGTGCCCTGAACCGCCTGGGCGCTGCGGTTCATCCGGTCTATCAGATTGGTCAGCGCGCGCCGGATCAGATAACGCAGCGTGATCGCGACCGCCACGATCAGCAGGATGCGCAGTCCGGTGCTCAGCCAGGTGGACCAGTTCTCCTCGACCCAGCCCGCGGCGTTCCCGGCCTGTTCGGCGGCTTCGTCCAGCGAGCCACCCGGCTCGGGAGACGGGGCTGCGGCCAAGAGGACGGACAGGGACACGGCAGGGACCTCCAGGGGGACGACGGCTGGTCAACCACACTAACGAAGCCGGGGGAGTGGATCGTTGCCGTCGCGGAAGGAGAGACGGGTCTCACCGGGAACACCTTCGCTGTGGCCGATCGCACAGCGCGGACGGCCGCCCAGGTGAAGCACCTGTTCGGCACCGCGGAACGGCGCGCGGAGCCCGGGGTGAGAAAAATCCTCCCGGCCCGTTACCCGTACGTGGTGGCGCTTTGACCAGGCATGAGGAGAGACTGAGATCGGATCGTCCCGGCGCGAGCCACGCGCCGCCGGCGTACAAGGAGGCATCCACCGTGCCGCACGTCCTGGTTCTCAACGCGTCGTACGAGCCGCTCGGCGTCGTACCGCTCCGCCGCGCGCTCGTCCTCGTCCTCGAAAACAAGGCCATCTGCCTGGAGGAGACCGGCTCCTTCCTGCACAGTGCCACCCGTGCCGTGCCCGCACCCAGTGTGGTCCGGCTCAAGCGCTTCGTCCGGGTGCCCTACCGGGGCCCCGTACCGCTGACGCGGCGGGCGCTGTTCGCCCGGGACGGCGGGCGCTGCATGTACTGCGGGGCCGCCGCCACCAGCGTCGACCACGTCATCCCGCGCAGCCGCGGCGGACAGCACGCCTGGGACAACGTGGTGGCGGCCTGCCGCCGCTGCAACCACGTCAAGGCCGACCGCCATCTGCCGGAGCTGGGCTGGCGGCTGCGCCACCAGCCCGCCCCGCCGACCGGCCTGGCCTGGCGGATCATCGGGACCGGACACCGCGACCCGCGCTGGCTGCCGTATCTGCAACCGTTCGGCGCGGACGACGTGATGGCCCGGATCGACGGCGTGTCCGCCTGAGTCCGGGCCTCCGTCGTCCCCGGGACCCTGCTCGTACGGGCTCGGGTCGGTCGTGCCCGGACCGCCGCACGGCTCACTCGTCCGCGACCGCGTACGCCTCCACCGACCACAGCGAGTAGCCGTAGCTCGTCGCCCGGCCATCGCCCTGCACCCGGATGAACCGGGTGTCCTTCGCGTCCATCCGGACCGACTCGCGCCCGCCCCGGCCCTCCGCCACCGTCGCGGCCGTGCGCCAGACGCGGCCGTCGGCGGAGACCTGGACGCGGTAGCGGGAGGCGTAGGCGTCCTGCCAGCTCAGCACCACCTGGCCCAGCCGCACCGGCTCCGGCAGCTCGGTCTGCCACCAGGCCCCGTCCTCCACCGGCGAGGACCACCGGGTCTCCGGATCGCCGTCGGAGGCCGCCGACGCGGGGAAGTCCGGGGTCTCGTCGCCCGACGATGAGGCCTGCGCGGTACGCGCCAGATCCGGGCCGCCCGTACGCGGGAAGGCCCGCACGGTCAGCGTGGACTCCTGGCCGCCGAAGGCCAGCGGCACCTCGTACTCGCCCGCCGGGGTGTCCGCCGGGACGGTGATGTCCACGGGCACCTCCGTACGCGATCCGCGCGGCACGGTCGTCTGCTTCGGGATCCGCACCTCGATGCCCTTCGGGGCCTTCGCCGTGAGTTTGCCCTTGACCTCGACCGGACGCCGGCCGGCCAGCCGTGCCGCGACCCGCTGGGGCTCGCCGCCGATCTCCGCGTCCGTCTCCCCGTGCTTCAGGTCGAGCGTGGCGGCGGGCTCGTCGCCGAACCACGGCACCAGCGCCCGCACCTGCGGGGGCCCGGGCACGACGGCGGGGGCGGCGGGCAGGCTGGGGCTCAGATACGGGGGCCGGGCGGCCCGGGCCGCCTCCGGCACGGTGACCCGTACGGCGTCCGCGCGCAGCCCCTTCGCGGCGGTCTGGGTGAAGCCGCTCGGCGAGAGCCGCCCGAGCGGCCGCCACCCCTCACCGGGCACATGGGCCTCCACGACCGCGCCGGCGAGGGCGGAGCCGGGCTCGGCGAGCGCCGTGACGGCCTCCACCGGGCGGGGCCCGTCCAGCCGGACCGTATGGCTGTGGGCGTCCTTCGTGACCCGGCCCGAGGCCCGGTCGGTGCCGTTCCACCCGGCGGCCACTTTCGCCGCCCTGTCCAGGAAGGGGTCCAGCACGCCCTTGCCGACCGTGGCCCGGCTCGCCCCGATCTCCTCGCGCAGCGGCTCCAGGTCCAGTTGGACGCGCCAGGCGGTGGCGCCGTCCCCGGCGGCCTGGGCCTGGAGCAGGTCCACCGCCAGCTCGCCCGCCCGGCCGTAGCGGGCCAGCTGCTCGGTCCAGGGGCGCACCTCGTCGTTCAGCCGGCCGCCGGCGGGCGTCTTCAGCCGCTCCGGGGCCTGCCGCATCACGGAGAACGCCGCGCGCAGCTCGCCCGCCGCCCGGTCGCGGCGGGAGGCGTCGGCGCGGGAGTTCCAGAAGGCGTCGAACAGGGGCTGGAGGTAGGCGGACTCCTCCGCGCCGAGCACCGAGCCCGCACTGTTCCCGGCCAGCGCGACCAGCGCGTCCCGGGCGGACGCGTCCCCGTCCGCCAGATCGTCGATCGCCGCCCGCCAGGACGCGCCGGGGTCGTACCCCTTCGGGTTCCAGGCGAAGTCGGCGGCGGTGAACAGCGGGATCCGCGAGGCGGACGGCTGCTCCATCGCATTGGCCAGCAGCGCCGCCGAACCGCTCGCCACCGCCGGGTCCCGGCCGGTGTACGGGCCGAGGAAGATGCGGTCCTGGGCGTAGTCGTTGACCGGGTAGTTGTCCATCGTCACCAGCGGGTGGCGGAACGCGGCGCGGGCCCCGGCCAGTTCACCCCCGGTGATCTTCTTCGGCACCACCCCGACACCGGTCCAGGCCACCTGCACCCGGCCGTCCAGCTCGGCCGCCAGCGCGGTGCGGTAGTCGGTGGCCCCGTCCTGGTAGAACTCCGTCGGCAGGACGGACAGCGGTGCCGCGTCCGGGTGCCGCTCCTCCAGATGCCGGGCGAGGGCGCCCGCGACCCGGGCCTGGGCGCGGGCCGCCGCCTTCGGACCGCTGCCGAAGGTCTCCGCGTCCAGGTCGCAGTGCCACTCGCTGTAGCTGACGTCCTGGAACTGCAGCTGGAAGACCCGGATGCCCAGCGCCCACATCGCGTCGACCTTCTTGGTCAGCGCCCTGACGTCCTGGTCCGAGGCCATGCACATCGCCTGACCGGGGGAGAGCGCCCAGCCGAGCGTGACGTGCTCGGCGCGCGCCCGCTCGGCCAGCGCCCGGAAGTCGGCCCGCTTGTCGGCCGGATAGGGCTCGCGCCAGCGCGCCAGCCGGTAGGGGTCGTCGCCCGCCGCGTAGAGATAGCGGTTCTGCTTGGTACGCCCCATGAAGGCGATCTGGGCGAGCCGGTCCTCACGCGTCCACGGCTGTCCGTAGAACCCTTCGGTCATGCCGCGTACGGCGGTTCCCGGCCAGTCCCGTACGGTCACACCGGCCACGGAGCCGTCGGTGACCAGTTGGCGCAGGGTCTGCACGGCGTGGAAGAGGCCGTCCCCGCCGAGCCCGTCCAGTGCGACGGTGGCGCGCCCGGCGACCTCGCCGACCGCGATCCGGTAGCCGCCCGACGGCAGATCGGCCCGGTCGGGAGCGCGCAGGGCACGCAGCGCCTCGCCCGCGCCGTTGCCGCCGAGCCGGACCACGGGGCCGTCGCCGGGCAGGCTCTCGTGCAGGGTGCGGACGCCCGCCGAGCGCAGCAGGTCGCGCGCCTGCTCGACGGCGTACGGGTCGGCGTCCGGCGCGGCGACGAGCGTGGCCTCGGAGCCGAGCGGCACGGCGCGCCCGGTGGTCCTCATGCTCTGCGGGCGGGGCCAGACGGACGGCGTCCGTGCACTGTCGGCACGGTCGGGGGCGTCGGCGACGGGCCTGCCGGGCTCGGTGGGAGCGGCGGGGGCGGCCGCCGCTGCCGGAGCGACGGAGACGGATCCGAGGAGTCCGCCGATCACGGCGGCGGCCACGGCCGTCGCCTGCCTTCTGCGCCCGATCCGCACGTCGCGCTCCCCTTCCGTACGTATCCCACACCCCTGGCGGGGTCCGAGCCCACCACCCGGGCGCAAGGGTGTCAATGCGCTTGGTCGTTCTGCCCGGAAACGCCGGGAATAGTGGCGCCTTCGGGCTCGGTGGGACGGGTGGGGCGGCCGGGAGTGGCTTAAAACGGCCCATACCTGCCGTGCGGGGGAACGGAATGTGACCCGGAGCACGTTGGGCTCGTTGTCATAACGCCTGCATCACGTCCACGTCTGCGGTGGCGAGGCCTGGGTAGGTCTGCTGTGTCCTGTTCTCCATGGCCAGGAGGCCACCATGCCCGCTGCCGCGCAGCTTCTGCTCTCCGCCCTCTCCAAACAGGTACCCGCCCAGCCCGCATCCGCGCCGCTGACCAGCGAACTTCCCCTTGCCGATGTCGCCCACCTGATCAGCGGGCCGCCGCTCGCCGATGTCTCCCTGCTGCTCGGCGAATCCTCGTTCGCCGATTCCGCGCCGCTGACCAGCGAGCCGCCGCTCGCCGATGCCACCCCTCTCACGAGCGAGCCGCCGCTCGCCGCCGTCGCCCCACTGACCAGCGAGCCGACCGCACCCGGCACCGCGGGGGGCATGGAGTTCCCAGGAGTCTGAATGGGCTTGTCCCGGCTCGCCGCACTGCACGGTGTCGCCACCTCCTACTCCCCGTCGCCGGATGTCACGGTGTCCGTCCCCGACGACACGGTCATCGCCGTGCTCGCCGCGCTGGGCGTCGACGCCGGCACTCCGGCGGACGTACGGACGTGCCTCGCCGCCGCGGAGTCCCGCTCGCGCCTGCTGCCGCCGACCGTGGTGGTCTGGGCCGGCGAGCCCCTGCCGCCCGCCCTGGCCGGGCTGCCCCCCGGCTCGACCGTCACGGTCGAGCCGGAGCCCGCCGAGGCCCCGGGACACCCCTCGGGCCGCCCGCCCGCCCCGCTGAGCATGCGCTCCCGGGCGGCGGCCCCGGCCTGGGCCGTGCGGCTCCCGGGAGACGGCGAGGCGGGTTCCGTGCCGGTCTCCGGAAGCGCCGCTGCGGCTCCGCTTCCGGGTAACGCCGCCCCCGCTCCGGCTCCGGCCGACGCCGCCATGGGGCCCGTCCCGGCACCGGGCGACAGCGCCCCGGGTCCCACTCCGCCCGACGGTCACCGCGCCACCGCCTCCGGCGACGCCGCCACGGCCCACGTGCCCGCCCCCGGCGACAGCGCCACCGCTCCCGTGCCGCCCGCGCAGCCCCCGGGCCCAGAGCCGGACGCCCTGCCCGCCTGGTGGATTCCGCCGCCCTACGGCGTCCACCGCATCCACGTCCGTACGCCGGACCACCGCCGGGCCACCGCCACCCTCGTCGCCGCCCCGGCCCGCGTACCGCAGCCGCCCGAGCGCACCCACGGCTTCCTGGTCCAGCTCTACTCCCTGCTCTCCGCCCGCTCCTGGGGCATGGGCGACCTCGGGGACCTGGCCGACCTCGCCGCCTGGGCCGGGCGCAGCATCGGGTCCGGGTTCGTGCAGGTCAACCCGTTGCACGCGGCCGTTCCCGGGAAGCCCACCGACCCGTCGCCCTACCGCCCCTCCTCGCGCCGCTTCCCCGACCCGGTGCACCTGCACGTCGAGTCGATCCCCGAATACGGGCACGTGCGCGACCGCGCCACCCTGGACGACCTCCGGCAGGAGGCCGCCGCCCTCAGCGAGGCCGTGCTGAACAAGGGCGCGCTGATCGACCGGGACGCCGTCTGGGGGCTGAAGCGGCAGGCCCTGGAGCTGGTCGTCGAGGTGCCCCTCACCCCCGGCCGTCGCGCCGCCTACTGCGACTTCCTGGCCGAGCAGGGCCAGGCGCTGGAGGACCACGCCCTGTGGTGCGCGCTCGCCGAGGTGCACGGGCCCGACTGGCACGCCTGGCCCGAGGCCCTGCGCGACCCCCGCTCCCCGGGGACCGCCCGAGCCCGCGCCGAACTGCTCGACCGGGTCGACTTCCACTGCCGCCTCGCCTGGCTGACCGCCACCCAGCTCGCCGCCGCCCAGCGGTCCGCCGAGGACGCCGGGATGGCCGTCGGGATCGTCCACGACCTGGCCGTCGGCGTGCACCCGGCCGGCGCCGACACCTGGGCCCAGCAGGACGCCTTCGCCCACGGCATGTCCGTCGGCGCTCCGCCCGACGCCTTCAACGCGCGCGGCCAGGACTGGGGCCTGCCGCCCTGGCGCCCCGACACCCTCGCCGCCACCGGTTACGCCGCCTACCGGGGCCTCCTGCGCGGCCTGCTGGCCCACGCCGGGGCCCTGCGCATCGACCACGTCATGGGCCTGTTCCGGCTCTGGTGGGTGCCCGAGGGCCGCCCGCCCACCGACGGCACGTACGTCGCGTACGACGCCGACGCGATGCTCGCCGTCCTCGTCCTGGAGGCCCACCGCGCCGGGACCGCCGTCGTCGGCGAGGACCTCGGCACCGTCGAGCCCGGGGTCCGCGAGGCGCTCGCCCGGCGCGGCGTGCTCGGTACCTCGGTGCTCTGGTTCGAGCGCGACTGGGAGGGCGACGGCCGGCCGCTCGCCCCGCAGGAGTGGCGCCGGGACTGCCTGGCCACCGCCACCACCCACGATCTGCCCTCCACCGCCGCCCGGCTGACCGGCGATCATGTGACGCTGCGCCACCGCCTGGGCCTGCTCACCCGTTCGCTGGAGGAGGAGCTGACCGCCGACCTCACCGACACCGCCGAGTGGCTGGCCCTCCTGGCCCGGCTGCGGATGCTCCCCGAGGGCGACGGCGACGAGGAGGCCGCCGTCCGGGCCGTCCACCGCTTCCTGCTGCGCACCCCCGCCCGGCTGACCGGCGTCTGGCTCCCCGACACGGTGGGCGACCGCCGCCCGCAGAACCTCCCCGGCACCTGGGACCAGTACCCCAACTGGCGGCTCCCGATCGCCGACGCCGAAGGCCATCCGGTCACCCTGGAGGAGATCACCGCCTCGCCCCGGCTGCACGCGCTGATGGACGTCCTGAGGCCCCGGAAGCCTCATACGGCACCCCCGGGCGAGCGCCGCCCCTAGGCGTTCGCTACGTTGGGGTCCGTGGACAAGAAGAACGCTATGCGCGCCGGCGTCGTTGCGGCCGGGACGACGCTGATGATGCTGCTCATGTCGGCCCCGGCGCTCGCGCTCACGCCCGACGACGGTGACGACCCGGCTCCGCGCCTGAGCGCGATCGAGACCATCGGTCTCTACGTGGTCGCGCCCATCGCCCTGTTCGCGGTGATCACGGCCCTGGTGATGGTCCTGGACAAGTCCAAGAAGCAGGTCTGACCCACACGCGTACGCCATGCGTGAAGGGTGCGCCGCCGGTAGCAGCTACCGCGCGGCGCATCCGTGCGTCCGGCCCCGGACGGGCCCGCCGTGGCGAGGACCGGGCCGGTAGGTTGCGCCCATGACCGAGTGGGACGTCAAGAAGCTCCGCATCCTGCGCACCCTGCGCGACCGGGGCACGGTCACGGCGACCGCCGAGGCGCTCCTGATGACCCCTTCCGCGGTCTCCCAGCAGCTCACCAACCTGGCCAAGCAGCTCGGCGTGGACCTCCTGGAGGCCCAGGGCCGCCGCGTCCGCCTCACCGACGCCGCCCACCTCGTCCTGCGCCACGCGGAGGCGGTCTTCGCCCAGCTGGAGCGGGCGGAGGCCGAACTGACCGGCTATCTGCGCGGCGAGGCCGGCGAGGTCAGGGTCGCCGCGTTCTCCACCGCCGTGCCCGCCCTCGTCGTCCCCGCCGTCCGGCTGCTGCGCGCCGAGGACCGCCCGGGGCCCGACGTACGCGTCCGGGAGGCCGAGGCCGCCCAGGCGTACGAGCTGCTCACCGCGGGCGAGGTGGACCTGGCCCTGTCGCTGGCCGCCCACGCGCCGACCGCCCGCGACCCCCGCTTCAGCCTCTTCCCCCTGCTCGCCGACCCGCTGGACGTGGCGCTCCCCGCCGACCACCCGCTGGCCGGCGCACCCGCCCTGCGCCTCGCGGACCTGGCCGCCGACCGCTGGATCTTCGGCGGCTCCGGACCCTGGTCCGAGATCACCACCGCCGCCTGCGAGGCGGCCGGCTTCGTCCCCGAGCAGGCCCACAGCGCCGCCGGCTGGACCGCCATCCTCGCCCTCGTCGAAGCGGGCATGGGCGTCGCGCTGGTGCCCCGGATGGCCGCCCGGGAACGCCGCGAGGGCGTGGTGATGCGGGTGCTGGAGGCGGACCGGCCGCGCCGCCATGTGGTGGCGGCGGTCCGGCACGGGGCGGAGAGCGGACCGGCGGTGGCCCGCGTCCTCGCGGCGCTCACCGAGACCGCCCGTTCGTTCGGCTGAGCACGTTCTTTCAGCAGAACTGAACAATGTCTGCGAAAACTTTCGATGGACCTGATGGGTCCGGTGGCGTCAAGGTAAGAGACATGACCTTCGACGCGAGCGAGACCGCATTCCAGGACCCCGACACCGACCCCCACGCCAATGACGCCGCGCCCTACGGCGGCGGCGACCCCTACGCCGACTACCGCGAAGCCGGAGACCTCCCCTTCACCGAGCTGGTCGACCTCGCCGACCGCCGCCTCGGCGCGGGCGTCATCGCCGCCAACGACGAGTTCTTCGCCGAGCGCGAGAACCTCCTGATCCGCGAGCGTGCCGTCTTCGACCCCGAGCACTTCGGGCACAAGGGCAAGATCATGGACGGTTGGGAGACCCGCCGCCGCCGCGGCGCGGACGCCGACCACCCCTTCCCGGCCCCCGGGGACCACGACTGGGCGATCGTCCGCCTCGGCGCCCCCGGGATCGTCCGCGGCCTGATCGTCGACACCGCCCACTTCCGCGGCAACTACCCGCAGCGCGTATCGGTGCAGGCCACCTCCGTCGAGGGCGCACCGAGCCCCGAGCAGCTGCTCGCCGACGACGTGAAGTGGGAGGAGATCCTCCCGCCCACCCCCGTACGCGGCCACGCGGCCAACGCCTTCGAGATCACCGGCGGCCGCCGCTACACCCACCTGCGCCTCTGCCAGCACCCCGACGGCGGCATCGCCCGCCTCCGCGTGCACGGCGAGGTCGTCCCGGACCCGGCCTGGCTCGCCGCGCTCGGCACGATCGACCTGATCTCGGTCCTCAACGGCGGTACGTACGAGGACGCCTCCGACCGCTTCTACTCCTCGCCCACCCAGATCATCCTGCCGGGCACTTCCCGCAAGATGGACGACGGCTGGGAGAACCGCCGCCGCCGGGTCCGCGACACCAACGACTGGGTCCGCTTCCGGCTCCCCGCCCAGGGCGCGGTCCGCGCGATCGAGATCGACACCGCCTACCTCAAGGGCAACTCCGCGGGCTGGATCGCCCTCCAGGGCCGCAACGGCGACACCGGCGAATGGTTCGAGATCATCCCGCGCACCCGCCTCCAGCCCGACACCCTGCACCGCTTCGTGCTGCGCGCCCAGGCCGTCGTCACCCATGTCCGCCTCGACGCCTTCCCCGACGGCGGCGTGGCCCGGATGCGGCTGCACGGCGCCCTCACGGAGTCCGGAGCGGCCGAGCTGAACCGCCGCTACGAGGAGTCGGGCGCGTGACCCCGTAACCTCCCGGCCCCCAGTTCCCGCCCGGCGGACGGTTGCGCTCCTGCGCCCGCCCGCCGGGCGGTCTCCACCGGGCCGGGCGGCTCAGGCGACGTACGCGGAGAGGTGCAGTGTCTTCGCCAGCACCCGCCAGGTCACCCAGGCGAACGCCCGGTTCACCCCGTTGCAGAGGACCTCGCCCGTGCAGTCGGTGGGCCGGTCCTGCCAGGCCCGGACCGTCATCGTGTGGAAGCCGAGGGTCCGCGAGAACGCGAAGCGGATGTGCATGCCCCGTCCCAACTGGTGGCCCGGCAGCGTGTTGATCTGGAAGAAGTCGCTCCCGATGTACTCGACCTCGACCGGGTTGCCGCCCAGCAGCTCGCACCGCGCCCCGGCCCGGATCCGCCCCGCACAGCCGCCGCTGACCGGGAACAGCCAGAAGTGGTCGGTCATCTGCTCCCGAACGGCGTCCGCACCGGTGAACGGATGCAGCCCGAGGCTGTAGCCGTAGGTGTAGAGGTCGTAGCACCCCGCCGGACCGGCCCGGCAGTCGGCTGCGGGCGACGCGGCGGCGGGCGGCGCGGGGGAGGGGCCCGCCACCAGCCCCGCGCACAGGGCCAGCGCGACCGGCACGGCGGCGAAGCCGGGCATCCGAACCCTCCCGTGGCCTGCGACCGAAGCTTCCTGCGACGACCCTTCGGACCGTAGGCCACGGGAGACACACCCGCGCGCGGGCGTACGGCAAACGCGCGCCGGCGCAGAGCACGGGGGCGCGTGCGTACGCCGAAGGGGACGCCCCCTCCGCCGGAGCGGAGAGGACGCCCCCGGGGCGCGTCCGTGTCAGGCCGTGGCCGCCGCCGCGTCCGCCGCCTGGGCCTTCAGGGCCCGCTCCACACCGGACCGCGACTCCGACATCAGCCGGCGCAGGGCCGCGCTCGGCTCGGCCGTGGCCAGCCAGGCGTCCGTGGCGTCCAGCGTCTCCCGGGAGACCTGGAGGGCCGGGTAGAGGCCCACGATGATCTGCTGGGCCATCTCGTGGCTGCGCGAGTCCGAGACCTCCTTCACCGAGGCGAAGTACTTCTCCGTGTACGGGGCCAGCAGCTCGCGCTGGTCCGTCTGGACGAAGCCGCTGATGACCGCTTCCTGGAGCGAGTTCGGCAGCTCGCCGGACTCCACGACCTCGGCCCACGCCCGGGCCTTGGCCTCCTCGGACGGCTGGGCCGCCCGCGCGGAGGCCGCGTGGCGCTCGCCCGCCGCCGTCTTGTCCCGCTCGTACTCCGCGGTGATCTCCTCCTCGTCCAGCAGCCCGGCCGCCGCCAGCCGCTGCACGAACGCCCACCGCAGCTCGGTGTCGACGGCCAGGCCCTCGATCGACTCGGTGCCGTCCAGCAGCGACTGGAGCAGGTCCAGCTGCTGCGGGTTGCGGGCCGTGGCCGCGAAGGCGCGGGCCCACGCCAGCTGGTGGTCGCTGCCCGGCTCGGCCGTCTGCAGGTGCGCCAGCGTTGCTTCCGTCCACTGGTTGAGTGCGGCCTGACGGGTCTCCGGGGCCGCGTACAGGTCCAGCGCCAGCTTCACCTGGCGGTGCAGCGACTGGACGACGCCGATGTCCGACTCCTTGCCGATGCCCGAAAGCACCAGCGAGAGGTAGTCGCGGGTCGCCAGCTCGCCGTCGCGCGTCATGTCCCACGCCGATGCCCAGCTCAGCGCACGCGGCAGCGACTCGGTGAAGTCGCCCAGGTGCTCGGTGACGACCCGCAGCGATGCGGCGTCCAGGCGGACCTTGGCATACGACAGGTCGTCGTCGTTGAGCAGGACGACCGCCGGGCGGGCCTTGCCCACCAGGGCGGGCACGTCGGTGCGCTCGCCGTCGACGTCCAGCTCGATCCGGTCGGTGCGCACGAGCTTGCCGTCCGCGTCGAGGTCGTAGGCGCCGATGGCGATCCGGTGCGGGCGCAGCGTCGGCTCGCCCTTCGCGCCGGCAGGCAGGGCCGGGGCCTCCTGGAGCACGGTGAAGGAGGTGACGACGCCGTTCTCGTCGGTCTCGATCTCCGGGCGCAGGGTGTTGATGCCGGCCGTCTCCAGCCACGCCTTCGACCAGGTCTTCAGGTCGCGGCCCGAGGTCTTCTCCAGCGCGCCCAGCAGGTCGGAGAGGCGGGTGTTGCCGAAGGCGTGCGCCTTGAAGTACGCCTGCACGCCCTGGAAGAACGCGTCCTTCCCGACGTACGCCACGAGCTGCTTCAGGACGGAGGCGCCCTTGGCGTACGTGATCCCGTCGAAGTTGACGAGGACGTCGTCCAGGTCGCTGATGTCCGCCATGATCGGGTGCGTGGACGGCAGCTGGTCCTGCCGGTACGCCCAGGTCTTCATGGAGTTGGCGAACGTCGTCCAGGAGTGCGGCCACTTCGAGCCCGCCGCGTCCGCCTGGCAGGCGATCGAGGTGTAGGTGGCGAACGACTCGTTCAGCCAGAGATCGTTCCACCACTCCATCGTCACGAGGTCGCCGAACCACATGTGGGCCAGCTCGTGCAGGATGGTCTCGGCCCGCACCTCGTACGCCGCGTCCGTCACCTTGGAGCGGAAGACGTACTGGTCGCGGATGGTGACCGCGCCCGCGTTCTCCATCGCGCCCGCGTTGAACTCCGGGACGAAGAGCTGGTCGTACTTGGCGAACGGATACGCGTAGTCGAACTTCTCCTGGAACCACTCGAAGCCCTGCCGGGTCACGGCGAAGATGTCGTCCGCGTCCAGGTACTCCGCCAGCGAGGGGCGGCAGTAGATGCCGAGCGGGACGGACTGGCCGTCCTTCTCGTACGTGCTGTGCACCGAGTGGTACGGGCCGACGATGAGGGCCGTGATGTACGTGGAGATGCGCGGCGTCGGCTCGAAGGTCCAGACGTCGCCCGCAGGCTCCGGCGTCGGCGAGTTCGAGATGACCGTCCAGCCGGAAGGAGCCTTCACGGTGAACTGGAAGGTCGCCTTCAGGTCCGGCTGCTCGAACGAGGCGAAGACGCGGCGGGCGTCCGGGACCTCGAACTGCGTGTACAGGTAGGCCTGCTCGTCGACCGGGTCGACGAACCGGTGCAGTCCCTCGCCGGTGTTGGTGTACGAGCAGTCGGCGACGACCTTCAGCTCGTTGGCGCCCTCGCGCAGCTCCGGCAGCGCGATCCGTGAGTCACGGAACACGGCGGCCACGTCCAGGTTCTTGCCGTTCAGCACCACGTCGTGGACGGACGGGGCGACCAGGTCGATGAAGCTCTCCGCACCCGCCTCCGCGGAGTCGAAGCGCACGGTGGTCACGGACCGGTAGGTGCCGCCCTCCTGCGCTCCGGAGAGGTCGAGATCGATCTCGTACGCGTCCACGGTCAGCAGGCGCGCCCGCTCCTGTGCCTCTTCGCGGGTCAGATTCGTGCCAGGCACGCGGTCATCTCCTTTGATGGTGACGTTTCGGATCATCCTTCCATGTCCGGCCCTGCCGGACGACGGGTAGCGCCTTCTTTCCTACCAGTGGTAGCATCCCTGGTATGAAGATCAGTGTGAGTCTTCCCCAGGAGGATGTCGCCTTCGTCGACGAGTACGCGGCGAAGACCGATGCCGATTCCCGCTCCGCCGTCATACACGCGGCTATCGAGTTGCTGCGTACCGCAGGCCTGGAGGCGGAGTACACCGAGGCGTTCCAGGAGTGGGACGCGAGTGAGGACGCCGCCCTGTGGGACCGCACGGTGGCCGACGGGCTCACGGATGCGTAGGGGTGACATCCATCTCGTGGACCTGGAGCCCGTGCGGGGGAGCGAAGCCAACAAGGTGCGACCGGCGGTGGTCGTCTCCAACAACGCCGCCAACCGGTCGGCCGAGGTGTCCGGCAGGGGCGTCGTCGCGGTGGTGCCCCTGACCTCGAACACCTCGCGGATCCTCAGCTTCCAGGTGCTTCTCACCGCGGCCGAGAGCCGCCTCCCGCAGAACTCCAAGGTCCAGTGCGAACAGATCCGGGCGGTGTCCCCCGACCGGATCCTGAAGCGCCTCGGTGAGGTTCCCCGCCAGCGCATGGCGGAGATCGACAGGGCTCTGCGCCGGCACCTGGCTCTCTGACCCGCACACACGAAAGGGCGGCCACCGCTGTGCTCCGGTGGCCGCCCCTTCCGCTGGGCGTACGCGTGACGCCGCTGGTCAGCCCTTCAGCTCGGCCGCCACCAGCTCCGCGATCTGCACGGCGTTCAGCGCCGCGCCCTTGCGGAGGTTGTCGTTGGAGACGAAGAGCGCGAGGCCGTTGTCCACCGTCTCGTCGACCCGGATGCGGCCGACGTAACTGGCGTCCTTGCCGGCCGCCTGGAGCGGGGTCGGGATCTCGGACAGCTCGACGCCCTCGGCGTCCTTCAGCAGTTCCACGGCGCGCTCGACGCCGATCGGGCGGGCGAAGCGGGCGTTGATCTGGAGCGAGTGGCCCGAGAAGACCGGGACCCGGACGCAGGTGCCGGACACCTTCAGCTCCGGGATCTCCAGGATCTTGCGGGACTCGTTGCGGAGCTTCTGCTCCTCGTCCGTCTCGAACGAGCCGTCGTCCACGATGGAGCCGGCCAGCGGCAGCACGTTGAAGGCGATCGGGCGCTTGTAGACGGCCGGCTCGGGGAAGTCCACCGCCTCGCCGTCGTGGGCCAGCTTCTCGGCCTCGGCGACGACCTTGGACGCCTGGCCGTGCAGCTCGGCGACCCCGGCGACCCCGGAGCCGGACACGGCCTGGTAGGTGGCGACGGTCAGCGCTTCGAGACCGGCCTCGTCGTGCAGCGGGCGCAGGACGGGCATCGCGGCCATCGTCGTGCAGTTCGGGTTGGCGATGATCCCCTTGGGGCGGACCTTGGCCGCGTGCGGGTTGACCTCGGAGACGACGAGGGGGACCTCGGGGTCCTTGCGCCAGGCGGAGGAGTTGTCGATCACCACGGCGCCCTGAGCGGCGACCTTCTCGGCCAGCGCCTTCGAGGTGGCGCCGCCGGCGGAGAACAGCACGATGTCCAGGCCCGTGTAGTCGGCCGTGGAGGCGTCCTCGACGGTGACGGCGGAGCCCTGGAAGTCGATCGTGGAACCCGCGGACCGGGCGGAGGCGAACAGCCGCAGCTCGTCGACCGGGAAGGAGCGATCGGCCAGGATCCTGAGCATGACTGTGCCGACCTGACCGGTGGCGCCGACGATTCCGACCTTCACGAGGACTCCTCTGTTCTGTACACCTGGTGCGTCTGTGCGGTCCGTATGCCGCTCCATGATGCGTATGTCCTGGCCCGCCTTGTCCAATCCATTGTCCGACCTGCGGACTCCTCGCGCGAGGACCGCAGATTCTGCAACATCCGTGCCCGCGGGGGGAAACACTTGCGGCGGCCACCGGGGCCTGTGACGAGGAACACGCACGGCGGGGCGGGTGCTCGTGAGAGCGCCCGCCCCGCCGTCGTACCAGAGGGGTCGTTACGGCGTGACCTTCTCGATCACGACGCTGCCGGTGCCCGCGGCGGTGCCGCGCGCGTTGACCAGCTGGACCTCACCGAAGAACTGACGGCCCTCGGGAGCCGCCCCGGCGACCACGACCTCCGCGCCGACCTGGGCGGACGCGCCGCTGGCCAGGTTCACCGCCTTGGTGGAGTCGACCTTGATCGTGCCGAGCGACGCCGCGTAGTACACGTCGCGGTAGTCGTACGTGGTCGACCCGGCCGGGACCGAGTAACCGTCGACGACGACCGTGTACGTGCCCGCGGCGGGCTTCAGCAGGCTGACCGCCTCCTCGGAACCGGCGGTGGTGCCGCTGCCGACCTGCGTGGCGCCCCGGAAGACGTACAGGTCGAGGTCGGCGTTGGCGTCCGACGTGCCGCCGATGGCGAAGTCGAGCTTCTCGACGCCCGCGCCGATGGTCACCGTGGTCTGACGGGTCTCACCCGTGGAGATCGACGGCTTGTCCACCTTGGCGGAGCCGAGCGAACCGCCCTGGAGCTTGCCCTGGAGGGCGGCGGCGGTGTTGGTGACCTTCCAGTCCACCGCGGCCGGAGCGCCGATCTTCGCCTCGGCGATGGTCCGCACCGCCGGGTCGAACTCCACACCGAGCAGCGCGACGTCCAGCTTGTACGGGTTGTCCAGCAGCGGCGACGTACGACGCGACTCGACCTCGATCTCCCACACGCCGGGCTGCGGGTCCTTGTAGGAGCGCGCGTCCGGGCGGCAGGTGTTGGCCGGGTTCTCGTAGTTCGGGTAGCAGTTGACCGTGGAGGTCGGGTCGATCGGCGTCCCGTACGGGTGCAGGGCGATGAACCGCGTCTGGCTGCCCGAGCGCAGGGCGCTGAGGGCGACCTCAAGGGTCTTCGCGCCCTCGGGCACGTTGACGAAGTACGACGTGGTGCCGTTGCGCTGGACCGAGCCGGAGGCCTTGTAGGCGTAACCGGGCTGCTGCAGCTCCTGCGCGATGACGACCGTGGTCATGATCTGGTGGTCGACGCCGGAGGTCTTCTTGTCGTCGACCTGGAGGATGGCGCTGTGCACCCCGGCGGTCTTCGCCTTGGCCCTGACCTTGAGCTTGACCGGGGTGTCGAGCGGCAGCGAGACGTACTCGGGGCTGCTGAGCTCGAAGGTGCCGTCGTTGTTCTTCCACGTCAGCTTGTGCTGGACGTCGCGGTCCGGGCCCGTGGTGCGGGTGACGACGACGTCGTAGACCTTGGACTCGCCGACCTTCAGGCCGCCCTCGCGGTCGTAGAGGCCGGTGCCGAAGCCCGGGTCCTTGAGCGCGAAGTCGATCGCGGTGTCGACCGGGGCCTTCACCGAGAACTCGTGCGCGGGCTTGCCCTGCTTGGCGATCTGCTTCCACGCCTTGACGATGTCGATCAGACCGGAGCCCTGGACGTGCGCGGGCACGTCCTGGATGTGGCCCGCGGTGCTGGTCAGCGCCACCCGCAGGTCGGCCGGGGGAAGCTCGATGCCCTTCTGCTTCGCCGCCGACAGCAGCAGCGCGGCAGCGCCCGCGGCCTGCGGGGAGGCCATCGAGGTGCCCTGGAGCATGGAGTAGCCGGCCGGCAGGTCGTAACCCGCCTCCTTGACCGGACCGCCCGGCGCCCAGGTCTGGGTGGTGTTGATGGACGCGCCCGGCGCCGAGATGATCGGCGTGAAGCCGCCGTCCTCACGCGGACCGCGCGAGGAGAAGGGCAGCATGTCGTACTTCTTGGTGACGTTGGAGCCGTAGTTGGCCGCCCACGTCTCCTTGGAGATCGACGCGCCGACCGAGATCACGTGGTCGGCGAGCGACGGGTCGCCGATGGTGTTGAGTCCCGGGCCGCTGTTGCCGGCCGAGATGACCAGCTGCACGCCGTAGATGTCGACGAGCCGCTTGTACAGCTCGGCGCGCGCGTTGTTGCCGTCGTTCAGCGGCGGCAGGCCGCCGATCGACATGTTGACGATGTCGACGCCGCGGTTGACGACGAGGTCGATCATGCCCTCGGTCAGCGCGATGTTGGTGCAGCCGCCGGACCAGGTGCAGGCGCGCGAGGAGACGACCTTGGCGCCGGGAGCGGCGCCGTCCATCTCGCCGCCGAACAGCCCGTTGGCCGCGGTGATGCCCGCGACGTGCGTGCCGTGCGAGCCCTCGATGACACCGATGTTGACGTAGTCGGCCTTGGCGCCGGCCGCGTTGTAGACCACGTTCTTCCGGGTCTCGACGACGAACGGGATGCGCTCGACGACGGGGGTCCGCGGGTCGTCCTCCCCGAAGTAGGAGACCTGGAACTTGTCCTTGTACGGCTTGAGGACCGTGTCGTCGGCGAAGTCCGCGTTGCTGTTCAGGTCGACCCGCGTGGTGCCGGTCACCTGGTCGTACAGCACGCCCCAGACGTCGGTGGTGTCACCGTCGCGGTTGAGGTCGCCCGCCATGTCGCCGCCCGTGGTGGCCGACTCGGCGAAGGTGGCGAACTTGTAGCTGCCCGCCGGGGCCGCGTACGTCTTGCCGCCGGAGGTGAACGTCGGGCCGGTGACGGTCTGCGACATCTGCAGCCAGGTGCCGTCGCCGTCGCTCACCGGGTCGGTGGCGGTCACCCAGTCGACGATCTTGCGCTCGCCGGTGGTGGTCTTCTTCAGGGCCGGGTGACCGAGGTCGACCCCGGAGTCCAGGATGCCGATGGTGATCCCGCGGCCGTCGGCCTCCGGGTTCTTCTCGACGAAGTCGACCGCGCCCGTCTCGAACGACGGGTTGTACGGGTTCTTCGCCGGGGTCTTCTTGTTCGGAGCCGCGTAACTGCCCGTGGCCTTCGGCTGCTTGGCGCCGGCGGCCCGGTCGCCCTTGGGCGTCGGGTCGTCCAGCTTGATCTCCTGCTTGAGATCGATGCCGAGGACGGAGGAGAGCTTGGAGGCCGCCTTGATGGTGGACTCGGCGCTCCGCGTCGGGACCGTCGCCCGGACGTAGCCGAGCTTGTCGTAGGTCTGGCCGAGCACGGAGCCGTCGACGGCGTCCAGCTGCTTGCTGACCTGCTCGGTCGCCCCCGGGGTGGTGGCGATCATCATCGTGACGTTCTTCTCGCCCTTGGCCTCCGCCTTGGCGAGAACCTCGGCGTCGGCCGTCCCGAGCTTGTCGCCCCGGTCGCTCGTGGCGGCCGGTTTGACGGGGGCCGGGGCCGGCTCGTCGGCGGCGAACACCGGAGTGGCACCGGTGGCGGCGAGGGCGGCCGCAAGGCCCGCCGCGGCCGCGATGCGGGCCGCTCGTCTCGCGCCAGGTATGGAACTGGGGGATTCCTTGGTCATCAGCATCCCTGTAAGTGAAAGAGAGAGTCCGGAATTCGGTACCGGATGACCGCTCACCCTGTCGTAAATGACAGAGGTTTGTGGAGAGTTGACGGAGACGAGTTGGTGACATGGCGCAGATCCGCCACGGGGGGCAATGCGCCACCAGGGATGAATGAGGCGAAGTCGCCCGCAGGAAGCGCTGGTTCGGGAACAGTGGTCCGGACCAGCCAGCCCCTGGTCCGGACCAGTCTCCCCGTGGTCCGGACCGGCCTCGCTCGTGGTCCGGACCGGCGCCGGATCAGCGCCGGGCCGGTCGCCCTGCCGCCGGTGGCCTTCCCGCCCCGCTCAACGCGGCAGCACCATCACATACGCGGCCGGCTCCCGGTCCGCCGCCGCCATCAGCGCCGTCCGTACCACCGTCGCCTGCTGGTCCGGCGCCTCGCGCAGCTTCCTGGGCGTGAGGCGGACGACCGTGACCCCGAGCCGCTCCAGATGCTCCCGCTTCGCGGCGTACGCGGACCACTGCGGGTCCTCCTGAGCCCCGCCGCCCCGCCGCCCGGGCACGCCGTGCCGGGGCGCCCGGGCGTCCAGCTCCACCGCCACGGCGTGGTCGGGCCAGTAGGCGTCCACCCCGCCGAGGCCCGGCCCGCCCGGCAGCCGCAGCTCCACGTTCCACACCGGCTCCGGCAGCCCGTGCTCGCGCACCATCGCGTACAGCCGCGCCTCCGCCACCGCCCGCCCCTCGGCCAGCAGCGCGTCCACCGCGCCCACCACGGCGGGCCGCCCCAACAGCTTCGCCTCGCTCAACTCACGTACCAGGGAAGCCGGTTCGCAGTGACCCTCGCGGACCGCCTCGGTCAGCAGCCGCCGGACCTCCGTCGCCTCGGCCGTGCCCGCCACCGCGTCCGCCAGCGCCCGCTCCACCGGGGCGACGGGCACCTCGCCCACCCGCACCGCGCCCGGCATCGAGGCGGTCCGCAGCACCTCCACGAACCGGGTGGACCGCAGCCGCCGGGTGCGGGGGACCAGCACGTCGATCCGGTGCAGCGCCCCCAGCTCCCCGACCGCGGCGAAGCCGTGCAGCGCGAGCGCGGCGGCTCCGGTGACCATCGCCTCGCCGTACCCCGCGTCCACAGGGCCCGCCGGAGCGCGCCGCGCGGAGACCGGCGGCCGCCCCGCGTACAGCAGCGCCCCGCGCAGCCGCTCCTGGCCGGTGGGCGGGCCCGGGTGCAGCAGGTAGACCCCCGGCAGCAGGTGCTGCCAGGGGCCGCCCGGCAGACACTGGGCCGACGTCTGCGCGGCGGACACGCCCCGCGCCCTCAACTGGGCGGCGGACAGGACACGCTGCGTCACCTCATCGGGGTGAAGGGGGACGCGGGGGAGACGGGAGGAGAGCGGGGTGTTCTGGGTCATGCCCCGGGGTTTCCCGCTGATGGAGGGGGCCCTAACCTCTGTTACACGCCCGTCGACATTCCCGGACAACGCCGTCCTAAAGTACGGACGTTCGACAACCGAAAAGGGCCGACGCGCCGGGAATTGAGGGAGGGGTGCATCGGGCAGGTGTGCGAGCGCCGCTTTCGCGCCGCACACACGCCCCACCCGAGCGCCCCTCGGTCACGCCCCCGCGTGGTTACGCGGCGCGGTCGCGCTCCTGCCCGCGCAGCGCCCGCGCGAGATCGTCCCGGGCCTCCAGCACCAGCCGCCGCAGCGCCGGGGCCGCGTCCTCGTGCTCGCCCAGCCAGGCGTCGGTCGCCGCGAGGGTCGCGGGGCTGTCCTGGAGACCGGGGAACATCCCCTTCACCACATGCATGCCGATCTGGATGGACCGCTCCGCCCAGATCTGCTCGATCACCTCGAAGTAGCGCTTGGCGTACGGGGCCAGCAGCTCCCGCTGCGAAGGCTGCCCGAAGCCCGCGATGGTCGCCTCGACCAGCGCGTTGGACAGCTTGTCCGACTCCACGACCGCCGCCCACGCCTGCGCCTTGACCGCCTCCGAGGGACGCGAGGCCAGGCACCGTACGTGGTGGCGCTTGCCGGACGCCGTGTCGTCGCGGGCCAGTTCGGCGTCGATGGCCGCCTCGTTCGCGGCCCCGTGCGAGGCCAGCGGGGAGAGGAAGGCCCAGCGCAGCTCCTGGTCGACATCGAGCCCGTCGATCCGGGCCGTGCCGTCCAGCAGCCCGCCGAGCAGCTGGAAGTCCGCCTCGGACGAGGCGACCGCCGCGAAGAAGCGGGCCCAGGTCAGCTGGTGCTGGCTGCCCGGCTCCGCGGCCCGCAGCGCGCGCAGCGCGCCCTCGGCGGCCGCCCGGCCGCCCTCCTCGCGCCACTGCGGCGCCGCGTAGTTGACCAGCGCCGACTGCGTCCAGGCGTGCAGCATCTGGAGCACGCCGATGTCGCTCTCCCGCCCGGCGTGCGTCAGCACCAGCGCGACGAAGTCGCGGGCCGGCAGAGCCGCGTCCCGGGTCAGGTTCCACAGGGCCGACCAGCACAGGGCGCGGGCCAGCGGGTCCGTGATCTCGCCCAGGTGGCCGCGGAGCGTGGCCAGCGACCCCTCGTCGAAGCGGACCTTGCAGTACGTGAGGTCGTCGTCGTTGACCAGGATCAGATCGGGCCGCTCGGAGCCGGCCAGCGCCTCCACCACGGTCCGCTCACCGGCCACGTCCACCTCGGCGCGCGCGTAACGCGTCAGCTCGCCCTCCGGCGTACGCCGGTACAGGCCGACCGCGACGCGGTGCGGGCGCAGCTCCGGGTGCGAGGCGGCGGCCTCCTGGACGACGGCCAGCTCGGTGAGGACGCCCGCCGCGTCGTACGTGGGCACCGGAGTGAGCACGTTGACGCCCGCCGTCTGCAGCCAGGAGCGCGACCAGGCGGTCATGTCCCGGCCCGAGGTCTCGGCGAGCACCGACAGCAGGTCGCCCAGGCGCGTGTTGCCGTAGGCGTGGCTCTTGAAGTAGCGCCGCGCGCCTTCGAGGAACGCCTCGCGCCCCACGTACGCCACGAGCTGCTTCAGGACGGCGGCGCCCTTGGCGTACGTGATCCCGTCGAAGTTCAGCTTGGCGTCCTCCAGGTCACGGATGTCGGCCGTGATGGGGTGTGTGGAGGGCAGCTGGTCGGCGCGGTAGGCCCAGGCCTTGCGGTTGTTGGCGAAGGTGATCCAGCCGTTGGTGAAACGGGTCGCCTCGACCATCGAGAAGGAGCCCATGAAGTCCGCGAAGGACTCCTTCAGCCACAGGTCGTCCCACCACTCCATGGTGACCAGGTCGCCGAACCACATGTGCGCCATCTCGTGCAGGATGACGTTGGCCCGCCGCTCGTAGGCGGCCGAGGTGACCTTGCCGCGGTAGATGTACTCCTCGCGGAAGGTGACCATGCCCGGGTTCTCCATGGCCCCGAGGTTGTACTCGGGCACGAACGCCTGGTCGTACTTCCCGAAGGGGTACGGGTAGTCGAAGTGGTCGTGGAAGAAGTCCAGGCCCTGCTTGGTGATCAGGAAGACGTCGTCCGCGTCGAAGTGCTTGGCGAGCCCCTTGCGGCACATCGCGCCGAGCGGGATCTCCAGCGTGGTGCCGTCGTCGAACGTACGGCTGTAGTGATCGCTCACGTAGTGGTACGGGCCGGCGACGACGGCCGTGATGTAGGTGGAGATCGGCTTCGTCTCGGCGAAGGTCCACACCCCGCCCTCCCGCGACTCCTCGGCCCCGTTGGACCACACCCGCCAGCCCTCGGGAGCGGTGACCCGGAAGCGGTAGGGGGCCTTGAGGTCGGGCTGTTCGAAGTTGGCGAAGACGCGGCGGGCGTCGGCCGGCTCGTACTGCGTGTAGAGGTAGACCTCGCCGTCCTCCGGGTCGACGAAGCGGTGCAAGCCCTCGCCGGTCCGGCTGTACGCGCAGCGGGCGTCGACCACAAGCACGTTCTCACCCTCGACGAGGCCGTCCAGCGCCACCCGCGTCCCGTCGAACACGACGGCCGGGTCGAGTGCCGTCCCGTTCAGGGTCACCGCGTCCACACCCGGCGCCACCAGGTCGGCGAAGGTCGAGGCGCCCGCACGGGCGGCGCGGAACCGGATCGTGGTCAGCGAGCGGAAGGTCCGCGGACCGGCCTCCCCTTCGCCCCCGTCGGCCCCCTCGGGCTCGCCGACGGCGGACCGCAGGTCGAGAGCGACCTCGTATCCGTCGACGGTCAGCAGCTCGGCCCTCTTCCGGGCCTCGTCGCGGGACAGGTTTTCACCGGGCACGGGCACTCCTTCGTGACGCGCGTCATGTGTCGTGTTCGAACCCATTGATCCTTGCACGCGTCTTCCGGCGGTGGCAGCCAGGGAATGGGCCGACCCTCGGAGGCGTTCTCCCCCGCAGGTGGAACACGCGGTCCGTGGAACACACCCAGCTGTGGAACACGCCTTCTGAGGAGAGACATGTCCGAGAACACCCCGGCGAACGGCAAGACCCCGGTCGACTTCTGGTTCGACCCGCTCTGCCCCTGGGCGTGGATGACCTCGCGCTGGATGCTGGAAGTGGAGAAGGTCCGCGATGTCGAGGTCCGCTGGCACGTGATGAGCCTGGCCGTCCTGAACGAGGACAAGCTGGACGAGCTGCCCGAGGACTACCGGGACATGCTGGAGAACAGGGCGTGGGGCCCGGTCCGGGTCGTCGTCGCCGCCCAGCAGCTCCACGGCGACGAGGTCGTCGGCCCCCTTTACACCGCGCTCGGCACCCGCTTCCACAACAACGGCGAGGGCCCCACCCGCGAGGCGGTGGCCGCCGCGCTGAAGGACGTCGGCCTGCCCGCCGACCTCGCGGAGTACGCCGACTCCGACCGGTACGACACCGAGCTGCGGGCCTCCCACAAGGAGGGCATCGACATGGTCGGCCAGGAGGTCGGCACCCCGGTCATCGCCGTCCCGGGCACGGACGGCGAGCAGGTCGCCTTCTTCGGCCCGGTCGTCACTCCCGCCCCCAAGGGCGAGGAGGCGGCGAAGCTCTGGGACGGCACCCTGCTGGTCGCCTCCATCCCCGGCTTCTACGAGATCAAGCGGACCCGTACGCAGGGCCCGATCTTCGACTGACGCCTGCCGAAATCCGTGGGTGCGGGTATCCGCATGGGGAAGACTGGCCCCATGCGGATACGCGCGGGCGAGGCGGCCGAGGCCGCCGCACTGACGGAGCTGGCCCTGCGGTCGAAGGGCCACTGGGAGTACGACGCGGAGTTCCTGGCCGCGTGCCGGGAGGAGCTGACGATCCGGCCCGCCGACGTGGCGGCACGGCGGACGGCCGTGGCCGAGGAGGACGGCCGGATCCTGGGCTTCACCACCCTGGACGGACAGCCCCCGAAGGGCGCGCTCGGCATGATGTTCGTCGAGCCGGACACCATCGGCCGGGGCGTCGGGCGACGGCTGTTCCTCCACACCATGGACGAGGCCCGCCGTCTGGGCTTCACCCGCCTCACCATCGACGCCGACCCGAACGCGGAGCCGTTCTACCGGGCCATGGGCGCGGTCCGGATCGGCGCCACCCCCTCCGGCTCCATCCCGGGCCGCGAGCTGCCGCTGCTGGAGGTCGCCCTGGTCTGAACGGCCCCACTGGACCCCCTGCTGCGAGGGTGTTGTCAGTGCTGCGCCGTACGGTGAGGAGCATGCGAATCTCACCGGAGATGATCACGATCGACTGCGCCGACCCCCAGACGCTGGCCGCCTGGTGGGCCGAGGCGCTGGGCGTCGAGGACGTCCAGGACTACGACGCGTTCGTCGTCCTCGCGGCCACCCCGCTGGTCCTCGGCTTCCAGCGGGTGCCCGAGCCCAAGGCCGCCAAGAACCGGGTGCACGTCGACTTCGCCTCGCCCGACCGCCCGGCCGACGTGGAGCGCCTGGCGAAGCTGGGCGCGACCGTGGTCGGCGAGCAGTCGATGCAGGGGACGACCTGGACCGTCCTGAAGGACCCGGAGGGCAACGAGTTCTGTCTGGCGGACGCCGGCAGCCACTGACCGGGCCGCGGGCCCGGGCCGGGGCCCTCAGGTCGCGCTGACCCCGGGGCGACCGGCCCCGGGATCCACTGATCCGTCCGGGGTTTTCCGCTACTTGATGCCGAGGATCTGCTCCACCGGGTCGATGAGGAAGTAGACGAGGAAGAGCGCCGCGGTGCCCCACAGCAGCCAGTGGACCTCGCGCGCCTTGCCCAGGCACGCCTTGATGACCACGTAGGCGACGAAGCCGGCGCCGATGCCGTTGGTGATGGAGTAGGTGAACGGCATGACGACGATGGTGAGGAAGGCCGGGATGGCGATGTCGTAGCGGTCCCAGTCGATGTGCTTGACCTGGGTCATCATCAGGAACCCGACCACGACGAGGGCGGGCGCCGCCGCCTGCATCGGCACGATGGTCAGTACGGGCGTGAGGAAGAGGGCGAGCGCGAACAGCCCGCCGGTGACCATGTTGGCGAAGCCGGTGCGGGCTCCCTCACCGACACCCGCCGCGGACTCGATGTAGGTGGTGGCCGACGACGAGGACGCGGCGCCACCGGCGACGGCGGCCGCGCCGTCGATGAGCAGGACGCGGCCGAGACCGGGCACCTGGCCACGCTCGTCGAGGAGGCCGGCCTCCGCCGTGACACCCACGACGGTGCCCATCGTGTCGAAGAAGTCGGACAGGATCAGGGTGAAGATGAGCAGGACGACCGTCAGAACGCTGACCTGACCGAACGATCCGAACAGGTCGAACTGGCCCAGCAGCCCGAAGTCGGGTGCGGCGACGGGGTTGCCGGGAATCGAGGGCGACGTCAGGCCCCACGCCTTGATGTCGGCGATCTCGTTGATGACGATGGCGACGACGGTCATCAGGACGATGCTGATGAGGATCGCGCCCTTCACCTTCCGGGCGACCAGGACGATCGTCAGGAGCACGCCGAGGCAGAAGACGAGCATCGGCCAGCCGGTGAGCGTGCCGGTGCCGAGCTGGACGGGCACGGTGGAGTTCGCGGCATCGGGGATACGGGTGACGAACCCGGCGTCCACGAAGCCGATGAAGGCGATGAACAGGCCGATGCCGACGCTGATCGCCTGCTTGAGAGGTTGCGGGATGGCGTGCATGATCGCCTCGCGCAGCCCGGTCACCACCAGAACACAGATCAGCAGGCCTTCGAGCACGATGAGGCCCATCGCGTCTTCCCAGCTCATCAGGGGCGCGATCTGGAAGGCCACGACGGCGTTGATCCCCAGACCCGCCGCCAGAGCCAGCGGCAGGTTGCCGCCCACACCCATGATCAGCGTCATCACCGCGGCGACCAGAGCCGTGGCGGTGACCAACTGCACGCTGTCCAGCTGCTCGCCGAACTTGTCCTCGGCCCCGCCGAGGATGATCGGGTTGAGCACGAGGATGTATGCCATCGTGAAGAACGTGGCGAATCCGCCGCGTATCTCCCGGACGTAGGTCGAGCCGCGTTCGGTGATGCGGAAGAACCGGTCGACGGCGCCCCCCGATCCGGCGGGCTTCGCGTCGGGCGGCGGCGGGCTGGTCGGACTGGGGTGCATGACGGAGTCTCCTGGGCCTGCGAACGACGGGGGAAAGGGAGGGGCCGGTGCTGCCCGCAGTGCGTGGCAGGCACTGTGCGAACGCACATGCGGCACCTTGCGAGCGGATCATACGCGGCACCCACGGGATCGCAACTACCCGCGTAGAGCGTCTAGTTGGTACCTTTTCGCTCCTGTGCGTTCCTACGGAATCGACGGCGACCTTTTCCGTCAAACCGGCAGGCAGCCGACAGTGGCCATGGAAGTGACGGTGACAGCTCCCCTACGCTCCGTATGTGCACCCACCACTCCCCTTCAACGCGCGGGCAGCGCGCGCTCTGCGCGAGAAGCTCGGGATGGCCCCCGGTCATGTCGCCTACGGCATGCGCGCGTCCTTCGGGACGTCGCACATCACCCCCGAGCACGTGGTCGCGTGGGAACGCGGGACCCATGTGCCGGACGCGGGTGAACTGACCGCCCTGGCCGGAGCGTTGTGGTGTCAGCCCAGTGAACTCATGGGCCGTCCCGGCACCCTGCTCGAACACCGCATCGCACGCGGCGTCTCGGCCGAGGACGTCGCCCGCGGCACGGGCCTGACCCTCGACGCGTACCTGTTCATGGAGGAGGCCGGTCAGTGGACCGGCGACAAACGGCAGTCCGTCAAGCTCGGCGAGGTCCTCAGCCTCCCTCCGCGCGACTTCATCGCCATCACCGGGCTGGAGGGGGAACTCGCCCGTCTCCTCACCGAGGCGGTCTCCACGCGCTGGCAGGCGCACATCCGCGACATCGCCAAGCTCGTCTCCACGGACCGCCGCGACCTGAAGGCCCCCTTGCAGGCCATGCAGCAGGAGTACCAGATCCTCATGGCGGCCACCCTGAGCCGGGCCGGCGGCACCACCGCGTCCGGCGAGGACGGACGCCGCTACATCGAGACCATCGTCGACCACTTCTGGTCCCGGCTGCCGGGGTCCTCCTGAGGGACGCCCGGCGGGCCCGGCCGGTGGCTTCCGGGCACCCGCCGGGCCGCGCCGTCGCTACCGCGCGTCCCGCGCCGCCGCCTTCTTGAAGACCTCGAACACCGCCAGATAGTTCGACCCGCCGTGGCCGTCCCTGACCGCCTGCGCCGCGATCTCCCGCATCAGCCGGGGCTGCCCGGAGTGCACGCCCTGCTCCTCACAGGTGAGGGCGATGTGCTCCAGGGCGTTCAGGTTCATCTCCATGGTGCCCAGGTCGCCCGGGTAGTGGCCCGCGTCGAGGTCCGGCGCCTGCTCGACGAGGGTCGCGTCCACCACCGTGGGCAGGAACCGGTTCACCGCGAGCTCGGCGAATTCCGCGGCCGGGACGCCCGCCGAACCGACCAGCGCGGTGGCGTGCAGGAAGCCGTTCATCGTCGCGTACATCAGGCCGAGCAACGCGGCGTTGTGGAGCACCGCGAGCCCGTGGTCGGAGCCGAGGTACCGGGGATCGCCCAGGTTCGCCAGCGTGTCCCGGTGGGCGTCGAAGACCTCGCGCGGACCGCTGTAGAGGAAGACGGACCGGGGGTCCCCGACGAGCGGCGGCGGCACCATGATCGCCCCGTCCAGATAGGCGGCGCCCCGCTCGGCCGCCCAGGAAGCCGCCGCGTGCGCTTCCTTCGGCGTACCGGAGTTGAGGTTGACCAGGGCCCGGCCCGCCGACGCGCCGCCGGCGGGATCGAGCACCTCGTACAGCGCCGTGTAGTCCTTCAGACAGACGAGGGTGAGAGGACTGGCGGCCACGGCGTCGGCCACGGACGCCCCGAGCCGCGCGCCCCGGGCGACGAGATCGCGGGCCTTGTCGGGGGTGCGGTTCCAGACGGTGGTGGGATGGCCGTTCTTCAGCAGGGTTCCGGCGAGGGCGAGCCCCATGGGGCCGAGGCCGATGACGGTCACGGGGCTGATCTGCGGGCGTATGGAGGGCTGTTGATGCGTCATGCGGAATAGACTGGTGTCTCACACCGGTGTGAGAGTCAACCGAACGTGGTGGTCGTCATATGCGCATGGGGGAGTTCTCCCGCCGGACGGGCGTCAGCCAGCGGTTGCTGCGCTACTACGAGGAGCAGGGCCTGCTGTCGCCGGCCCGCCGCCCGAGCGGCTACCGCGACTACGAGGACGCGGACGTCGTCGCCGTACGGGGCATCCGCATGCTGCTGGCCGCCGGTCTCAACACGGCCACCATCGCCGAACTGCTGCCCTGCATGGTCGACGAAGACCGCATCCTGGAGCCAGCCTGCTCCAGCATGCTCCCCGACCTGCACCGCGAACGCGCGCGCATCGACGCGGCCGCCGCCGCCCTCCTGGCCGCACGCGACCGGCTGGACGCGCTGATCGAGGTCACGGCGGTGTCGGGGGTGACCGACGATGAGGCGTGCGCGGCGATGCCCAGGGGCGGCGAAGCGACGTGATCACCCGGGCATGAGCGGCCCGAGGTAGGTGCCCCCGGAGACGTCGATGGCCTGGCCGGTGATCCAGCGCCCCCGCGGGCCCGCCAGGAAGCCCACCACGTCGGCGACGTCCTCCGGCAGGCCCATCCGTCCGAGCGCGGTGATCGACTCAAGGGCGGCCACCGCCTCGGGAACCGTGGCGTAGTCGCCGATCATGTCGGTCAGCACCACTCCGGGTTCGACCGTGTTCACGGTGATGCCCCGCCGGCCCAGTTCATTGGCGAGCGACGGGCCGAGAGCGGCCAGTGCCGCCTTGCTGACGGTGTAGCCGATCTGCACGGGGTTCGCGATCCGGGTGGCGGCCGAGCCCATGTTGATGATCCGCCCGCCGTCCCGCAGCAACGGCAGCGCCCGCTGGACGACGAAGACCGGAGTGCTCACGTTGATCGCGAGCACCCGTGCGAACTCCTCCTCGGTGAGCTGCTCGATCGGACTGACCGAATGGGTGCCCGCGTTGTTGACGAGGATGTCCAGGCCGTCCGCACCGTGGTCCTTCAGCCCGGCACCGAACCCCTCGAACAGCCGGTCCACCGCCCCGCTCTCACCGAACCGGGCCCGCACCGCGAACGCCCGCCCGCCGGCTTCGGCGATCCGCGCCACGGTCTCGGCCGCTCCCGCTTCGTTGCCACCGTAGTGGACCGCGACCAACGCCCCCTCGGCGGCCAGCCGCAGGGCGACCGCCCGCCCGATCCCCCGCGAGCCGCCCGTCACCAGCGCGGTCCTGCCGTCCAGTTCCCCCATGATCGCTGCTCCCCTCGCGATGCCGGACCCCTGGCCGGACCCGGGAACGACTCAGTCTAGGCGGCTCGGTGCAGCGCGATGGTGAATCGGCCGGGTCGTCAGGGACCCTCGGTCTCGCGGACGTTGCCGACTTCCTCGGCGGTGAGCTGCCGGACCTCACCGTGGATGCGCTCGGCGATGAGGCCGCCGAGGGGGTCCGTCACGGCCCAGGAGTGCGGGCCGGGGTGATGGTCGACGTGCGCGCACGAGGTGACGGTGCGGGTGACCAGGTCGCGCAGGAGGGCCGGGCACAGGGGAAGGGTGGCGAACCGGTAGACGCGGTGGGCGCAGGCCCCGGCCGGACTCCTCGTCGTCGGTGGGCTTGCGGAGCTCCGTCATCAGCCACTGGTAGGAGTCGGCGACCTCCAGGCTGCCGGCTTCGGAGTGGCAGGCGGCGCACATGACTTCACACTTCGTGATCTATCACTTCGGGCCCGAACCAGCGCCCGCCGCGGTCGCGTTCGACGGCACTACGAGCACGGTCATCATCGAGGATCTGGAGGAGATGGCTACGCATGCCCAGATCTTCGAAGCGCTTCGCTCCTCTGCCCTGACGCCCGCACAGACCCTCACGTTCCTGCGCGAGTGCCTCGCCGGCCTTCCCGAGTCTGAGAAAGAGCCGACATGAACAGCCAGAAGATCGTCACGGAGTTCAAGAAGTTCAGCGCCTCGCAGGGCGGGCAGCAGAACCCTGTGCCTCCGCAGCCGGGCATCGCGGATCACGCTCAGTCGGCATCCCACTCCGCTTGCAGCCGGCCGAGTTGCGCCTCGCTGAGGGGCGGCTCGAATCCTGCCGGGAACATGAGCATGCGGGGCTGCGGCCACATGCTTTCGGGTCCGTGTTCTGCACAGTGCAGAGCCACGAGATGCGCGCCGTCCCCGCAGGCCTCGTGCTGATAGGCGCGGTCGTGAGCCTGGCAGAAGTACCAGAACGTCGCACAGTCGTCCTCGTCGGTCGCCTCGTGGAAACCGGGGTCACGAACGATCAGCGTCACCGGCTCCTGGCGGTTGAACCGGGGGATGGGCCGGGGGTCACGCCACAGCAGCCGATGAGGAAGCACACGCCCATTCTGTCCCGGCCCGCCGCGAAGGGGACAGGGCAAAGCGGTGGCGTTCGGCGGAGAGATCAGGAAGGCTCACCCGCATGATCTCGGTACTGCAGAACGTGGCGATCGACTGTGCGGACGCCTATGAGCTGGCCCGCTTCTGGAGCGGTGTGACAGGTCGTCCGATGGATCCGGAGGACCGGCCCGGCGCCCAGGAGACCCAGGTGCTGCTGGCGGAGGGCCCGGTGCTGTATTTCAACCAGGTGCCCGAGGCCAAGACGGTCAAGAACCGGATCCATCTGTGTCTGCGCCCTGACACCTCGCGCGACCGGGAGGTGGACCGGCTGCTGGACCTCGGTGCCACCTTCGTCGCCGATCACCGGAATCCCGACGGCTCGGGCTGGGCCGTCCTCGCTGACCCCGAAGGCAACGAATTCTGCGTTCTGCGCAGCGAGTCCGACCGGGCCGCAGCGCACTCCTGACGCTCTCACGCCGATCGGGCCGGTGTCCTGGGCGGCTCAGGGCGTCTCCGGCGCCGCCGCCTCCAGCTCGGCCACCGTGCCCGACATCACCGTACGGATGTGGCGCGTCAGGTGGTCCGCCGGCCAGTCCCACCAGGCCACCGCCAGCAGGCGCGCGATGTCCGCCTCCTCGTACCGGGTACGGATCAGGCGGGCCGGGTTGCCGCCGACGATGCCGTAGTCCGGGACGTCCGAGACGACCACCGACCGCGAACTGATGATCGCGCCGTGTCCGATGCGGACGCCCGGCATGATCACCGCCTCGTAGCCGATCCAGACGTCGTTGCCGATCACCGTGTCGCCCCGGTTGGGCAGCCCTGTCAGCAGGTCGAAGTGGTCGGCCCAGGAGCCGCCCAGGGTCGGGAACGGGAAGGTCGACGGGCCGTCCATGCGGTGGTTGGAGCCGTTCATGATGAACCGCACCCCCGTGCCCAGCGCGCAGAACCTGCCGATCACCAGGCGCTCCGGGCCGTAGTGGTAGAGCACGTTGCGGGTCTCGAACTCCGTGGCGTGCTCGGGGTCGTCGTAGTACGAGTAGTCGCCGACCTCCACCAGCTCCGACGTCACCAGGGGCTTCAGCTGCACCACGCGTGGCTGGCCGGGCATCGGGTGCAGGACGGTGGGGTCCGCCGGGACGGGCGCGGGCGCAGAACTCATGGAGGTCGCTTCCGGGGAGAGGGCTGATGCGAGGGCGTACGGGCAGGCGTGCCAAGGTCATCGTGACATCCGGGCCCGGCCGGCCGCGGGTATTTTTCCGCCCGGCCGGGATGGGACGATGCAGAAGTGCTGAACGCGATTGCCGCAGTGGACTGGAGCCGCGTACCCGGCCCCGCCGGCCTGTACGAGCCCGACCGCGCCGCCACCGGCCTGCGCGCCCTCGCCACCGCGACGGGTCTCGTCCGGGCCGCCGACGCCGGCTCGCTCCTCGCGGGCGGCGGGCTCGTCCACGACCACAGCGGAGCGGTCTTCCCCTCGGCCGTCGTCGCGGCCCCCTTCCTCCTCGCCATCGTGCGGCACGGTCACCCGGAGGCCGGAGCGACGGCCCTGGGGCTGCTCGACGACGCCCTCGCGTTCGCCGCCCGCGACGAGCGCACCCGGGTGGCGACCCCGTACGCCGAAGCCGTCCCGATCTGCTGCGCCCTCGCGGATCACCTCAGGGGCGAAGCGGACCTACTCGCCGCGTCGGGGCCCGAGGGCAGGCGGCTCCTCGCCGACGCCGCCGAGCACGGGCGGTTCGACGCCCAGGAGGCCGTGGCCGACCCGGTGTGCCCCGCTGCCGACGCCCGGTGACAGCCCTGCGCCCACCGCCCGGGCAACGGGCCTACGCTGCCCCCGCCCCGCACCCCAGCCGGAACGGCTCCCCCGGCGACCAGTCCGCCGGCACGCCCCGCATCACCAGCGCGCTGTCCAGTACCGCGCTGCCCGGCGGGAAGCGGTCCAGGTCCTCGAAGAACGAGGAGCGTACGGAGCGGGGACGGCCCGCCGTCACCTTCCAGGCGTCCGTGGACAGTTCGAGGACGTCCAGGTGGCTGCCACCGGCGTTGGGGGAGAGGCCCCGGCTGCCGAGCCGGAAGAACTCCGACGCCTCCGCCAGGTCCGAGAACAGCTCGCTGCCGCGCAGTTCGTCAGCCGCCTCCACCGTCGCGTCGACCTCCACCTCGCCGTCCCGGGTCGCGAAGGCCACCCGTACGGCATCGGCCTCCTCCCGCACCGTGAAGTCCGCCCGGCCGTGCTCGCCCGGGTAGATCCGGCCGCCCGCGAAGGCGTTGAGGCGGGAGGCGGTGTCGCGGCGCGGGATGTAGACGCCGCGTTCGACGCCGCCTGGTCCGTCCCACTCGACGGAGATCCGGTGCGCCGCGTTCTCGCTGGTCAGCCCGGTCGCCGCCGGGGCCCAGCCGGGGCGGACGCCGCCGATCCGGAGCAGGCAGATCCCGGCCACCGCCTGACCGCGCACCAGGTGGGGCCGCAGCGGCGCGGGCAGCAGGGCGGCCGCGACGTACGGGTCGACGCGGTAGTTCACCAGGAGACGGCGTTCGATGACGCTGGAGAGCCGGGGTCTGATCATGAGGCGTCGCCTTCCGGCGCGGAGCGCCACCTGGTGTTGCGGAGGACGATCTGCTCGGGGCAGACCGTGCTGAGGAAGCGGCCCACGCACAGGGCGAGCCGCTCCTCGGCGAGCGAGTAGAGGATGCGGTTGGCGTCCCGGCGCTCCGTGACGAGCCCGGCCCCCTTGAGCACGCCCAGGTGGCGTGAGATGGACGGGGCGCTGATCGAGAACCGGCTCGCGATCTCCCCGGCGGCCAGCTCACCGTCCCGCAGGTCCTCCAGGATCTGGCGTCGGGTGGGATCGGCGAGCGCGCGGAAGGCGCTCGCCTCGTCATCGGCCGGAACGGCGGGTGATTCCATGGGTGCATGTTTAGCACATGAGCTAAATATCTAAGCAGGTGCCATGGAAGAGCCCCCGCGAGTCATGTCCTCGCGGGGGCTCTTCTTTCATCCGCCTGCCGAAGTGAAGGTTGAGAAGACGATCACGAGGCAGGACGTCTGTGGTGCGCCGGCGTCAATCAGGGCGCGAGCAGCAGCACGTTCACGCGCTCCTTGGCCGCGGCGTAACGCTTGGCCACGTCCTGCCAGTTGACGACCCGCCACATGGCCTCGATGAAGTCCACCTTCTGGTTCTTGTACTGCAGGTAGAAGGCGTGCTCCCAGGCGTCGAAGACCAGGATCGGGACCGAGCCCTGGCCGACGTTGCCCTGGTGGTCGTAGACCTGCTCGACGATCAGCTTGCCGCTCACGGGCTCGTACGCGAGCACGCCCCAGCCGGAACCCTGGGTGGTGGCCGCGGCCTTCGTCAGCTGGGACTTGAAGCCCGCGTAGGAGCCGAAGGACTCGGTGATCGCGTCGGCCAGGTCGCCCACGCCGTCCGCCGCGAGGGGCTCGCCGCCGCCGTCGCCGGTCATGTTGTGCCAGTAGATCGAGTGCAGGATGTGGCCGGAGAGGTGGAACGCGAGGTTCTTCTGGAGGCCGTTGATCGCTCCCCAGGCCTCCTTGTCGCGGGCCTCTTCCAGCTGCTCCAGGGTGTCGTTCGCACCCTTGACGTACGCGGCGTGGTGCTTGTCGTGGTGCAGCTCGATGATCTGCGGGTTGATGACCGGTTCGAGCGCCGCGTAGTCGTACGGGAGTTCCGGGAGCGTGTACGTGGCCATGGTTCGAACCCTCCGACTGCTGGGAATGCCGTCCAGTTGTTATTGCAACCTATATGCAGGAGCAATCTAGGAGCAGGCTAACAGCAGGAAGGTCCGCGAAGTGATCAGCCCTTCGGCCTAGGACCTGCGGCGCGGCGGGGCGGGAACGCGGATCGCCGGGCGTGCGGGGCGGGCCCGGCCGGTGAGGGTGGCCGGGCCCGCCCGCTGGGGTGGGTGGCTCAGTGGGTGGGGTCGCTGCCCTTCCGCTCCTGCGGGTCGACGCCCGTATGGGCGGACGCGTCCTTCTCGCCGCTGGGACGCCGGGACCTGCCCCGCCGGCCGGTGTCGCGCATGTCGGCGTCCTTGCCGCGGTCCTCGCCGCTCCGGGTGGCGCCCTCTGACGTGGTGCCTTCCAGTGAGGCGCGCTTCTCCTCGTCGGTCGGCTTCTTGCGCGGCCTGTCCGGCTCCGGGGCGTAGGTGTCCGGGTGGAAGGAGCGGTGCGCACTGGGGTTGGCCTGCTGGGACTCCTCGTCGACATCGGGGGACCAGCCGTGCTGCCCCTCGCCCTTGAATCTGCTCGGCCCCTCGCCGTGCCGGGGCGGTTTCTTCGACATGGTGAGCCTCTCGCTCTCGTCGGGTGTCCTATTATCCTCCCTTTTCTTGCTATAAAGGCGTTCCGTCGTCTCGCCAGCCTCTCTCCGCGGGCGCCCAGGTTTGGACGCCGCTTCCCGGGGGACCCGGCCATGCAGCCGGGCGGCTGGGGGCGGGGACCGCAGGTGTGCCGCTCGCCGCCCGCCCCACCGATCAGGAGGACTTGATGGCACCCCCCAACGCCCCCGAAGCGCCGGACGGCCCGGACCGCGGCCGTGATCCGAAGCTGGCCCCGCCCCTCGCGGAGGCGGCGGGCTGGGGGCCGCTCGACGTCCGCGCCGTCGACACCGTCCGGCTGCTGGCGGCCGACGCCGTGCAGAAGGCGGGCCACGGCCACCCGGGCACCGCGATGAGCCTGGCCCCTCTGGCGTACCTGCTGTTCCAGCACGTCATGCGGCACGACCCGGCCGACGACCAGTGGCTCGGCCGGGACCGCTTCGTGCTCTCCTGCGGCCACTCCAGCCTCACCCTCTACATCCAGCTGTACCTGAGCGGGTACGGCATGGAGCTGTCGGACCTGGAGGCGCTGCGCACCTGGGGGTCCAGCACCCCCGGCCACCCGGAGTACCGCCACACGCGGGGCGTCGAGATCACCACCGGCCCGCTGGGGCAGGGGCTGGCCTCCGCCGTCGGCATGGCGATGGCGGCCCGGCGCGAGCGCGGCCTCCTCGACCCCGACGCACCCGCCGGCACGAGCCCCTTCGACCACCACGTGTACGTCGTCGCCTCCGACGGCGACCTGATGGAAGGCGTGACGAGCGAGGCCAGTTCGCTGGCGGGACACCAGGAGCTGGGAAACCTGGTCGTCTTCTACGACTCCAACCACATCTCCATCGAGGACGACACCGACATCTCGTTCAGCGAGGACGTCACCGCCCGCTACGCCGCGTACGGCTGGCATGTCCAGACGGTCGACTTCACCCGGACCGGCGACTACGTCGAGGACGTCGACGCCCTGCTCGCCGCCGTCGAGGCCGCGAAGAGCGAGAGCGGCCGGCCTTCCCTGATCCTGCTGCGCACGATCATCGGCTGGCCCGCGCCCACCAAGCAGAACACCGGCAAGGCCCACGGCTCCGCGCTCGGCGACGACGAGGTCGCCGCCACCAAGAAGCTGCTCGGCTTCGACCCGGACGCCGACTTCACCGTCGAGGACGACGTACTGGCCCACGCCCGCGCGGTCGTCGAGCGCGGGGCCTCGGCCCACCGCGCCTGGGAGCCCCGCTACCAGGTGTGGCGCGCCGCCCACCCCGAGCGCGCCGCACTCCTCGACCGGCTGCGGGAACGCAAGATGCCCGACGGCTGGGCCGACAGCCTCCCCGTCTTCGACCCCGACCCCAAGGGCATCGCCACCCGCAAGGCCTCCGGCGATGTGCTCACCGCGCTGGCCCCCGTGCTGCCCGAGCTGTGGGGCGGCTCGGCCGACCTCGCGGGGAGCAACAACACCACCATGGAGGGCGAGCCGTCCTTCGTGCCGGAGTCCAAGCAGACCGGCGAGTTCCCGGGCAACCCCTACGGCCGTACGCTCCACTTCGGCATCCGCGAGCACGCCATGGCCGCGATCCTCAACGGCATCGCCCTGCAGAGCCTCACCCGCCCCTACGGCGGTACGTTCCTGATCTTCAGCGACTACATGCGCCCGGCCGTACGGCTCGCCGCCCTGATGAAGCTGCCGGTCACCTACGTCTGGACGCACGACTCCATCGGCCTCGGCGAGGACGGCCCCACCCACCAGCCCGTCGAGCAACTGGCCGCCCTCCGCGCGATCCCCGGCCTCGACGTCGTACGGCCCGCCGACGCGAACGAGACCGCCGTCTGCTGGCGCACCGTCCTTGAGCACCACGACCGGCCCGCCGGACTCGCCCTGACCCGGCAGCCGCTGCCCGTCCTGGAGCGGGGCGAGGGCGACGGCGCGCACGCCTCCGCCGAGGGGGCCGCCCGCGGCGGCTACGTCCTCGCCGACAGCGCCAAGGGCACCCCGGACGTCATCCTCGTCGGCACCGGGAGCGAGGTCCACATCGCCCTGGAGGCGCGCGAGTTGCTGGCCGCCGACGGGCACGACGCGCGGGTGGTCTCCATGCCCTGCCGCGAGTGGTTCGCCGACCAGCCGTACGCGTACCAGGACGCGGTGCTGCCGCCGGAGGTCCGGGCCCGGGTCAGCGTCGAGGCCGCCGTCGCCCAGGGCTGGCGGGACGTCGTGGGCGACGCGGGCCGCATGGTCAGCCTGGAGCACTTCGGCGCGTCCGCCCCCTATCAGCGCCTGTACGAGGAGTTCGGCCTCACGCCCCGCGCGGTCGCCGAGGCCGCACGGGAGAGCATCCGCGCGGCAGCCGGCCCCGTCCGGCCCGGCGGCGAACGCCCCGGCGCGACCCCGACCGGGGGCGGCACCGGGGACGCCGGCTAGCCCCGGCCTCCCGTCGCTCCCCGAAAACCACCACCGACCGATCGTCGCCAGAAAGAATCGTCTTCAGGAAGAGGAGCTCATGGCCCCCGCACGCACCCCCCGCTACACCGTCCCCGGCCTCGGCGTCGACGAGGGACGACGGATCATCGACCTCCTGACGCTGCGTCTGCACGCGCTCAACGACCTCGCGCTCACCCTCAAGCACATCCACTGGAACGTCGTCGGACCGCACTTCATCGCCGTCCACGAGATGCTCGACCCGCAGACCGCCGCCGTACGGGACATGGCCGACGCCGCCGCCGAGCGCATCTCCGCCCTCGGCGGCGAGCCGACCGGCACGCCGGGCGCCCTGGTCAGGGAGCGCACCTGGGAGGACTACAGCGTCGGCCGCGCCGACGCCATCGCCCACCTCGGCGCCCTGGACCTCGTCTACACGGGGATCATCGAGAGCCACCGCGAGGCGGTCGAGAAGGCCGGGGAGATCGACCCCGTCACCGAGGACCTGCTCATCGAGCACCTGCGCGGCCTGGAGCAGTTCCAGTGGTTCGTCCGGGCCCACCTGGAGTCCAGCTCCGGCACCCTGTCGAACGCCGGAGCCGAAACCGAGAAGGCGGCGGCCGAAGCGGCGTCCCCGAAGCGGGCCGCCGCCAAGCGCACCCCGGCCAAGAAGACGGCGCTGCCCACTCCGGCGAAGACGACCGCCAAGAAGGCGGTCAAGAAGACCACGTCGAGCCGGCGCACCACCCGCTGAGAAGCGCCTGCCGGACGCTACGCCCGCAGGTCGTCCCTGGCCTGCGCGGCGATGTCCGGGAAGTCCGTCACCACAGCGTCCACGCCCTGCCCGTAGTGGAAGGCGTACTCGGCGAAGGCGTCGCCGAACGCGTTGGGGTCGGTGCCCCGGCGGTACGCGGCCGGGAGGTACTGGTTCTCCGCCCGGAAGGTGTACGCGCCGACCTTCAGGCCCGCCGCGTGGGCGTCCGCCAGCAGGGTGTTCGGCGGGACCAGCGAGGACTTGTCCGGGCCGATCCAGTCGGCGTACGAGGCGATCTCGCGCAGCCCGGCCGGGGTCATCATGTCCCGGTAGGTGATGCCGTGCCCGTACGGGCCGCCGCTCGTGCCCAGCGCCTGCCACAACGGCAGACCGAGGCGGGCGGCGGCCACCCGGCGCAGGCTCGCGGGCTCGAAGGACTGCACGACACAGTCCCGGGCGGTCAGCCGGTTGCGGCGGATCACCCGGATCAGCTCCTCCTCCAGCGGCAGCCCGATCGAGCGGAAGTACGTCGGGTGCTTCGTCTCGGGGAACACCGCGATCCGCCGGCCCGACTCCCGCGACAGCCGCCGGGCCAGGTCCACGACCTCCTGGAACGTCAGCACCCGGCCCCGCCCGTCGAAGACCGTGTTGCGGTCGCGGACCAGCGGCAGCCGTTCCACCGTGCGCAGCGTCCGCAGCTCGCGCAGCGTGAAGTCCTCGGTGAACCAGCCGGTCACCGCCTTGCCGTCGACCGTCTTCGTGGTGCGGCGGCCGGTGAACTCCGGGCGGTCGGCGACGTCGGTGGTCCCGCCTATCTCGTTCTCGTGCCGCACGACCAGGACATGGTCCTTCGTCGGCACGAGGTCCGGCTCGATCCAGTCGGCTCCGGCCCGTACGGCGTAGGTGTACGCGTCGGCGGTGTGCTCGGGCCGCCAGCCCGCCGCCCCGCGGTGCCCGATGACCAGCGGGCCCGACGGGTGGTGGGGGCGCCGGCCCGCGGGGGAGGCGGCGACGGCCGGGGCGGTGGCCGCGGCGGTGACGGCGGCGGTGGCCAGGAGGATCGAACGACGCCTGGGGGCAACGGACATGACGGCTCCTCGGGTGGGTGGAGCCACCACGGAAGCGAGGGCGGATGACGGCCCGGCGTACGGCACCCGGCCCGGCGATGTCCTGTTGGTCACGGGTACCCGCCGCACCGGAACCGCACACCGGAGCGCGAGACGCCGAAACGCCGGGCTCCGCCCCGATCGTACGAGGAGGAGCCCGGCGTTCGTAGAGGCCGTGCGGGAACTACTGCCGCTGCGCCGGGATCTCGCCCGCGGTGCCCGTGCCGTCGCCGGTGCCGCCGCCGCCCCGCCGCCGCTGTTGCAGGAGGCCGAGGCCGATCAGCACCAACGTCAGCGCCCCCGTGGCCAGCAGCTGGTCCCGGGTGTCCGGCTGGCGCAGCATCAGCAGGAAGATGCCCACCATGGCCGCCAGCGCGACGATCGTGCCGATGGGGAAGAACCACATCCGCACGACCAGCGTCGCAGGCGCCTCCCGCTCGGTGCGGCCGCGCAGGATCAGCTGGGAGGCCGCGATGAAGATCCACACCACCAGGATCACCGCGCCGATCATGTTCAGCAGCCAGGGGAAGACGTCGTCCGGCCGCCAGTAGCTGAGCAGCACGCACAGGAAACCGAACACCGAGGAGAACAGCACCGCGTTGCGCGGCACCCCGGAGGAGATCTTCCCGAGGACGGACGGGCCCTGGCCACGGGCGACCAGCGACCGGGCCATGCGGGACGCGCCGTAGATGTTGGCGTTCATCGCCGAGAGCAGCGCGATGAGGATGACCACGTTCATGATCTGCGCGGCGCTGCCGATGCCCAGGTGGTCGAGCATCGCGTAGAACGGGCCGACCTCGGCGACCTTCGGGTCGTCCCAGGGGACCAGCGTGACGATGACCGCCATCGAGCCGATGTAGAAGACCGCGATGCGCCACATCGCCGTACGGACCGCCTTCGCGACGCCCTGCACCGGGTTCTCGGACTCGGCCGCCGCGATCGTGACGGTCTCCAGACCGCCGTACGCGAAGACGGAGGCGAGGAGCCCGATGATGAAGCCGTCCGTGCCCTTGGGGAGGAAACCGCCGTCCCCCGTGAGGTTGCTGAGGCCCGGCGCGTCCGTGTCGGGCAGGACGCCGAGGATCGCCAGCAGGCCGAGCACCAGGAACAGCGTGATCGCGATGACCTTGAGCGCGGCGAACCAGAACTCGAACTCGCCGAAGTTCTTCACGGCGGCCAGGTTCGTACCCAGGAAGATCACCATGAACAGGGCGACCCAGGCCCACTCCGGGGTCCCCGGCAGCCAGCCGCTGACGATCTGCGCGGCCCCGATGCCCTCCAGGCCGACGGCGACGCAGAGCAGGAACCAGAAGGACCAGCCCGCGGTGAACCCGGCCCACGGGCCGATCGCCCGCTCGGCGTGCACGGAGAAGGAGCCGGACGCGGGGTTGGCGGCCGACATCTCGCCGAGCATGCGCATCACCATCATGACGAGCAGCCCGGAGATGGCGTACGCGACGATGATCGAGGGCCCGGCCGCGGCGATCCCGGCGCCCGAGCCCACGAAGAGCCCGGCGCCGATCACCCCGCCGAGGGCGATCATCGAGAGGTGACGCTGCTTGAGGCCGTGGGTGAGCGCGGAGTCCGTCGAGGGCCCTGCGGGGGCCGCGGAGTCAGCGGTGGGGGGAGACGCGGAGGTCCGAGGCATGGACGAGCTCTGTTCGGTAGCCGAGACATGGGGACGAACCCACAGTCTGGGCATCCGTACCGCTCACACGGAATGGCTGTCCGCTATACGGTCACCAGGCTCACACAAGGTGCACACGCGCCTACCGATCGGTAAACGCCGGGCCCTCGCGCTCATGCCCCGGCCGGGGCCCCTTGCGCTCCCGCCTCTGACGCCCCACCGCCACCAGCAGCACCAGCGCCGTCGCGCCGCCCGACCACAGCACCTGCGGGCGTGCCGCGTCGTCGGTCAGCATCAGCAGCAGGACCCCGAACAGCCCGGCCAGCGTCACCCAGGTCAGATACGGGAACCACCACATCCGCAGCGCGAGCGCGTCGGGAGCCTCCTGTTCCAGCCGGGCGCGCAGGCGCAGTTGGGAGGCGGCGATCAGCGCCCAGACGAACAGCAGCACCGCGCCGACCGAGTTGAGCATGTAGAGGAACACCGTGTCCGGCCACAGCAGGTTGAGCAGTACGGAGACGAAGCCGAAGGCCACCGAGGCCAGCACCGCCCGCCGCGGCACACCGCCCGCCCTTTCCCGGGAGCCGTCGGAGCCGCCGTTCTTCGAGGCGCCCCCGCCCTTCGAGCCGCCGCCCGAGACCTTCAGCAGACCGCGCGGGGCCTCCCCGCGCTCCGCCAGCGAGAAGATCATGCGCGAGGAGCCGTACAGATTGGCGTTCAGCGCGGAGAGCAGCGCCACGAAGACCACGATGTTCATGATCTGCCCGGCCGACGGCACCCCGATCGCGTCCAGCACCTTCACATACGGGCTCAGCCCGGCCTGCTGCGCGGTCCACGGCAGCACGGTCACGATCACCAGCATCGAGCCGACGTAGAAGAAGAGGATGCGCACCACCGCGCTGCGCACCGCCCGCCCCACCGCGCGCGCGGGGTCGTCCGTCTCGGCGGCGGCGATGGTGACGACCTCAAGACCGCCGAAGGCGAACACCACGGTCAGCACACCGGAGACGACCCCGCCCCAGCCGTTCGGCAGGAAGCCGCCCTGCCCGGTCAGGTTGGTCATCCCGACCGGGTCGGTGTCCGGGAGCCACCCGAGGACCGCCAGCAGTCCGAGCACCAGGAAGACGACGATCGCGCCGACCTTCAAGGAGGCGAACCAGAACTCGAACTCGCCGAAGTTCTTCACCGCAGTCAGGTTCGCCGCGGTGAAGACCACCATGAACAGCAGCACCCACGCCCAGGGTTCGATGCCCGGCACCCAGCCGTGGGCGATCTGCGCGGCCGCCGTCGCCTCCACGGCGAGGACCACCACCAGCAGGAACCAGTAGAGCCAGCCGACGCTGAACCCGGCCCACCGGCCGAGCGCCCGCTCCGCGTGCACGGAGAACGACCCGGAGGCGGGCATCGCGGCGGACATCTCACCCAGCATCCGCATCACCAGCATCGCGAGCGCCCCCGCGATCAGATACGAGACGACGATCGCGGGCCCCGCCACCGCGATCCCGGCGCCCGATCCCACGAACAGCCCCGCCCCGATCACCCCGCCGAGCCCCAGCATCGTCAGATGGCGCTGCTTGAGCCCGTGCGACAGCGGCTCGGCGGGAGGCGCGGGGGCCGCGGCGGGGGTGGAGGAAGCCTCGTGCATGGGGTGCGGTTCACTCTCGGATCATTTATGGGGAACCTACAGTCTGCGGCCGCGATCCCTCTGCCGCCAAAACGGACCCCCACCCGCCCCACCTCAGTGACGAGCGTCACGCGGGAACGCGATTGCGCCGCAGGGTTTGTGTGAATCCCACCAACCCATCAACCGCCGCTTTGTGGGCGGCTGATGGTGATCGAGCGTTCACTCGTGGGCTAACGTCGGCGGAGCCCGACCCCACCCCGACCGCCGGGGGCCGCCCCGGCCCACCTGCCCTCACCCGCGGAGTCCCGATGAGCACTGCTGCCGCCCCCGTCCGCTCCGGAGCGGTCCTCGCCGACCTGCTGCCCGCAGCCCGGCACCGCTACGCCGTGGACGCGGCCCTCGTCCTCGGCGGCGCGGCCCTGACCGGCATCGCGGCCCAGATCGCCGTCCCGGTCCCCGGCTCCCCGGTCCCGGTCACCGGCCAGACCTTCGCCGCGCTCCTCATCGGCACCGCGCTGGGCGCCCGCCGCGGCTTCCTCTCCCTCGCCCTGTACGCGCTCGTCGGCATGGCCGGCATGCCGTGGTTCGCGGAGGCCTCCTCGGGCTGGAGCATGCCGTCCCTCGGCTACGTCTTCGGCATGCTCCTGGCCGCCACCGTCGTCGGCGCCCTCGCCCGCCGCGGCGGCGACCGCTCCGTACTGCGCACGGCGGGCACGATGGTCCTCGGCTCCGCGATCATCTACGCCATCGGCGTGCCCTACCTCGCGCTGTCCACCGGGATGTCGCTGAGCGCCGCCGTCGCGGCCGGCCTCACCCCGTTCCTGATCGGTGACGCCCTGAAGGCGGCCCTGGCCATGGGCCTCCTGCCCACCACCTGGAAGCTGCTGGGCCGCCGCGGCTGACCAGCCCTCAGCCCTCGTAAGGACCCCCGAAGAGGCCCGCCGGATCGAACTGGGAGACCAGACCGGCGAGCCTCTTCGCCGTCTCCGGCTCATGGAAACCGGCGGTGCGGTCCCCGCCGCCGAAGCAGAAGTTGGCCGCGCGCCCCTGGACGAGCGGCCCCAGCACCCCGGACACCTCCCGGTACAGCGAGCGCACCGACGGCACGTCCGTACCGTCCAGCGGCGACAGCAGCCGCAGCAGGAAACCCGCGTCGCGGTAGGGCACCGCGCTCGCCACCCGAGGCCGCTCGGCAGACGCCCCGCCGAGGTGATTGAGCTGCACCACGTTCATCGTCGGCGCCCCGGGCCCGGTCAGCTCCAGCACCCGCGCGGCCCGCTCCGCGTCCAGTCCCCGGAGCATCAGCCCCTCCCCGTAGTACGCGTGCGGGAACGGCGGGTCGTTGTGGATGGTGGGGCTCTCCGGGTACGGCATCTCCCGGAACGAGTCCTCCAGGGCGGGCCCGATCGCCCGCAGCGGGGCCACCAGCCGCTCACCCTCGGCCGCGTCCCCCGTGAAGGCGACCCGCACGGAGACGACGTACCGCCCGCGCCTCTCCTCGGGCACCTGCGGCAGATCCGGGTAGGGCAGCGCGGCCAGTGAGGACGTCAGGCTCTCCGGCACGCTCCGGGTCCACTCCAGATAGCGGGCCGCCACCTCGGCCGCCCGTTCCCCGTCGAAGGCGATCGACCCCCCGTACAGCCGCTCCACCGCCACCAGGCCGATCTCCAGCGAGGTCACCACCCCCAGCCGGCCCCCGCCGCCGCGCAACCCCCAGAACAGCTCCGGCTCGCGCTCCGGCGTGACCCGGCGCGGAACACCGTCGGCGGTCACCACCTCCAGCGCCCGGACATGGTCGGCGGCGTACCCGAACTGCCGGGCCAGAATGCCCAGTCCGCCGCCCAGCGTGTACGAGACCGCGCCCACCGAGGGCGACGAGCCGTTGAGCGGGGCGAGACCGTGCGGGGCCGCCGCCGCGGTCACCGCGCCCCAGGTCGCTCCCGCGCCGATCGTGGCCGTGCGGGCGACCGGGTCGACGGTGACGGAGTCCAGGGCGCGGGTGACCACCAGGACACCGCCCTCGACCGCTCCGGGCAGCCCGTGCCCGGTGGCGTGCGCGGTCACGCGGAGCCCGCGCTCGGCTGCGTACGCCACGGCCTCCCGCACGTCGTCGGGGGTACGGGCCTCGACGAGCCGGTCGGGGCGGATCGGGAAGCCGGTCTGGAAGCTGGCGGGGGCGGACCCGCCGGGCCGGGACGACAGGGAAAAGCTCTCCTTCGCTCGCGTTTCTGCGGTGCGAAGGAGAGCTTCTCCCGGCATACCTGACAACGCCTGTCAGGTATGGACGACGATTCGTGGCGGACGGCCGACGGTCACTTGGTGACGGTCTTGCGGCCGCGCATCTGCCGGACCAGCGAGATGCCCACCACCAGGGCCGCGACCAGCAGCGACAGCACGACCTGCTCGCGGGCGGTGTCGTCGGTCAGCATGTAGACCAGGACGAAGGAGATCGCCGCGATCGTCGCCCAGGTGAGGTACGGGAAGAGCCACATCCGTACGACCAGCTTGCCGGGGGTCTCGCGCAGGATGATCCCGCGCATCCGCAGCTGGGTGAAGCAGATGACCAGCCACACGAAGAGCGCGACCGCGCCGGAGGAGTTCAGGAGGAACTGGAACACCGTGTCGGGCCACTGGTAGTTGAAGAACACCGCCACGAAGCCGAAGACCACCGAGGACAGGATCGCCGCCTGCGGCACACCGCGCTTGTTGACCTTGGCGAAGGACTTCGGGGCGTCCCCCCGCTCGCCGAGCGAGAACGCCATCCGGGAGGCCGTGTACAGACCGGAGTTGAGGCAGGACAGCACGGCCGTCAGCACGATGAAGTCCATGACGTTGCCGGCCTGCGGGATCCCGATCGAGTCGAGGGCGGCGACATAGCTGCCCTTCTCCATGATCGACGGGTCGTTCCACGGCAGCAGCGTCAGCACGACGAAGATGGAGCCGAGGTAGAAGACGGCGATACGCCAGATCACGCTGTTGGTGGCCTTCGAGACGGCGCGCTGCGGGTCCGAGGACTCGCCGGCGGCCAGCGTCACGATCTCACTGCCCATGAACGAGAAGACGACCATCAGCACACCGGTCAGGATCGCGCCCGGCCCCTCGGGGAAGAACCCTCCGCTGTCCGTCAGATGCGCCAGACCCGACCCCGGGTTGTCCGAACCGGGCAGGAACCCGAAGACCGCGAGGAAGCCGACGACCACGAACGCGGCGATCGCCACGACCTTGATCCCGGCGAACCAGAACTCGAACTCGCCGTAACTGCTCACCGAGACCAGGTTGGTGGCGGTCAGCACGACCATCACGATCAGCGCCCAGGCCCACTGGGGCACGCCCGGAATCCAGCTCTCCAGGATCTTCGCGCCCGCCGTGGCCTCGACGGCCAGGACCACGACCCAGAAGAACCAGTAGAGCCAGCCGATGGAGAAACCGGCCCAACGGCCGAGCGCCTGGTCGGCGTAGGCGGAGAAGGAGCCGGAGCTCGGCCGGGCGGCCGCCATCTCGCCGAGCATCCGCATCACGAGGACGACCATCAGGCCGACCATCGCGTACGAGATCAGGATCGCCGGACCCGCGGCCGCGATGCCCGCGCTCGATCCCACGAAGAGCCCGGCGCCGATCACGCCGCCGATCGCGATCATCGAGAGGTGGCGGTTCTTCAGGCCTGCCTGAAGCCCGCCCGACGAGTCCGGCCGGTCCGGCTCGCCGGGCTCCTGGCCCGGCTTCGCCAGCGTCGTCTGCGACGTCATGGGGGGATTCCTTACCTTTTCGAGCATGAGGGTGTGCCCTGCTCCGCCGTCGGGTGGTGCCCGTGGGGTGTGCGAAGACAAGGCCACGCATTCAAGCCCGATACAAGGCGGAAGGGGAACCCCCTCTTTCGGATCGTTTGCCGGATCGTTGCCCAAGTGGCGTTCGCCACACAAAATCGGGCTCAGGCCTGCGAATCATCGGATGGGGTCGCAGGCCCCGCTGACGGATACCCCGCGAAGTTCGTGCCACACTTCGCACCATGCGCGTGTACCTCGGATCCGACCATGCCGGCTACGAACTCAAGAACCACCTCGTCGAGTGGCTCGGCGCCCACGGCCACGAGGCCGTCGACTGCGGCCCCCACATCTACGACGCCCAGGACGACTACCCGCCGTTCTGCCTGCGTGCCGCCGAGAAGACGGCCGCCGACCCGGACAGCCTCGGCATCGTGATCGGCGGCTCCGGCAACGGCGAGCAGATCGCCGCCAACAAGGTCAAGGGCGTCCGCGCCGCACTGGCCTGGAGCGAGCAGACCGCCGCCCTCGGCCGCGAGCACAACAACGCCAACGTCGTCGCCATCGGCGGCCGGATGCACACGGTCGAGGAGTCCACGAAGTTCGTCGAGATCTTCCTCTCCACCCCGTACTCCGGCGAGGAGCGCCACACGCGCCGCATCGAGATGCTCTCGGCGTACGAGACCACCGGCGAGCTCCCCCCGATCCCGGCCCACCACCCCCAGCAGGGCTGACCCCGCCCCACCCCACTTCCGTGGGGCGCGGGGGCCCCCCCCCCCGCCCCGCCGGGTACCCCCCCCCCCCCCGCCCCCGCACCAACCGCACCCGCACCCCCCCGCACGCGGGGCCCACAACCACCCCCCACCCGCCCCCCCCCCCCGATCCCGGCCCACCACCCCCAGCCGGGCTGACCCCGCCCCACCCCACTCCCGGGCCGCGGGGTCCCGCCCGGCGCCACGGTCATGTCACCGCCCACCCCGTCGCCCGTATCTCCACGAGGAGCAGCCCGCCGTGCCCGAGGGACACACCATCCGCCGCCTCGCCGACGACCACGCCGAACGGTTCGCGGGCGCACCGGTACGGGTGAGCAGTCCGCAGGGCAAGTTCTCCGACAGCGCGGCCCTGCTCGACGGGCGGACCCTCACCGCCACCGACGCCCACGGCAAACACCTCTTCCTCGGCTTCGGGGACACCGGCTGGGTCCACATCCACCTCGGCCTCTTCGGCAAGCTCGGCTTCGGCGCCGCCCCGCCCCCGCCGCCCACCGACACCGTCCGCCTCCGCCTGGTCAACGCCGGCCACTACGCGGATCTGCGCGGCCCCACCACCTGCGCCCTGCTCACCGGGCCCGAGAAGCACGCGATACACGAGCGCCTGGGCCCGGACCCGCTGCGCGGCGACGAGGACGGGGAGCGCGCCTGGCAGCGGATCTCCCGCAGCCGGACCACCATCGCCGCGCTGCTGATGGACCAGAAGGTCATCGCGGGCGTCGGCAACGTCTACCGCGCCGAGGTCCTCTTCCGGCACGGCATCGACCCGTACCGCACGGGCCGCGACCTCACCCGCGCCGAGTGGGACACGATCTGGGCGGACCTCGGCGACCTGATGCGCGAAGGCGTGCGGAACAACCGCATCGACACCGTCCGCCCCGAACACCTCCCCGAGGCCATGGGCCGCCCGCCCCGCAAGGACGACCACGGCGGCGAGGTCTACGTCTACCGGCGCGCGAATCTGCCCTGCCACCTCTGCCGTACGGAGATCCGCACCGCGGACCTCGTCTCCCGCAACCTCTTCTGGTGCCCTCGGTGCCAGCCGCCGGCCCCCTCCGGCGGCGGAAAAGGCTGAAAGCCGTCCGAAGAAGGCGGACGGGAACGCGTGGACGACCCCGTTTCGAGCGCATTGTCACCGGGGTCCCCCTGCACCGGAGGCGTTCGGGTGGATAAGGTCCCGGCAGTGGCCAGTAGCGGAGGAGCAGACGACTTCTGGGCCCGGTGGCGCAGAAAGATGCACCGGGTCCGCATCGGTGTGCGCAAATCCGGGGTCGACTACTTCCGCGGCGACGGTTCCGACTGGATCGCCCTGGCCGGTCTGCTGCTGACGATCCCGGCCATCACCTTCGCCACCGTCGCCAGCCCGCTCTGGATCGACCCGGCCGCCCTCGCCCTGCCCATCGTGGCGGGCGGCCTCGTGCTGCGCCCCGCCAGCCTGCTGGGCCTGTACGCGACGGCCGCCGTAGCCCTGATCATCGAGGCGCTGACCCTCGGCCCGTACCTGGACGGCCCGGCCAGAGTCACCCCGGGCACCGTCCTCGTGGTCGCCGCCTGCGGGTTCTTCGGGCTGGTCCTCGCCCAGTTCCGGGCCCGGGTCGGCGTGCCCTGGCGGGGCGGCGGCACGATGCTCTTCGACCTGCGCGAACGCATCCGGGTGCAGAGCTCCCTGCCCCGGCTGCCGCAGGGCTGGCACCGCGAGATGGCGCTGCGCCCGGCCGGCGGCCAGTCGTTCTCCGGGGACTTCGTCGTCGCGGCCCGCACCCACGGGGGCCGCACCCTGGAGGCCGTCCTCACCGACGTCTCCGGCAAGGGCATGGACGCGGGCTCCCGGGCCCTGCTGCTGTCCGGCGCCTTCGGCGGGCTCCTCGGCTCGCTGGCCCCGCACGCCTTCCTGCCCGCCGCCAACGGCTATCTGCTGCGCCAGGACTGGGACGAGGGCTTCGCCACCTCCATCCACCTCGTGCTGGACCTGGAGTCGGGCGACTACGAGATCTACTCCGCGGGCCACCCGCCCGCCCTCCAGCTGCACGCGGGCAGCGGGCAGTGGGAGGAGAAGTCGGGGGAGGGGCCCCTGCTCGGCGTCTACGACGGGGCCGAGTTCGACGCGGTGAAGGGCTCGCTCGCACCCGGCGACGTCCTGATGCTGTTCACCGACGGTCTGGTGGAGGCCTCCGACCGGGACATCGCGGAGGGCATCGACCGGCTGACGGGCGAGGCCGACCGCTATGTCTCGACCGGCTTCGAGGGCGCTGCCTGGCATCTGATCGAGGCCTGCGCCAAGGACGTCAACGACGACCGGGCCCTGTTGCTGCTCTCCCGCCGGGCCTAGAGCTCTAGCACGGACGCCGTTCCCACCGGCCCCTGAACGGCGGAGAGGCGCCCGTCACCCGGGGGCCGGGTATCGGGGCGCCTCTCCGCCGTCCGGTGGTGCTGAGCCGTGCGGCTCGGCCGGTGGTGCTCAGACCGACACCGGAACCTGCTCCTGGTCCTGGTGGTCGTCCTTGTTGCGGCCGCCCGGCAGGATGCGGGCCAGCCAGTGCGAGCGTCCGGCGGCCAGCGGCGCGAGGACGGCGAGCAGGAGGACGTAACCGGCGATGAACGGCGAGAGCCGCTCGTCCAGTCCGGCGGCCGCCGCCATCGTGGCCAGGATGAGCGCGAACTCACCGCGGGCGACCAGCGTGGTGGCGATGTTGGAGGTGGCCTGCGCGCCGAAGGAGTAGACCTTCGCCGCCGCGAGTCCGGCCGCGATGTTCATGGCGAGGGTCAGCACCACGGCCGCCACCACCGGCCACAGCACGCTCGGAAGGTCGCCCGGATCGATGGAGAGGCCGAAGGCGAAGAAGAAGATCGCGCCGAACGCGTCCCGCAGCGGGTGGACCAGCTTGAGGATGCGGTCGCCGGACGAGGTGGAGCCGAGCATCAGGCCGACCATGAACGCGCCGATCGCGTCGGCGACGCCGAACATCTCGGAGACACCGGCGACGAAGACGGCGGCGCCCAGGAACGAGATGACGAGCAGTTCGTCGTCCTTGGTGTTCATGAGCTTGCCGATGAGCTTGGTGCCGAACCGGGCCGCCAGCGCGAGCAGCAGCAGGAAGCCGAAGGCCTTGCCGCCGTCGATCAGCGCGGCCGAGAGGCTGTCCGCACCGGACAGGATCGGCTGGAGCGCGGCGAGGTACAGGGCGAGGAAGATGTCCTCGACGACGATGATGCCGAGGATCGGACGGGTCTCCGGATTCCCGATGCGCCCGAGGTCCACCAGGATCTTGGTGACGATCGCGGACGAGGAGATGCCGAGGACGCCGGCCAGGACCAGCGCCTCCGAGGTGCCCCAGCCCAGCGCGAAGCCGAAGACGAGACCGGCGCCGACGTTCAGGACGAGATACGTACCGCCCGCGATGGCCATCTTCCGGCCACCCGTCTTGAGGTCGTCCATGTGGAACTCGAGCCCCAGGTAGAAGAGCAGGAGGACGAGTCCCAGCGCGGAGAGCATCTCCAGGTCGTGCGGGTTGGAGAGGAGCGTGTATCCGGGGGTGTGCGGGCCGAGGAGGATTCCGGCCAGGATGAACAGGGGGATCGTCGGCAGCCCGATACGGCCGCCGAGGCGGGCGAGGACGGCAGCGGCCAGGAAGGCGCCGCCCATGGCGATGAGGGTGTCTGCGTGTCCGATGAGCCTGGTCCTTCGGGGTCGGTCAAGAGCTGGTCAAGGGGGCATCAAGATTCCATCAGTAATTAGTTTACCGAATGATTGACGCTGCAACTATGCCTCCGTCAGATTGTCAGCTTTTGTCCGCTTGGTTCGCGAGGGTGCCGCGTCAACAGCCCCAGGGGCGGAGCGGGTTCGGTCGCGGCCCCGGGCGCGGTCGTAGGCTCAAGCCCATGACTGGACGGCATCTGAGCGTCTCCGAGGTGGAGGCCATCGCCCGCGAGGCCCACGCGCGGCAGACCGACAAGGCGGGCCGCCCGTACGTGGAACACCTGGCGGCGGTGGCCGAAGGCGTACGGGTACGCGGCGGCGACGACGGGCAGATCGCGGCGGCCTGGCTGCACGACGCGGTCGAGGACGCCGCGCTCTCCGCCCGGTGGCTGGCCGCCGCCGCCCTGCCGCAGGAGGTGAAGGACATGGTCCTGGCGGTGACCAAGCGGCCGGGGGAGGAGCTGTCCTCGTACGCCGCGCGGATCCTGGCCACCCCGGGGGCGCTGCTCATCAAGGAGGCGGACCTCGCCCACAACGCGGATCCCGCCCGCCTCGCGGTCCTGGACGCGGCGACCCGTACCCGGCTGGCGGCGAAGTATGCGCAGGTGCGAGGGCTGCTGGGGCTGGTCGGCGACGAATCACCCCCGGACCGAAAGAATCCGGCCAACCCGGAGACGCACTGATCCACCCGCGCCCCGGCTGCGGGTGGATCAGGGAAAAGCGGCGGGGGGAGCGCCGGCCGGCTCCGTGCGGCGGCGGGCCCTGCGAGGTCTCAGCGCTTCGCGGTCCCCTTGCGGAACGCCCAGTTCATGTCCGGCTCGGTGGCCCACTTCAGCGCGCGGCCCACCAGCGGGGTGCACATGAGCGTCACGGCCACCGCCGCCACGAGCGAGACCACGACGAGGCCGACGGGATCGGAGAGCCAGGTGTAGCGGTCGAACAGGCCCGCGTATTCGGCCCCCTTGATCAGGAAGCCGTGCAGCAGATAGCCGCAGATCGTTCCGGCGCCGAGCACCGTGAACCACCGCGCCCTGCCGGGCACCCAGGCCAGGAAGCCGATCGTCAGCACCAGGGCGCAGCCGAACATCGCGAGCGTCATCACCGCGCCCGACCACCACGGGGCGTCCATCTCCTGCGCGCTGTTGGCGCGGTAGAGCCAGCCGAGCTGCATGCGCGGGGCGATCCAGTACGCGAAGAGCAGCGCACCGGCGAACAGCGGCACGGACAGCAGCCGCACCTCGCGCCGCCTGACCAGCTGGAAGTGCTCGGGCTTCATCAGCAGCCCGAGCACGAAGAACGGCAGGAACTGCAGCACCCGCTGGAGGTCGAGGTCGTCGCCGATGTCGGGGGAGACGGAGGCGAGCATGGCGATGGCGAGCGCCACCGGCAGCGGATGGCGAATCGTCTGCCAGATCGGCGTGGTCACCCGCCAGATGAACAGGGCGATCAGGAACCAGGTCAGGAAGAACGGGTCTATCAGGCTGATCGCCATGTCGGGCGCATCGTCCGCGTACCGCTTGAAGAGCGAATAGGCCGTCTCGAACAGCACGTACGGCACCGCTACCGAGGTGATCAGCCGCTTCACCTTGGGTGCCGTCATGTCGAACGACCGGGAGAAGTAGCCGGAGATGAGGATGAACGCCGGCATGTGGAACATGTACACGATCATGTACAGCGCCCGGGCTGCGCGACTGCCGTCCATCACGGGTTCCCAGGCGTGGGCCACCGCGACGAGGACGATGGCCAGATACTTCACATTGTCGAAGTAGGGATCGCGCTTCTTCGCCGCCGCGGGCGCCGGAGCGGCGGCGGCCGGAGCGCTGGTCCCGGGAGCGGGCCGGGCGGCGGTGGCGGTGAGCGTCCGCTCAGGTCTGGGCTCCGACTCCCGGGTCGCCGGGGGGAGCGGGGCCCTCTGAAATAGGCTCGGAGCTTGGAACATCTCAGGCACCTTAGACCGGTCGATTGCCTTGCGTAAAACCGCGGGGAGATATCGCGTGTTCCCCTCTATTCGAATGCGAAACCGTCGAACACCGCCCGCTATGACACACTTGATCCCGCTTAAATAGGGCATATCGCCAGGATGTTGGCCGGAGTGAATTACATCGCATCCACGCCGTCAATTGGCTGTGAACGAAGTGTGGGGATGCGGAAACGATCACTGCGGTGGATATTCGGCCGCCGGGATTTCACAGCCGACGCACAGGGAGCCCGAGGGTGACGCGGCTCCCGCGCGCTTCCCGGGCCCCGGGCGGCGCGGGCCCCCGCCCGGCGCCCGTCACCGCGCCGGCGCCGACCGTGAAGGATGGCGGGATCCCGTCAGTCCGTTCCGTCACCCGGCAGCAACCACGGGGGAGTTGGTGGCACGATGGAGGCGACGGGGCGCGCGGTGGTGCACGCTTCCGGGCCGGCAAGGCGGACCGACCGAGGGTGTGATCAGACGTGGCTATTTCACTGTCTATGGTGCTGCTGTTCGCGGTCATCCTGGTGGTAATGATCCGTGGCGGCTCCATCAAGGCCGGTCCCGCGATCGTCGCCGTGCTCTTCGGCTTCTTCCTGGCATCGACCGGCATGGCCCCGTCGATCAACAGGTTCATGAACTCGATAGCCGACACCATCAACCAGATCAGCTTCTGAGGCACCGCGAAGCAGCGAGAAGCACGAGGGCCGGGCCGGAGAATCACACACCGGCCCGGCCCTCGACTGCATGGAGCGGGCGACGGGAATCGAACCCGCGTAGCTAGTTTGGAAGACTAGGGCTCTACCATTGAGCTACGCCCGCAAGCGCCGCACCGCAGGTCCGTGGACCGCGGCACGAAGAGCATCGTAGCGGGTCGGCGGCGGTGCCCGCACACCCGTTGTGCCGGCCGCCCGACCGGTCCCGTGCCGGAACCGGACCCGACCCGGTGGAGCCGCTCCGTAAAGCGGCGGATCCACGGTCGCCGTGCATGTACCCTACGTGTCGCACCGACGGGGTGTGGCGCAGCTTGGTAGCGCGTCCGCTTTGGGAGCGGAAGGTCGTCGGTTCGAATCCGGCCACCCCGACCACCAGCAAGATCGCATTGTGGGAGTCCTCCCCCTTGCCGTTACTATGCAAAATGCGTGCCCGTGTGTCTGATGTACCGGGCTCGGTCCGCGAAGCCGCCACTCGGCGGCCCAGCAGAACCCCAAGAAGTCAGCCACCAAGGAGACCGAACCGTGAAGAGCGCCGTGGAGACCCTGAACCCGACTCGGGTTCGGCTCAGCATCGAGGTGCCCTTCGAGGAGCTCAAGGACAGCCTCGACGCGGCGTACAAGAAGATCAACCAGCAGGTCACGGTGAAGGGCTTCCGCAAGGGCAAGATCCCCGCCCGGGTCATCGACCAGCGGTTCGGCCGCGGTGCGGTGCTGGAGGAGGCCGTCAACGACGCCCTCCCGAAGTTCTACACCGAGGCGGTCAACGAGGGTGAGCTGAACGTCCTCGGCCAGCCCGAGGTCGACATCACCGAGCTGAAGGACGGCGAGCTGCTGGCCTTCACCGCCGAGGTTGACGTACGCCCCGAGATCGAGATCCCGGACTACTCCGGCATCGAGGTCACCGTCGACGCCCTTGAGGTCACCGACGAAGAGGTCGAGAAGGCCGTGGAGCAGCTCCGCGAGCGCTTCGCCTCCACCAACCCGGTCGAGCGCGCCGCCGCCGACGGCGACGTCGTCACGATCGACCTGGAGGCCAAGGTCGACGGTGAGGTCCTGGAGGACGGCGTGGCCGCCGGTGTCTCGTACACCATCGGTTCCGGCGAGCTCCTCGACGGCATCGACGAGGCCGTGACCGGCCTGGAGGCCGGTGGCGAGGCCACCTTCACCTCCGAGCTGAAGGGCGGCTCCGCCGAGGGCAAGGCCGCGGAGGTCACCGTCAAGGTCACCGCCGTCGCCGCCCGTGAGCTCCCCGAGCTGGACGACGACTTCGCCCAGATGGCCAGCGAGTTCGACACGCTGGAGGAGCTGCGGGCCGACAGCCGCAAGCGCCTGGAGACCACCAAGCAGTACGACCAGGCCACCCAGGCCCAGGAGCGCGTCCTGGAGGAGCTGCTGAAGCTCGCCGAGGTCCCGATCCCGGAGAAGCTGCTCGCGGACGAGGTCCAGACGCGCAAGCACAACCTGGAGCACCACCAGCTCGGTCAGATGGGCCTCGACCTCGAGAAGTACCTCGAGATCCAGGGCAAGACCCTGGAGGAGTTCGAGAACGAGACCTCCGAGCAGGCCATCAAGGGCATCAAGACCCAGTTCATCCTTGACGAGCTCGTCAACAAGGAGAAGCTGAACGTCAACCAGGAGGAGCTCACCGAGCACCTCATGCGGCGCGCCGCCTCCTCCGGCATGAGCCCCGACCAGTTCGCCCAGGCCGTCGTCGAGGGTGGCCAGGTGCCGATGCTCGTCGGCGAGGTCGCCCGCGGCAAGGCGCTCGCCGTCGTCGTCGAGGCCGCCAAGGTCGTCGACACCAACGGTGAGGTCGTCGACCTCGAGGACGACGAGGACACCGCGGACACCGCGGACACCGCCGAGACCACGGAGACGGCCGAGGCCGCCACCGAGGAGAAGGCGGACGACAAGGCCGAGGAGAAGAACGAGGCCTGAGCCTCGCCCTGATCCCCAGGACAGCCTCGCGCTGACCGGTACGACGGGCCCCGGACGCATCGCGCGTCCGGGGCCCGTCGCCGTATCCCCGTCGCATCCCGCCCGCCGTATCGCTGTGCGGCCCCGGAACCCTTGTGCCCACTGCGGACCTTGCGCTCCCAGCGAACAGTTGCGGAAGCGGGATGGCGTTGTCCCACCTGCGCGTTAGGGTCCATGAAGAGGAAGGGTGGAGCAGTGGCTTCACCCGCCCGGTACGAAGACGCTGAGACGGCCGGAGCCGTCAGAGACGAGCAGGTGGATACGTGACGAATCTGATGCCCTACGCCGCCGGAGAGCCGTCCCTCGGTGGAGGCCTCGGTGACCAGGTCTACAGCCGACTGCTCGGCGAGCGCATCATCTTCCTCGGTCAGCAGGTCGACGATGACATCGCCAACAAGATCACCGCACAGCTTCTCCTCCTTGCCGCCGACCCGGACAAGGACATCTACCTCTACATCAACAGCCCCGGTGGTTCGGTGACGGCCGGCATGGCGGTCTACGACACCATGCAGTACATCCCCAACGACGTCGTCACCATCGGCATGGGCATGGCCGCCTCCATGGGCCAGTTCCTGCTCACCGGCGGCGCCGCGGGCAAGCGCTTCGCGCTCCCGAACACCGACATCCTCATGCACCAGGGTTCGGCCGGCATCGGCGGCACGGCCTCGGACATCAAGATCCAGGCCGAGTACCTGCTCCGCACCAAGACGCGGATGGCGGAGATCACCGCCCGCCACTCCGGCCAGACCGTCGAGACGATCATCCGCGACGGCGACCGCGACCGCTGGTACACGGCGGAGGAGGCCAAGGACTACGGCCTCATCGACGAGATCATCACGTTCGCGTCGGGCATCCCGGGCGGCGGCGGCACCGGTGCCTGATCCGGTATCCACCGGACCGTCGGCACCACTCCCGCACCACCGTCTCCCACGCCGAGACCTCCAGCCCCAGAACGCCACCAGGATGGTGAACACCCACATGAACAACTTCTCCGGCGCCTCCGCGAGCGGCCTCTACACCGGCCCGCAGGTGGACAACCGCTACGTCGTCCCGCGCTTCGTGGAGCGCACCTCGCAGGGTGTGCGTGAGTACGACCCGTACGCGAAGCTCTTCGAGGAGCGCGTGATCTTCCTCGGCGTCCAGATCGACGACGCCTCGGCCAACGACGTCATGGCGCAGCTCCTGTGCCTGGAGTCGATGGACCCCGACCGCGACATCTCGATCTACATCAACAGCCCCGGCGGCTCGTTCACCGCGCTCACCGCGATCTACGACACGATGCAGTTCGTGAAGCCGGACATCCAGACGGTCTGCATGGGCCAGGCGGCCTCCGCGGCCGCCGTCCTGCTCGCCGCGGGCACCCCCGGCAAGCGCATGGCGCTCCCGCACGCCCGGGTGCTCATCCACCAGCCGTCCTCGCAGACGGGCCGCGAGCAGCTCTCCGACCTGGAGATCGCGGCCAACGAGATCCTCCGCATGCGGACGCAGCTGGAGGAGATGCTGGCCCGGCACTCGACGACCCCGCTGGAGAAGATCAGCGAGGACATCGAGCGCGACAAGATCCTCACGGCCGAGGACGCCCTCGCGTACGGTCTGGTCGACCAGATCGTTTCCACCCGCAAGACCACCGCGGGCGCATCGCTCTGACGTCGGTCTTTCCCCTTGGCACATTCCGTTTGCACGACCACGGCCGTGTGAACCGTGCCAAGGGGGGCCCGAACGGGGGCCCAGGCAAGGTACCGTCGGATAGAGGCACCAGGAGCCGCTGAACCAGGCGTCTCCCAGGCGAAGGGGAAGCACCTCGTGGCACGCATCGGTGATGGCGGCGACCTGCTCAAGTGCTCGTTCTGCGGAAAGAGCCAGAAGCAGGTGAAGAAGCTCATCGCGGGACCCGGTGTGTACATCTGCGACGAGTGCATCGATCTCTGCAACGAGATCATCGAGGAGGAGCTCGCGGAGACGAGCGAGGTGCGCTGGGAAGAGCTTCCCAAGCCTCGCGAGATCTACGAGTTCCTGGAGGGGTACGTCGTCGGGCAGGAGCCCGCGAAGAAGGCCCTCTCGGTCGCGGTGTACAACCACTACAAGCGGGTCCAGGCCGGGGAGAACGGCGGCGGCGCCAATCGTGAGGACGCGATCGAGCTCGCCAAGTCGAACATCCTCCTGTTGGGCCCCACGGGTTCCGGTAAGACGCTCCTCGCACAGACGCTGGCCCGCATGCTCAACGTCCCGTTCGCGATCGCGGACGCGACGGCGCTGACGGAGGCCGGCTACGTCGGCGAGGACGTCGAGAACATCCTGCTCAAGCTGATCCAGGCGGCCGACTACGACGTCAAGAAGGCCGAGACCGGGATCATCTACATCGACGAGATCGACAAGGTCGCCCGCAAGAGCGAGAACCCGTCGATCACCCGCGATGTCTCCGGCGAGGGCGTGCAGCAGGCCCTGCTGAAGATCCTGGAGGGCACCACCGCCTCCGTCCCGCCGCAGGGCGGACGCAAGCACCCCCACCAGGAGTTCATCCAGATCGACACGACGAACGTGCTGTTCATCGTGGGCGGCGCGTTCTCCGGCCTGGAGAAGATCATCGAGTCCCGGGCCGGCGCCAAGGGCATCGGCTTCGGCGCCACGATCCGCTCCAAGCTGGAGATCCAGGCGAGCGACCAGTTCCAGGAGGTCATGCCGGAGGACCTGGTGAAGTTCGGGATGATCCCCGAGTTCATCGGCCGTCTCCCCGTGCTGACCTCGGTCCACAACCTGGACCGCGAGGCCCTGCTCCAGATCCTCATCGAGCCGCGCAACGCCCTGGTCAAGCAGTACCAGCGCCTCTTCGAACTCGACGGTGTGGAGCTGGACTTCGAGCGCGAGGCCCTGGAGGCCATCGCCGACCAGGCGATCCTGCGCCAGACCGGAGCGCGCGGACTGCGGGCGATCATGGAGGAAGTCCTCCAGTCCGTGATGTACGAGGTCCCGTCCCGCAAGGACGTCGCCCGCGTCGTCATCACGCCCGACGTCGTCCGCAACAACGTCAACCCGACGCTGGTCCCGCGCGAGCCGCGCACGATCGGCAAGAACGACGGCGGCCGCCACGAGAAGTCCGCGTAGCGACACCGCCACCGCTCAACGCCGAAGGGGCGCCCACCGGATGAACCGGTGGGCGCCCCTTCGGCGT